>CAZVAX010000187.1:0-1502 GCA_964625215.1 uncultured Anaerolineaceae bacterium | reverse complement strand
GCTCGACGCGCCGCTGATCGAAAAGATCGCCAGGGACTGGAAAAAGACGCTCCTTGCGCTCGTTTCGCTTGCCTTCGGGTTGATCCTCGCCTTCGGCGCAGGGATCCGCGTTCTCGTTCATCTTGGCTACGCGGGAGGCGATCTGTGGGATGCGGTCATCACCGCGCTCATCGTCAGCGCCGGCACGGAGGGCATCAATTCCATCATGAAATACCTGGGCTACGCCAAGGAGAACAAAAAGGAGGAGGCGGGCGCGCGCGCCGCGGAAGCGACGGCGGCTGGAAGCCCGAAGAAACTGAAGAAGTGATCGGTTCCCGCACTTCAAGTCCCCTGCGTCTCCTTACGCGGGGGACTTGTACCAAAATGCACTTGCGATTTGTCAATTTGCCCCTTCGATTTTATTGACAGATCGTAGATCGGGAGTAGAATACGCCCAACATTCAAAGGCAGCGGATCGTCCGAAAAGATAATTTCGTCACCCCAACCCCATGCACAACGCCGATGTTGATTTCGGCGTTTTTAAGTACCACCACTACAACCAAAGGAGAGAGAGTATGAGCAAGGCATTGAGGTATTTCTTTTCAGCCGTCGTCATTTCGACCATGCTGCTGGGGTCGGTGGCAATGGCGCCTGCCGCTGGTTCGGGTGAGTTCATCCATCTGAAGAGCGGCTCTTTCGATCCTGCGAATAGTTTTGCGGCGCAGGGCAGCCAGCGGTACTTCATCGTCCAGTTTGCGGGACCCATCGAGCAGTCGTGGAAGGATGCGGTCAGCGCGGAAGGCGCGGAGATCCTGGATTACCTCCCGGATTTCGCGTTCAAGGTGCGGATGAATCCCGGAATCGCCAACCGCGTGGCGCAGTACGACTTCGTCAGCGCGGTGACCGGATACCTGCCGGAATTCAAGTTCGGCGCGGATCTGAGGCGCGAGGGCGAACTCAACCTGTACCTGATCCGGGTGGAGCGCGGCGTTGACTTTGGATTGGTTCGCGCGCTCGTCGCCCAGACCGGAGCGGAGATCCTCAGTTTCGAGGAAGACCTGATGGTGGTCGCGGCGAGCGGCGCGCTGGTGGATGCGCTGGCGCAAGTGGACGACGTGGCGTCCGTCAATAACTTTGCGTTGAACGAGTTGCACGGCTTCCCGTCCGCACCCGCTAAAAACGAAGCGGGCGGAGACATCATCGGCGCGGGCATCGCCAACGGGCGCGGCTACGACGGCTCGACGCAGATCGTCGGCGTATCGGACACTGGCATCGGCGGCGGAACGACCACCACAGCCCATGCGGATATTCCCGCCAGCCGCGTGGTGGCGGTGTACAACTGGCCCGGCTCCACAGGCGGTTGTTTCCAAAGCATCACGGACGACGGCGCAATTGACGTGGACTCCGGCCACGGCACGCATACCTCAGGTTCCATTTTGAGCGCGGGCGAACCCGGCGGGCAGGGACGGGGCGTCGCTCCTGCTGCGCGGCTGGTCTTCCAAGCCACCGAGAACTGGGCGACC
>CAZVAX010000186.1:0-1505 GCA_964625215.1 uncultured Anaerolineaceae bacterium | reverse complement strand
TCAGGGTCGAGGACTCGGACGCGCCGAAGTTTGCCTGGGTGCCGTTGGGCGACTCGGACGCGCTGGCGGTGGGCGAGCGCGTCTTTGCCATCGGCAGCCCGCTGGGACTCGAACGGACCGTCACCGAGGGCATCGTCAGCACCAAGACGCGGCTTTTCCAGGGCGAGCTGTACATCCAGACCACCGCGCAAATCAATCCCGGCAACAGCGGCGGGCCGCTCTTCAACCTCAAGGGCGAGGTGGTGGGCGTGACCAACATGAAGATCTTCGGCGAAGGTCTGGGCTTCGCCATCCCGGTGGACAACGTGAAGCGTTTCCTCCGGAACCGCGACGCCTTCGCCTACGACACGGACAATCCGAGCAATCCCTACCGTTACCTCCAACCTCCCAGCCGCCTGAAGCTGCCGCCTGAGACGGATAAGGGTGGCAGCCAGAAGTGATCCCGCGAAAGGGTCGCGCTTGACCCCGGAGGCGCGGGTCGGCCTCATTCGTGCGGACGACGTCAGCCTCAAGACGGAGCATTGCTTCGCTTGCACGGGCCACATCCGCGTGCTGACGCAGGGCTGCTTGTTCTCCCTTCGCTTTTCTAGGAACCCTTGCCCAGGCTGCCCTGGCGCACCGCCTCCTTCTTCTCTTCCAATTCGGCAGAGATGGATTTCTTTTCGCTGACCAGTTGCTTCTCCAGTTGCCCGACCGCCTCCCAGTCGCCCTTGGCCGCGGCCTTGGCTTGTTCATCCTTCAGGAAGATTTCGCGCTCGGCGAGTCTGGCCGCGTACTTGGAATCCAACTCGGCCAGTTGCTTCTTCTGGGCGGCGGTCAGTTTGACGGCGGGAGCGGACTTGTTGAGCCGTTCCATCGCCAGTTCGTAGGCAGTCTTCATGGGCGGAAATCTACCGTGCGCCGCGCGCAATGGGCAGAACTAATTTGGCCATGGTTCAGCCGGAGCGGTCCGAGGGGGGAATGGCATGGCCAACCGCACCGCTTCCAATCCCCGTGGGTTCTTGCCGACAAAGCTGGAGGGTAGCGGCGCCATGGTCTTGCCCTGACGGGCATGGATCTTGGGCGGTCACTCCAAATCGGGCTCCGCGCCATCCATTCCGTGTTTGTTCAAAAACACCTCAATCTCTTCCTTGAGCGTCAACTTCCGATGATGCTCCGCCTGGCCCTCATTGTATCTCGTCGTGTCCTCGACACCGGAGATGCCGATTCCAAAACGCGCCAAAGCCCCGCAGGGGCGAAAGAGATTGTAAGGCAAGATGCGCGTGCGTCTTTCGTCCCTGACGGGACTCGTTCCTCCTCCGCCCGGAACCCAGCGATGAATCGCTGGGCTATTTTCGGCCGTCCCGATGGGACTTCGCTTGTGGCCCCGAGGCTCTGGCGATGTCGTGGGGATTGCGAAGGCTTGGCACTACCCCACTGAATACAGCGCAGAACCATGATGCTTCAACACCCCGAAGCTGACGAAGCCTGTGCCGTATTTTCCACTCTCGGCAAGCGCGTAAAGC
>CAZVAX010000185.1:297-1608 GCA_964625215.1 uncultured Anaerolineaceae bacterium | reverse complement strand
CGGTGAGGAATTCCTGCGTGTCGAGGTCAATGAAATTGCTGTACGGGCTGAGCGGCGTGAGCGCCTGGTATCGCAGAACGCTTTCCACAAGAAAGCCCTGCGTGCGCCCGTCGCCGTAGACGAGGATGATGGTGTCGCCGGGTTGGACGGAGAAGAAGGACGCGCCCGCGAGATAGTTGTGCGCGAGCAAGCCGACGTTCCCCATGCTGGAAGCCATTTTGAACTGGGTGAGTTTGTCGGCGGCGCTCGAAACGTAGCCCGGGCTGCCGGAGGGCTGCTGTGTCACGGCGTACGCCATGACCCCCTGCACGTACACGCCGCGCACGGTGCTGAAACTGCCGTCCTTTACGCTTTCGATGAATTCGGGCAGGCTGGGGAGGGCGGCGGGAGGGGTATCTGCACGGACGGGCGCGGGGAGCGCCAGCGCGCAGAAGACCGCCGCAAGGAACACGACGGCGAAGATTCGATTTTTCAATGGTGCAGTTCGGTCTTTGGATGTCATAAGTAAACTCCTGCGAGCATCCAGACCTTCCGCGTCATTGCATCGGATCTTGAGGCTCGTCTTCGGTAACCTGGCGGTCGTGGTCGCGCGGGGCGCGACGGTAGACCCATGGCTTTGCGTCCCCGCCTTTCGGCGGGTTTGCCTTTATCGGAACGATCCACTTTAAAGGTGCGAAACAAAACGGGCTTGGCGATGCGCCAAGCCCGCAGAAAGAATCAAGTCGAATGCGTCACTTCGGCGGCTTGGCGACCGTGGTCACAGGGGGTGTGACGGTAGGTCCATCGCTTTGCGTCCCCGCCTTTCGACGGGTTTGCCTTTATCGGTTTTATTTCTGCGCCCAGTGTAGCACAGAGTTGTTCCAACGCAGTTTTCATTTCCGCAAGGGGGGCTGATATTTTTGTCGGTTCTTTTGACGAGGGCTTCGCCGCCTGCCGTTCTGCAACCTCGGCTGTTTTCCCCCGTATATTTTTCCAGCGTCATCAAACAAGGAGTTTTCCATGCCAAGAAACTTTGTAATCTTTACCTCAATTCTCGCGCTTGCCGCCCTGGCATGCGGAATCAACGTCAACCCGCCCCAGCGGGTGCAGCCGGGCCCCGAGGTGACCGACGAGATCAGCGTACCCCATCCCGAAGCGGACGAGATCAATTTGCGATTGTCCTTCGGCGCGGGGGAAATGACCCTCGCGCCCGGCGCGGCTGCGCTCGTGGAAGGCAGCGCCACCTACAACTACGAGCAGTTCAAACCCAGGATAACCGCCGATGACGGCGATGTCCGCATTGCAATCAGCGAGACCCCGGTCAACGTCCTG
>CAZVAX010000185.1:0-287 GCA_964625215.1 uncultured Anaerolineaceae bacterium | reverse complement strand
TGCCGTCCTTCGACAACCTCAAGAACGAATGGGATTTCAAACTCGGCAGCCAGCCGATGAATCTCACCATCGAAGCGGGGGCGTACCAGGGTGAATTCGAATTCGGCGGACTGGCGCTTACCAGCCTGACCATCAACGACGGCGCGGCGGACGTGGAACTCGATTTCTCCAAGCCGAACCCGGGCGAGATGACCGCCTTCCGTTATGCCACCGGCGCGTCCAGCGTCCGTATGAAAGGTCTTGCCAATGCCAATTTCAGCCTCTTCGACTTCTCCTCCGGGGCGGGC
>CAZVAX010000184.1:0-1713 GCA_964625215.1 uncultured Anaerolineaceae bacterium | reverse complement strand
ATTGCTCGCTGCGTCCGTAGCGCAGGTACACCATGCTGGCAACCGTCACTACGATCAGCGGAACGAGGATCGCCATGAACATCATCACGGCGGAGGATGCGGTCGAGGAAGTCTCGCGGTTCTCCGGGCTGGGCAGCAGGCGCGGGACGAAATTCCTGATCCGCTCGCCCAGCGAGCCGCTCACTTTTCGGGTGAGTTGGATGCCGCCCGCGATCGTCCGCGCTGCCTGCCGCGTCCGCGCGGACGGCTCATGCGGCGCCCCGGCTTGCTCCGCTTCCATGGGGGCGGGCGTCCGCCCGGGCTTTTCGTCCTGCTCCAGCGCGGCTTCGGGGGTTTCGTCGTCGAGTCCCGGCTCCGCGGCGGGCTTGGGCTTGGCGCGCGGAATGGAGGCGGGGAACGCGCGCGGCGTCCTTGGATTCTTCTCACTGTGCTGCGGCGGAATGGTGTACGCCGACGGCTGAATCACGTGCGCGGGGATGGGCGGCGTGGAAACGGGCTGACCTTCTGCGGCGTCGAATGTTTCTGCGTGAGCGGGGGGAAAAGGCTCGGGCGTGGATTCCTGTTTTTTGGGGAGGGGCAGGTCCGGGCGCGGAGAGGGAGGCGGGGCTTGCTCCTCTTTTTTCTCCCCCGGTAATTCCGCGCCTCCCGTCAGCAGGTTCATTACGCCGCTCCCATCCGTCGCCTGGATGAGAACCGCGTTCAAATCGTCCCGTGTGACCGTGGAGAGGCGGCGGCGCATCGCGGTGAGCGAAGCGGGGCGGGCGTCGCTCAGCGCGCCTTCCCATCCTTCGGGCAGCCTGCCGAGGAACAGCATTCGATCCCCGGCGCTCAACGTGACCTGCGCAAAATAAACGCCGGTCTTCTGGCTCGTCCCCAAGCCCTTGCCGGATGCCTCCGGCTCGTGGATCAGGCGCGACTCGTTTCTGCCGAACCAGTATGTGCGCATCGGTCCGCTGAGCGCCAGCGTGCAATGCGAGTCGCGCAGCGCGGCGAGCGTGAGCCAGCCTTGCACGTATTTTCCCATGCTGCTGGCAGCCAGGTTGCGTTCGAACAGGGTTTGATTGACGTGTTCGGCGGCGGCGCGCAGCGCGCTGGTGAGCGATCCGTGCGTGCGGTAAAAAACGTTCGCGGCGTCGCGCGCCAGTTGCATGTAGTCGGAGGATGAAATTTCCGCGTTTCCCACCAAAGACAGATACACCGCCAGCCGATCCTGCGCGCGGATGCGGATGGCGCCCGACGGCGGCGTTTGCGCGAGCAGGCCGGGCAGGACGGCGATCTCCCGTCCGTTCATGCGATACAGCGGCGCAAGGGTCAGGTCAATGCTCATGTAAGAATACGCTTCGACTGCCTGTCGAAGATACCGCTTTGATTATAACTGGTAAAATTTCCCGGCTATGAACTATACACTTCACAGTGATTTTTCGGAATTCGACCCAAATGAATGGAACGCGCTGTTGATTGAATCCGTGACCGATGTTCCCTTTTTGCGTTACGAATACCAGCGAATATGGTGGCAGCATCGCGGCGGCGGCGAATGGAAGGACGCCGAACTCGTCCTCATTGCCGCGCGCGAAAATGGGAAACTCATCGGCGTTGCGCCGCTCTTCCTTGCGCAATACGACAGCCGTCCCGCGCTGCTTTTGAACGGCAGCATCGAGATTTCGGATTACCTGGACGTGATCGTGCGGAAGGACGACCACGCGCGATTCCTCT
>CAZVAX010000183.1:0-1724 GCA_964625215.1 uncultured Anaerolineaceae bacterium | reverse complement strand
TTTCATCAACTCGTTCAGCAGGTTCTTCGCGCGGGCTTCGGCGTTGGTGTGCAGGATGGCAAGCCGCTCCATCTCACCGAGGCTGAGGACGAATTCCAACATGCGTTCATCCACCTGCCTTGCCGTGCGCGCCGCGCCAATGGCTTTCACTTCCCCATCGCGCAGCTCGATCATGGGCTTGATGGAGAGCAATCCGCCCAAATTGGCAACCACGCCGGGGACTCG
Source organism: uncultured Anaerolineaceae bacterium (assembly GCA_964625215.1). GTDB lineage: Bacteria > Chloroflexota > Anaerolineae > Anaerolineales > Villigracilaceae > Denitrolinea. The sequence goes on along the minus strand of CAZVAX010000183.1, from coordinate 1,499 downwards.
CCCGCTGCGCTTGAGATATTCCATGGTATCCAGCGCGGCGAAGACTTGCAGCCTGCGCTTCGCGGATGCAGCCGCCTCCAACGCGGACCCCAAGCCTGCTCCCCCTTCGGGGACGTTGTCTGCCTCCTCAGCCGCCGCCAACACCTGGAATCCCAACCCCATCGAGAGCGATCCGCTGTCCACGATGGTGACTTTGCCCGGAAATTCCTGCGCCGCCTGGCGCGCCGCGTTGATGATCGTGGTCAGTTGTGAGGCGGCATGGATGGAAAGGATGTGGTCGCAGCCGGAGTCGAGCAGGGTCCGATAGGGCGTGAGAAAATCTCCGATGGACGGCGCGGCAGTTGTGGGCGGAGTCCGAAGCGAGGGCAGGCGGGCGTAAAACTCCTCGCGGGTGATGCCGGTCCCGTCCTTGTATTCCTTCCCTTCCAGGACAAGCACCGAGGGGACGACGAAAATCCCATGCTGTTCGATCAGAAATTTTGGAAGATCGGAGGTCGAGTCGGTGACGATTCCCAGTTTCATGCGGGAAGTTTAACATGATTCCCCGGGCGGCAACTGCCTGTAATGGTGACTGCCACCTGATACTTAACCCTTGACATATTATGCATCACACAGTATAATGCGGCAAAGGTTAAGAGATGGCAAACACAGAATCGCTCGATAATGTCGTCCTGGAATTGAGGCGCGGGGTGATCGTCCTTGCGGCGCTCAGCCAGTTGGGAACCGAAGAGTACGGCTACTCCCTGCTGAAGAAACTCGCCGACCTCGGATTGGAGGTGGATCAGGGGACGTTGTATCCGCTCCTCCGCCGGTTGGAGGCGCAGGGATTGCTGGAGTCGGTTTGGAAACTGGAGGAGTCGCGCCCGCGCCGCTACTACGTCATCAGTGCGGAAGGGAAAAAGGTCCTGACGAAACTGAAAAAGGAATGGGCTGGCATCGTATCTGTAATGGACGGGATGCTGGCGTAAAAAGGAGAAAAAATGAAACTCATTGATCGCTATGTTGCAGAGGTCGGCAAACATCTTCCGCTGGTGCGCGGACGCAAAGACATCGAAAACGAACTGCGCTCCACGCTGGAAGATATGCTCGAAGACCGCGCGCGGAAAGCGGGACGCCCCGCCGACGAAGCGATGGAGGTCGAACTGTTGAAGGAATACGGTGCGCCGCAAAAGGTGGCGGAGACGTACAACCCGACGCCCTACCTGATCGGTCCGCGCATGTACCCGTTCTTCGTGTTCATTCTGAAGATCGTCTTCGGCGCGGTCACTTTGGGGTTGACCGTCGCCACCGGCATTCAAATTGCATCGCAGTCGCCCATGTCGGCTGTGGAGTTGTTTTCCGCCATCGGCAGGGGCATCCTCAACATCGTTTCCGTGTGCGTTGCAGCGTTTGGAAATATCGCGCTGGTCTTTGCCTTGATCGAGCGCTTTGCCCCCGCCGCGGATTTCAAAATGAACGAAGGCAGGGAATGGGATCCCGCCTCCCTGATGAAGGAGCCC
>CAZVAX010000182.1:0-1757 GCA_964625215.1 uncultured Anaerolineaceae bacterium | reverse complement strand
TGCCCCTACAAAGGATTGAACTACTTCGACGAAGCCGATGCGGATTTATTCGTCGGGCGGGAGGCGTTGACCGCCAAACTGACCGAACGCCTCTTCTCCTTAACTGCAAGCGGTTCCGTGGACGAAGCGCGTTTTCTCGCCGTGATCGGCGCGTCGGGGAGCGGCAAATCGTCGCTCGCGCGCGCCGGGCTGGTCCCCGCCCTGCGCTGGGACAGGAAGTCTGCTGACTGGCATATCCACATCCTCACCCCCACTGCGCATCCATTGGAGAGTCTGGCGGCGAATCTTCTCCCTGAAAACGAATCGGTTACTTCTGTTGCATCCTTGATGGATGACCTGGCACATGATCCACGCAGTTTGCAGATTTTCTCCAAGCGGAAATTACGAGGAGACAACAATGCGCGGCTTTTGCTGGTGGTTGACCAGTTCGAGGAACTCTTCGCGCTGTGCCGCTCGGAGGAGGAAAGAGGCTTATTTATCGGGAACCTGCTCACGGCGGCATCCGAAGCGGACGGTCCCGTCATCGTCGTCATCACCCTGCGCGCGGATTTCTATGCCCATTGTGCGAACTATGTCCAGTTGCGTGAAGCGCTATCGAAGAATCAGGAATACATCGGCGCGATGAATCGGGACGAATTACGGCGCGTCATCGAAGAACCCGCCCAGCGCGGACGCTGGGAGTTCGAGCCCGGCTTGGTTGATCTGCTCCTGCACGAGGCCGGGCATGAACCGGGCGCGCTGCCGTTGCTCTCGCACGCACTGATGGAAACATGGCAGAAGCGGCGCGGGCGCATGATGACGTTGAGCGGGTACACATCGTCGGGCGGCATCCGCGGCGCGATCGCGGAAACGGCTGAGGCGGTCTTTGCAGACCAGTTCACGCACGAACAACAGGAAATCGCGCGCCGAATTTTCATCCGCCTGACGGAATTGGGCGACGAAACATCCACCGGCGATACGCGCCGCCGCGCCAAACTTGATGAGTTGATCCTGAAACCGGAGGAAAAGAAGTCAACGCAAACGGTCTTGAAAGTGCTGGCGGATGCGAGGCTGATCACCACCAGTGAAGACTCAGTCGAGGTGGCGCACGAAGCATTGATCCGTGAGTGGCCCACCCTGCGCAACTGGCTCGAGGATAACCGCGAGGGATTGCGCTTGCATCGCCATCTGACCGAAGCCGCACAGGAATGGGCGAACATGGACCACACACCCGAGGTCCTGTATCGCGGTGCGCGTTTGACACAGGCGCAGGAATGGGCTTCAACGCATCGTGAAGAGATAAACGAGTTGGAGCGTGAATTCCTTGACGCGTCAATCGCCTGGACTGAGCACGAAGCCGCCGAGCGCGAGGCGCAGCGTCAACGCGAACTTGAAGCCGCGCAAAAACTGGCTGCATCTGAAAGGCAACGCGCCGAGGAGCAGACGCGTTTCGCCGGTCAATTGAGCAAACGCGCCATGTACCTGACCGGCGCTTTTATGATCGCGTTGCTCATGGCTTTCACAGCCTTGTACTTTGGCTCGCAGGCGCGTCAGACCGCGATCACGGCGCAAAACGATAAACGCCTTGCCACATCGCGCGAATTGGCCGCCGCGTCGCTCAACAATTTGAACGTAGATCCTGAGCGCAGCATCCTTCTCGCCTTGCACTCCGTTTCTACGACTCGCTCTGTGGATGGAACCATACTCCCCGAATCAGTGGAGGCATTGCATCAGGCACTCGTGGCTTCCCCGATCCGACTCATGCTTAATGGTCACCA
>CAZVAX010000181.1:0-1942 GCA_964625215.1 uncultured Anaerolineaceae bacterium | reverse complement strand
ACGGCTTCCAGTGGGAAATGGCGCACGTGCGGCTTTCCGATTGGCGCGTGTGCGAGGCGATGAACGCAGGCGCGGATGTCCTGGCGGTGGCTTGTCCCTACGAATCGCCGCGCTTCGAAGATGCGGCAAAGACCATGCCCGGCGCGGATAAATTGAAGGTGCGCGACATCGCCGAACTGCTGGCTGAGTCCATGGGAGTATGAAGGAGGCGGTGAAATGAACATCGTTGTTTTGGTGAAACTCGTTCCCGACCTCGTGGAGGAGTTGACCATTGACTCGAGCGGCACGGCGCTTGACCTGACATTTGCGCGCTGGATCATCAATGAGTTCGACGATCATGCGCTCGAGCAGGGAATCTTACTAAAAGAAAAGAACGGCGGCACAGTCACAGTCATCGCGCCGGATCTCGAAGGCGCGGACGACGTGCTGTTCACCGCCGCCGCAAAAGACGCCGACCGGCTGATCAAGGTCAGGGGAGATTTCAGCGCGGCGAACAACCATGCGCTGGCGCGCGCGTTCTCAGCGATCATCAAGGAACTGCAACCCGACCTCATCCTGACCGGCGTGCAGGCGCATAACGATTTGGATGGCTCGGCGGGACCGCTTCTGGCAGAATACCTGGGATTGCCTTATGTGGGTTACGTCTCCGGCGTTGCGATCAATGACGGCAAGTCCGCGATCAGGAAGGAATATCCCGGCGGCTTGATCGCCGAGATGGAAGTGACGCTGCCCGCAGTTTTTGGGATTCAAGCCGCGGAACAGCCGCCGCGTTACGTCGCCGTGAGCAAGGTGCGGCAGGCGATGAAGACCTCTTCCATCGAGGAAATGGACGCCTCCGACCTGGACCCGTGCGGGGCTCCCAAAATCGGACGCATGTTCCAGCCCGAGGCGACCGCGCACGCCGAGATGATCGAAGGTAGTCCCGAAGAAGTCTCCGTCAAACTGGTCGGTCTCTTCAAGGAACTGGGCGTTTTGTGAAGGAGGCGATGATGAGCCAGGATATTTACGTCGTTATCGAACACTTGCGGGGGCAGGTTGCGGATATTTCTTATGTGATGCTCGCCGCGGCGCGTGGATTGGCTCAGTCCACGAATGGAAAAGTCGTTGCAGTGCTGCTTGGTCACAACGCAAAGGAATTGGCGAGGAATTTTTCCGCAGACCAGGTCCTGTACCTCGATCATGCCGCGCTGGCTGAATTCACTTCGGATGCGTATCAAAAGGCGTTGGCGGAAATAATTGGCAAGGACCAACCGCGCGCGGTTCTGTTTGGTAACACCTCCATCGGCGCGGATGTGGCGGGCGTGCTTTCGATGCGGCTGGGTTTGCCATTGGTCAATTCCTGCCGCAGTTTCACTAGTGAGGCGAGCTTCATTTCGCAAATTTGCGGCGGCAAGATCATGGCGGAGGGGGAACTGCCGTCGCCCACCGCGTTGGTCACGATGGTGCCCGGCGGCTATCAGCCGGATCAAGGCAAAAGCGTGGAGTCGCCTCCGGTAACAGAATCAACCGTCCCTGCGTTGGAGGCGCTGCGCGTTTCCTTATCCAAATACATCGAGCCCGAATCCGCCGATGTGGATATTTCCAAAGAGCCGCTTCTCATCGCCGTCGGGCGCGGAATCCAAAACAAGGACAACATCGAACTGGCGAACGCACTCGCGCAGGCGATCGGCGGCGTGGTGTGCGCGTCGCGTCCTGTAATTGACCAGGGCTGGCTGCCGACCTCGCGGCTGGTGGGCAAATCGGGCAAGCAGGTGAAGCCGAAGATTTATTTTGCGATGGGCATCAGCGGCGCGCCCGAACACGTGGAGGCGATCACACAAAGCGACACGATCATCGCGGTCAACACCGATCCGAAGGCGCCGATCTTCGACATTGCGAAATACGGCATTCAAATGGATATCTTCGAGTTGGTCGAAGTGCTGACCGAGCAATTGAAAGCGAA
>CAZVAX010000180.1:0-1942 GCA_964625215.1 uncultured Anaerolineaceae bacterium | reverse complement strand
GTTGAAGCCCGTTACGATCCCAATCACTCTAAACTCAAATGTGTAAGGTAATCAGGGAGCGCCTATGGAAATCCTGATCGTTCGCATCGAAAAACCGGAACCCGTCAACTTCATTTTGGGGCAATCGCACTTCATCAAGACCGTCGAAGATTTGCACGAGGCGCTGGTCAACAGCGTGCCGGGAATCAAATTTGGGCTGGCGTTTTGCGAAGCGTCGGGAAAATGCCTGGTGCGCTGGTCCGGCACGGACGAGTCCATGATCGAACTGGCAAAGAAGAACGCGCTGGCAATCGGCGCCGGACATTCGTTCATCCTCTTCTTGGCCGAGGGATTCTTCCCGATCAACGTGCTGAACGCGGTGAAAGCCGCGCCGGAGGTGGCGCGCGTCTTTTGCGCCACCGCCAACCCCGCCGAGGTTCTGGTCGCGCAAACCGGGCAGGGACGCGGCATCCTCGGCGTGGTGGACGGTTCCTCGCCGCAAGGCATCGAAGGCGATGAAGATCGAGCCTGGCGCAAGGACTTCTTGCGCAAGATCGGTTACAAACTTTAATTTCTCCATCGGAGCGAGAGCATGACCACACGACGCGCCCCCAGCCGAGTGATCCCCCGCGCCTTTCCCGGCATCAAGCCGGGCGAGGTGGAGGAACTCATTTCCAATTGCCAGGTGAAGTCTTACGCCGAAGGCGCTGTGCTTTGCCGCGAAAACGCCATCGAGCACACTTTCTACATGATCCTGGAGGGGGACGTGCGCGTCTCGAAACTGGTCAACGCCGCCGAAAACCGTTTGCTCCAAACGCTGGGACCGGGGGATTTCTTCGGCGAGATGGCCCTCATCCACAACGCCCCGCGCGCCGCCACCGTGACGGCCACCACGCCGGTGGTGGTGCTGGAACTCGACAAGAAATCCTTTGACCGCGTCCTGCAAAATTCCAGCAGCATCGCCATGGCGATGGTGCGCGAGATCAGCAGTCGCTTGCGCGCCAACGATGAAATGGCCGTAGGCGACCTGCGCGTCCGCGCCAGCGAATTGGCGCAGGCATACCAGAAACTGGCCGAGGAGGAACTGGCGCGCCGCGAATTCCTCTCCAGCATCGCCCACGAACTTCGCACTCCCTTGATGAGCGCCAGCGGATACATCCACCTCTTGAAAAAAGGCGCGCTCACCGGCGACCAATTGAACAACGCCATTGACACGGTTGACCGCAACGTGCAGCAGATCATCGCGCTGGTCAACGACCTGCTCTTCCTCCAGGAGATGGAACTGGTGCTTTCGGAATTCAACCCGGTGGATTTGGGCGAGATCGGCCGCAGCGTGGTTGACAAATACAAGACCCGCGCCATGGACAAACGCATCGCCCTGACCCTGCGCGGGGACTACAATCTCCCGCCCATCTCCGGCGACGCGCGCTCTCTCGAACGCGCCCTCTCGGCCCTGGTGGACAACGCCATCAAGTTCAGCCCGCACGGCGGCGAAGTGGAAGTCCGCTTCAAGGCGGACCGCGAGCGGCTGACCGTGGAAGTGGAGGATCGCGGCATCGGCATCGCCCCCGATATGCGGCCGCGCATCTTCGACCGCTTCTATCACATCGAGCGTCACGACAACGATCTCTTCGGCGGCATCGGGCTGGGTCTCTCCATCGCCAAACAAGTGATCGAACAGCACAACGGCGCCCTGGAAGTGGAAAGCAAGCCGGGCGTGGGCAGCGTCTTCATCATCCGGCTCAAGCGCATATAAATCCCCCATCGAGTCCGCATTCCCCTCCCGCATCAACTCTGCGTAATTTGCGCTCTCCAGCGCAAATCCGGCGGCGGCTGAACCCGCCAAATACGCGCGTTCGTGAGCGCTCATTTTCGATTTCAGGCCCTACCGTTATTAACGGAAAAACCCTTTGTTGCATACATGCTTTGTTTCGTCACTGCGAGCGAAGCGAAGCAGTCTCCC
>CAZVAX010000179.1:0-2060 GCA_964625215.1 uncultured Anaerolineaceae bacterium | reverse complement strand
GACGCTCCGTCCGCCGCTTCAAACCGGACCCGGTGCCCGATCCCGTTTTAAAGGACATTCTCCTCACTGCCACATTTGCCCCCTCCGCGCACAACCGCCAGCCGTGGCGCTTCGCCGTGCTGAGCGACTCTTCAACCAAAGCCCATCTCACCGACGCGATGGCAGGGGAATTCCAGCGCGATCTGGAAAAGGACAACCTTCCCCCTGAAGAAATCGCAAAGCGCGTCAACCGTTCCCGCAAGCGGATCGAGGGCGCGCCCGTCGTCGTCATTCTCTGCCTCGACATGAGCGAAATGGACGTTTACCCCGACACCCGCCGCGCAAAAGCGGAATACCTCATCGCCGCGCAATCCGCCGCCAATGCAGGGATGCAGTTGTTGCTCGCCGCGCACGCAGAAGGACTCGGCGGCGTGTGGGTGTGCAGTCCCATGTTCGCGCAGGAGACGGTGCAAAAGGCGTTGAACCTTCCCCAAACCTGGGAGCCGCAGGCGATGTTTCTCCTCGGCTACCCGGCGGAAGTCCCTGCGCCGCGGGAAAGAAAAAATTTGGAGGACATTACCATCCTCCCATGAAAATCACAGCATTGGCGGGCGGGGTCGGCGGCGCGAAACTGGCGCACGGATTGGCTCACATCCTGCCGCCGGAAGACCTGACCGTCATCGTCAACACGGGCGACGATTTTGAGCATCTCGGGTTATATATTTGCCCCGACCTCGATACCGTCTGCTACACGCTGGCTGGACTTGCGAATCACGAAACCGGCTGGGGGCGCGCGGACGAAACATGGAACGCAATTGCCGACGTGGAAAAACTCGGCGGTCCCGCCTGGTTTCGGCTGGGAGACCGAGACCTCGGCACACACCTGGAAAGGACAAGGAGGTTGAAGGAAGGTCAAACACTTTCACAAATTACAAAGGACTTTTGCAGGGCGTGGGGCGTGAAGCACCCGATTCTGCCCATGTCCGATGCGCCCGTGCGGACGATGGTGGATACCGAGGAAGGCGAACTGGCATTTCAGGAGTATTTTGTCCACCGGCGCTGCGAGCCGCGAGTGAGAGGCTTTCGGTTCGACGGGGTCGAAGCGGCAGAGCCAGCCCCGGGGGTGAAAGAGGCGGTCGAGTCGGCGGATGCAATCGTCATCTGCCCGTCGAATCCCTGGGTGAGCGTGGACCCGATCCTGAGGATCGTTTCCCCTCTCCTTTCGAGAGAGGGGCTGGGAGTGAGGGTATTCGCCATCTCGCCCATCATCGGCGGCAGGGCAGTCAAGGGACCCGCCGCGAAGATGTACGCCGAACTGGGCATCGAGCCGTCGGCGCTGGCGGTGGCGAGCCACTACCGCAACATCCTGACGGGTTTTGTGTTAGACCATGCAGACGCAGCCATGGAAAACGAAGTCAAGGCGTTGAAGATCGAGACCCTTGTTACAAATACACTTATGAACCACCTTACAGATCGCGTCCAACTTGCTAATGATGTGCTACACTTCATCGGGAGTTGATGCCATGTCACTTTGGGCAATTGTGCCTGTAAAACCATTACGCAGAGGGAAGTCCCGCTTGGCGGGCGCATTGACGGAAGAAGAGAGAACGATTTTAAATCGGGAGTTGCTGGAGAGAACCCTCAGAACACTTGCCCCCTTGAAAGAACTGGATCAGATTTTGGTGGTCAGCCGCGACCCCCACGCGCTGACGATCGCGCGCAATCACGGCGCAAAGACGGTGCGCGAGGACGGGCAGCCGCATTTGAACACGGCGCTCGCGCGGGCGACGGTGGTGGCGCAGGTTCATGTCACGCAGGGCGTTCTGATCCTGCCGGCAGACCTGCCCCTGCTCACCGAAAACGACGTATTGACGTTGATTGACCGCGCGGCGAAACCACCTGTGGTGGTCATCGCGCCGGACCGGCATGGCAGGGGGACGAACGCGCTGCTGATGGTTCCCGCCGGTCTCATCGAATACGACTTCGGCGAAAATTCCTTCCAGCGGCATTGCGACCGCGCGAGGGAGGCGGGCGCAAACCTGGAGATCGTGGAACTCCCCTCGCTCGGACTCGACCTCGAC
>CAZVAX010000178.1:0-2144 GCA_964625215.1 uncultured Anaerolineaceae bacterium | reverse complement strand
CTGAAGGGCGTCGGTCTCGAAATGATTCAACTGCAAGTGCTTGCCATGATGCTCTTCGCCGTCGCCATTATGACCGCCGCCGCATTGCGGTTTAGAAAGCGGCTGGATTAACGCCCCTCACCCCAGCCCCCTCCCAAAATGGGAGAGGAAGCAACAAGGAGATTTCCATGAATCACAGACGTCCGCCCATTCCCGCCATTGTCCTGCTGCTTTTGGTGATCGCCGTCAGCGTCTATTTCATCGTTACGCAAGCGGCGGAAGATAACCAGGGCATCGTCACCGCTTCCGGCTTCATCGAAGCGACCCAGGTCAACGCTGCGCCCGAGCTCGCCGGTAAAGTGACGGAAGTGCTCGTCGAAGAGGGTCAATCGGTGACGAAGAACCAGCCGCTTCTCCGCCTCGACCCGAGCCTGCTGACTGCCCAACGAGCCGTCGCCTCCGCCCAGGTGGATTCAGCCAAAGCCGCCCTCGCCGCCGCGCAGACCAAATACGACCAGACCCTGGAAGCCGCGCTCGCCGCGCAAGCCGCCCAGCGTCCGAACGACTGGCGCGCCTCTGTTCCCAGCGAATTCGACCATCCCAACTGGTACATCGGACAAGCCGAACAGGTCGCCGCCGCCGAAGCGCAATTGCAAGCCGCCCGATCCGCCATTGACGACGCGCAGGCGCAACTGGATAAAGTCATCAACCGGCTGGATACCGCCGACTACCTCGCCGCGGAGAAAAAACTTGCGGAAGCCCGCGCCGCTTTCGTCATCGCCGAGCAGATCAAAGACCAGGCGGGCGACGCCCCGAGCAGCGGCGGTTTGCTCGACGCCGCGCAGGATTATTACGACGACGCTCTTGCCGATCTCCGGGATGCGCAGGAAGATTATGACGACCTGCTCGATACCGACGCCGCGGAGGATATCGAATACGCGCGCGGGCAGGCGCAAGTTGCACAGCAGCGTTACGATGCCGCCTACGCCCGTTTGCTGGCATTGCAAACCGGCGCGGATTCTCCCGCGGTGATCGCCGCCGCAAAGGAATTGGACAAGGCGAAGTCCGCGCTCGCGCAGGCGGAAGCAAGCCTGGCGTTGATCGAGGCGCAGATCGCCAAACTCACGGTCCACGCGCCGATGGATGGCGTCGTGCTCACGCGCAACGTCGAGCCAGGCGAATTCGTCCAGCCGGGCGCGGTGTCGCTCAAACTCGCGGACTTGAACAGCCTGACCATCACAGTCTACGTCCCCGAAGACCGCTATGGTGAGATCTCGCTTGGACAATCCGCCGAAGTGACGGTGGATTCCTTCCCCGGCGAAGTCTTCACTGCGATGGTGATCCAAATTTCGGACAAGGCGGAATTCACGCCGCGCAACGTGCAAACGGTGGAAGGGCGCAGTTCGACGGTCTACGCCGTCAAGTTGAAAGTGGAAAACGCGGATGGCAAGTTGAAGATCGGGATGCCGGCGGATGTAACGTTCTCACGTTAATACGTTGACACGTTTGAACGTTGCTTTACAAAGGAGAGACCATGCCTACGATTACTCGGTTTGAAGAAATTGAAGCGTGGAAAGTGTTCGATCTGGCTGATAAATCATTCCGTCCGACCGCTCGTTTCATGGACTATTTGGAGACGCATCCCCAATCTCGCCGCGTCAGAGAAGAAGGCTCAGGGTATGAAGTCTAACGTTTTGACGTTTGAACGTTCCAACGTTCAAACGCTTGTCCACGCAAATAACTTGCACAAATCCTTCGGCGACAATCACGCCGTAAACGGAGTTTCCCTGCAAATCAAGGAAGGCGAAATCTACGGGCTGGTCGGCTCGGACGGGGCGGGGAAGACCACCACCCTGCGTTTGCTGGTCGGCGCGCTGCGCCCGAACCAGGGCGAGATTCATGTTTGCGGCTACGACCTGCGAAGGCAGATCGAACTCGCGCGCTCGCAGATCGGTTATCTTTCCCAGCGCTTTTCCATGTACGAGGATTTGAGCGTGCTGGAAAACATCCGCTTCTTTGCTGAGGTGCGCGGACTTAAATCGGGTGAGTGGCTGCCGCGCTGCATGGAAATTTTGGAATTCGTGGGTCTCGCCGATTTCAAAGACCGCCGCGCAGGACAACTCTCCGGCGGCATGAGACAGAAACTCGGCTTGGCTTCCGCGCTG
>CAZVAX010000177.1:0-2179 GCA_964625215.1 uncultured Anaerolineaceae bacterium | reverse complement strand
GGAGAGGGTCAAGGTGAGGGTTCCGGCGGGAGGCACTCATGACCACGCACGCGACCACCAAACGTTCCCGGCTCGATCCGGAGCCGGTGTCGCGCCGGGATTTTCTCGGGCTGGCGTCGTTGTGGGCGACGGCGGCGGCGCTGGGCGTGGCGACGCTCGGCATGTTGCGGCTGCCGAAAGCGGCGGTGTTGTCGTCGCCGTCGAAAAAGTTTCGCGTAGCCCTGCCGGAATCGTTGCCGCCCGGCCAACCGTTCATTCCGCCGGGTCGGTCGGTGGCGTTGTATCGCAACGCGGAAGGCATCTTCGCGGTCTCGCTGGTCTGCACCCATCTCGGTTGCATCGTGAAACAGAACCCGGACGGGTTCGAGTGTCCGTGTCACGGTTCGCTGTTCACCGCCGATGGCGCGGTGAAAAAAGGCCCGGCGCCGCGGGCGCTGACGTGGCACAAAGTCACCGGCAGCGCGGGCAACTACATCGTGGATGAAGGCGTGACCGTTCCCGTGGGGACGTATTGGAAAGCTTGACCACCACGAATCAATGCTTGTCTGCGCCCCGCAAACTATGATACCTAGCACTACTAGGTATCAGCGATGAATCGTAACGAAGTTGGCCGGAATCTGGCGGCGGGAACGTATGACTTGATTGTGTTGGATGTGCTGCGCGACGGGCCGAGTTATGGCTACGGGATTTTGAAGCGTATCTTCGAGCAATCCAAAGGCGTCATCCGCTGGCAGGAAGGCACGCTCTACCCTGTCCTGCATCATTTGGAGAAGCAAGGCTTGGTGACAGGCCAGTGGCAAAAGCCCAAGAAGGGGCACGCGCGGAAGTATTACCGGCTGACCGCCAAAGGTCGAGCGACGTGGCGCATCCAGCGTGACCAGTGGCGCGGCTTCTCCCAAGCCGTCAACGCCTTGTTGCGGAATCGGGCTACACCCAACTGAACAACCGGGTTCTGGTTACGCGGAAACATCCCGCCCCAGCGTTGCCAGAAAGTCGTTGCCGGCTTGCGCCAGTCGTTGGGCGCGAGTGTGCAGCCAGTTGTCGTAATTTTCGACGGTCAGTTGCGTGATGTCTTCCTTGATGAATTGCTGCGCCAGTTTTTCGGAGGTAATCCGGTAGCGTTGGATGTAGTCCAGGGGGTCTTTCGCGCTGATGCGGATGTTGATGGTCGGGCCAATGACCGCGATGTTGGCCAGGGCATCAATCCGGTCGCCATTGTATTTCCCTTCGAGGAATTTCTTCGGGAAAATGTGATGCCATTGGGGACGAAAATCGGCCAGCAAGTCCAGACCTTCAAAGCCGATCCGATGGCCCTTCTCATCCCAGTCCACCGCCCGATTGCGATAGACCAGCAGGTAGAGCAGGAATCGCCCAAACCGCGCATCGCCGTAATCACGGAGAAAATCGTCGGCCTCCAGCGGCGTGGTGACGGGGAAACGGCGGATCAATCGTTTCACCGCGCCCACGAGCGAGTCGGCTTCTTGAACATCCCGGAGATCCTCTTCCAAGGATGTTGCGCTCGACCCGCTATAACGCTGAAAGCGCGACGCCTGCAAAAACCAGTACACGGCCGGGTCGAAGTTCTCGCCGGGAAATTTGTCGGCCAGCGCGACCATCGTCACCAGTGCGGCTTCGGTTGGCATGGGGTCATTGCTCAGAATGCCGTATTCACGAAACTTGGCGACCAGGTTTTCCCACGCCCGCGTCGTGCGCTGCCAATGCGGAAGGATGCTGGTTTGATTCCAAAAGTCGTCCGCGATTTCCTTGAAGCGCACTTTCTTGACGCCGACCGCCGTGACGGTCCGAAATAGCAGGTTGGGATTCACCCGGAATCCCGCGTCGCCGAGTGTTCCCAGGTAGGGGAGAAACGTGGTGCGCACCCAACCGGGCGCGCGCGCCGCCACGACGCCGAGGTAAATATCCGCCTCGGTGACACGTGTGCCGCGGCTGTTCAATCGCGAGAAAATTTCCACCACATCCTCCAACTCATGATCAATCGTGATCGTGACCAGATCTTTATCGCGAATCTTTCTGACCCGGCCGAGTCGGGTGAAGACCTCCATCGCGTCCATCCCATCGCAAAGCCCCTGCAGTTTGATGTCCTTTGCCAAGGCCTGTAAGAGGATGTTTTAGAAATCGGTATTTGGTGACTGTAACTCTGTAAGTATTTCTGCAGAAA
>CAZVAX010000176.1:0-2205 GCA_964625215.1 uncultured Anaerolineaceae bacterium | reverse complement strand
AACGTGACCGAGCACGAAGCCGAACCACGCTGATTCTTTTGGCGTGACGACCAGGATGTCCGTCGAGCAAACGCCGTCCAATGGCGCGACGCCGACTTTGTGGAAATACGGGCGCAACTTGCCGAAAAGAATCTCGCCGCGCTTGAACTCGAACTTGTTGCTTTCGAGTTCGTCGGCGTGTCCCCAATCCGACAGCGCGATACAGCGGCGCGGCATGTGTTCGAGGCCGATGTAGGGTGTGGACGGTTTCATTTCATCTGGCTGGACGCCACGACGCGGATTCTCCGCAACGTCGCCAAGCGTGCCCTCGCGCCAGCCTTTGGGGAGGGCGGATGGGGTGGGGTCCACGAACCAGGATTTGAACAGGCTCTGGGCCAGCGCCTCCAGCGTCTCGTTCATCCGCCGGTTCAACTCAATCTTGTCGTCCAGCGCGCCCAACACCGAGGCGATGGCAAGCTGTTCGGGAAGGGGAGGTGCAAGAATCGGAATCCGATTCATGTTGCCCTGCGTCAGCTTGGGCATGGTTGAGCCGGTCAGATAACCGCTGATGTCACCGCTGTTCAACGCGTACATCAAAAACCGCGTGTCCGCCTTCTTGTTTCCGGTGACAATGTGCGCGTGGTTGTTGACCCAAAACTTGCCACGAGCAAGGAACGCGACTGGAGTTTTTCGCGTGCGCAAGTTCTCGCCGTCTTCCGCGATGAGCAGGTATTCGCCATCGAAGATGTAATCGTCAACGTAGTCAACTACGCCAGATGCGCCGTAATAAGGAAACGGCCCTGGCTTCCGCTCTGCCTCTTTCACCGGAATTCGTTGGCCGTCGAAATTCTCGGTCAATTCTCCGAGTGTCATTTCCCGCCACTCGCTCACGCCCGGCCTCCTTTCGCGGATGGGCGCGCCTGCCTGCCAAAGCCTTGGCGCTGGCTGGGGGTTTGGGGGGGCGTGGTGGGCCGCCCTCCGTGTTCCAGCGACTTATGGGACGAAAGGGGCGGGAATGGGTGGGGCATTTTGGTCGTTGGAGTCATTTAGGTCCTTGACTGGCGCGGTAGTTGAGCCGGGCGCGGGTCATGCGCTCGCGGAGGCCGCCTTGTTGAAGGAAGTCCCGCTCCAGCCGCTGGAGCAGCCGGTTGAGCAGGTAATGCGTCACCTTGATCAAGCCCACGATCACGTTGGCGCAGATGGCGGGGTCGGGATGTTCGATGGCTTTCTTGAAGGTCTCGTAATTGGCGCCGGGCGTGCGGTTGAGCTGGCGCAGGCGCAGGGCGTAACGGTGTGTGGGCGCCCACTCCTCGATGCCGCGGTTGCGCATGAAATCGCGGTAGTCCTCCAGCAATTCCTTCTGGCTGGCTTTGGCGACGCCGGTGAGTTTGATCTCGGCTTCCTTGGACGTGCCGGAAGCCTCGCTGCCTTCGAGGATGTTTTGTTTCCCGGAGCGGGCGGCCTGCACCATCTGGTCGTGGGTGCGGGAGCGTTTGTCTATGAAGCGGTCGCAAAAATGGAGCGTGGCGTCATAGACCACCACGGCTTTCTGGTAGGCCAGCAGTTGCTCGTAGCCGCCGTGGGGCGGGATGAAGCCGTCTTCAAGGGACGAAAGGGACTTGAGGGACGGAAGTGGGCTGCGCCCTTGCGTCGCTTTTGTCCTTTTGGTCTTTCGCTCAGGCATGGCTCAGGGTTTTCAAGTTCTGTCGAATGGCTTTCTCCAGCTTCGCCGATTCCGCGAACTGCTCCTCCAACTTCGCGGTGAGGCGTTTCATCTTTTGCTCGAAGGGTTCGCCGTCGTCTTCGGCTTCTTCTGCGCCGACGTAGCGGCCCGGCGTGAGCACGAAGCCGTGCGCGCGGATTTCGTCGAGGGTGGCGCTTTTGCAGAAGCCAGGGACATCGGAAAAGGACTTCAGGGGCGAAAGGGACTTGTCCCCTCGCCAGGCGTGATATGTGTCGGCGATTTTCTGGATGTCTTCGTCGGCCAGTTCGCGGTGGACGCGGTCAATCATTCGACCGAGTTTGCGGGCGTCTATGAAGAGGGTTTCGCCGCGGCGATTCCGAAAGCGATTGTTTCGCTTGTCGCGAGAGAGAAACCACAAGCACACCGGGATTTGCGTCGAGTAAAAGAGTTGGCCGGGCAACGCGACCATGCAGTCCACGAGATCGGCTTCGATGATGGCCTGGCGGATTTCGCCTTCGCCGGATTGGTTGGAGGACATGCTG
>CAZVAX010000175.1:0-2359 GCA_964625215.1 uncultured Anaerolineaceae bacterium | reverse complement strand
CCGCAACACCGAAATGGAATTCCTGCGCAACAAGGAACGCTACGAATTCCTCAAGTGGGGCCAGCAAGCCTTCCAGAATTTCCGCGTCGTCCCGCCGATGACCGGCATCGTGCATCAGGTCAATCTTGAAAATCTCGCCGAAGTCGTGATGACCAAAAAAAATGGAAAAGAAGTTTTGGCTTTTCCCGATACGTTGGTTGGCACCGACTCGCACACCACCATGATCAACGGCCTCGGCGTCGTGGGTTGGGGCGTAGGCGGCATCGAAGCCGAAGCGGTCATGCTCGGCCAGCCGATGGACATGCTCCTGCCAGACGTGATCGGTTTCAAACTTTACGGCAAACTCAAAGAGGGCGTCACCGCCACCGACCTCGTTCTCACCGTCACGCAAATGCTGCGCAAAAAAGGCGTGGTGGATAAGTTCGTCGAGTTCTACGGCGAGGGCCTCAACAACATGTCCCTCACCGACCGCGCCACCATCGCCAACATGGCGCCCGAATACGGCGCGACCATGGGCTACTTCCCGGTCGACAACGAGGCGCTTCGTTACATGCGCCTCACCGGTCGCTCCGACGAGACCATCGAGCGGACCGAAGCCTACCTGCGCGCGCAGGGACTCTTCCGCGACGCCTCCTCGCCCGAACCGGAATTCACCGACACGCTCGAACTCGACCTCGGAGCGGTCGTCCCCTCTCTGGCCGGCCCCAAACGCCCGCAGGATCGCGTCGCCCTGACCGACATGAAGGACACCTTCCAAAAGGCGTTGACCGCTCCCGTCAAGGAACGCGGCTACGAACTCTCCGGCGACGCGCTGACCCGCGAAGCCACCTTCGGCACGAATGGCGGCTCGATGAAGATGAAGCATGGCGCGGTCGTGATCGCGGCCATCACCTCCTGCACGAACACCAGCAACCCCTCCGTGTTGGTGGCGGCGGGATTGGTGGCCAAGAAGGCCGTGGAAAAAGGCTTGAACGTGAGGCCCTACGTCAAGACCTCGCTCGCGCCCGGTTCGCGCGTGGTGACCGAATACCTTCGGCAAGCAGGCCTGATCGAGCCGCTTTCCAAACTTGGATTCAACGTCATTGCCTACGGTTGCACGACCTGTATCGGCAACTCCGGGCCATTGCCCGGTGAGGTTGCCAAAGCCGTTACGGGGTCCGACCTGGTGGCGGCGGCGGTCATTTCGGGCAACCGCAACTTCGAGGGCCGCGTCCACCCGTTGGTGAAGGCCAACTATCTAGCGTCGCCGCCGCTCGTCGTCGCGTATGCGCTGGCTGGCACCGTGGACATTGACCTCTCCACCGAACCGCTCGGGACCGACTCCGCGGGGGGGCCGGTCTACCTCCGAGACTTGTGGCCCACTCAGGCGGAGATCAGCGAAGCGGTGGCGTCCAGCGTCAAGGCCGCGATGTTCAAGGACAAATATGCCGACGTGTTCAGCGGCTCCGAAATGTGGCAGGAGATCAAGGTGACCGGCGGCGACCTGTACGAGTGGGACGTCAACTCCACCTACATTCATCATCCGCCCTACTTCCAGACGCTTTCGCTGGAGGTCGGTTCGATCCAGGGAATCAAGTCGGCGCGCGTGTTGGGCATGTTCGGCGACTCGATCACCACCGACCACATCTCGCCCGCGGGCAACATCGCCACGGATAGCCCGGCCGGAAAGTTCCTGCAAGAGAAGGATGTCGCGCCGACCTACTTCAACTCCTACGGCGCCCGCCGCGGCAATGACCAGGTGATGGCGCGCGGCACGTTCGCGAATATCCGCTTGAAGAACATCCTGGTTGCGCCGAAGGAAGGGAACTGGACGAAGTGGTTCCAGGTCGAAGGTCAAAAGTCGAAGGTCGAGGAGATGTCTATCTTTGACGCGGCGATGAAGTACAAGGAAGCGGGCGTTCCGTGTATCGTTATCGCGGGCAAGGAATACGGGACAGGCTCCAGCCGCGACTGGGCCGCCAAGGGACCGATGTTGCAGGGCGTGAAGGCGGTCATCGCCGAATCGTTCGAGCGCATTCACCGCTCCAACTTGGTGGGCATGGGCGTGTTGCCCCTACGCTTCCTCGAAGGCCAGAACGCCGAGTCGCTGGGACTGGACGGAAGCGAAACGTTCGACATCGAAGGCCTGAGCAACAACATCCAGCCGAAGGCCGAGTTGACCGTGAAGGCGAAGAAGGCGGATGGCAAGGTGGTCGAGTTCAAGGCCACCGCGCTGTTGAACACCGATGTGGAAGTGAACTACTACCGCAATGGAGGGATACTCCAGACGGTGTTGAGGAATTTGGTGAAGTAGTGAGCTGTAATTAGTAAGAAACTATCTCAAAACCCTTTGAGCGCATATAATGATTGCGCTGACAAA
>CAZVAX010000174.1:0-2424 GCA_964625215.1 uncultured Anaerolineaceae bacterium | reverse complement strand
CAATTCGAGCCGGGCGAGTGCGCGGTGATGTATCGCACCAACGCCATGTCGCGCCTGCTCGAAGAAGCCTTCCTCGCCGCGCGCCTGCCGTATCGACTCGTCGGCGCGCAGAGATTCTACGGACGCCGCGAAGTGAAAGACATGATCTGCTTCCTGCGCCTCGTCCACAACCCCGCCGACGAAGCCAGCCTCGACCGCGTCATCAACGTCCCGCCGCGCGGCATCGGCGAAAAAACCCTCGCCACACTGCACATGGTCGCGCGCCAGGCCGGGGTCTCGCCCGGAACCGTATTGCTCGACCTCGCGCGCGGATCGGACTCCCCGTTCTGGACTCAGTTCACCGGCCGCGCCGCCCTGCCCCTCGCCGACTTTGGCGCGTCGCTCGCGACGTGGAAAGCGGCCGCGCCCGCCCTGACCGTTCCCGAACTCTTCGAGCGCATCGTCAACGATCTCAATTACAAGGATTACATTGACGACCAAAGCGAAGAGGGCGAAGACCGTTGGGAGAACGTGCAGGAGTTGAAACGCCTCGCGCTCGACTACTCCACGCGCACGCTCGACGAATTCCTCGAAAACGTGGCGCTCGTCGCCGACCAGGACACCCTCACCGACGCGAACGCGCCCACCCTGCTCACGCTCCACGCCGCCAAAGGACTCGAGTTCGGCGCGGTCTTCATCGTCGGCCTCGACGACGGCATCCTGCCGCACAGCCGTTCGTTCGACGAACCCGAAGCGATGGAAGAGGAACGCCGCCTCTTCTACGTCGGCATCACGCGCGCGAAAGACAGACTCTATTTGATCCGCGCGGTACAACGCGGCGGACGCGGCTATGGCGAGGAGCAACTCCCCTCGCGCTACCTCGAAGACCTGCCCGCCGACCTCTTACAGGGACGCTCCCGCACCGGACGTTCCCTGCGCTCGCGCGTGGACTCTCGCACCTCGTGGACGCTTCCCTCCGCGCCCCGTGCGGCTCCCATCCTCGAAGCGAAATTCCGCGCCGGAACGCGCGTCAAGCATCCCACCTGGGGCGATGGCATCGTACTGGATAGCAAAGCGCAGGATGGCGACGAGATCGTGGATGTGGTTTTTGAATCCGTTGGCATCAAACGTCTCGCCGCCAGTTTGGCGAATTTGAAAATAATTTAGCGCCTTATCAACGACATTCTTGTGCAAGGATTTTTACCACAAGGGGTCACAAAGCTCTTTTGGTTTTCCTTTGTGTTCTTTTGCGGTTAAAGCCTTTTTGGTTTCGGCTTGTCCGAATTAGGAAATAGGAATCCGAAAGTTCTACTTTCGGAAGCGCTCTCGGCCAATCCTGAAGTAGAACTTCAGGATTCCAGAGCGACAACAGAACAAAGGAAATATCATGCAATACGTCAACCTCGGTAAAACCGGACTAAAAGTCTCACGCCTGTGCCTCGGCATGATGACCTATGGCTCGAAGAAGTGGCGCGAGTGGATTTTAGAGGAAGAGGAAGCCAAGCCATTCGTCGGACGCGCGCTCGAAGCGGGCATCAACTTCTTCGACACCGCGGACGTTTATTCGTTGGGCGAGAGCGAGCGTATCACGGGGAATCTGCTCCGACATTTCGGCGTCAAGCGCGAGAACGTGATCGTCGCGACCAAGGTCAACGGGCAGATGAGCGACGACGTGAACGACAAAGGACTCTCGCGCAAGCACATCCTCGACTCGATTGACAAATCCCTCGCGCGCCTGCAAATGGATTACGTTGACCTCTACCAAATCCACCGCTGGGACTATAACGCCCCCATCGAAGAGACGCTGGAAACGCTGAACGACGTGGCGCGCGCCGGCAAAGCGCGTTACATCGGGGCCTCGTCCATGTTCGCCTGGCAGTTCTCCAAAGCCCTGCACACCGCCGAGACCCACGGCTGGACGCGCTTCGTTTCCATGCAAAACCATTACAACCTCATCTATCGCGAGGAAGAACGTGAGATGATCCCGCTCTGCCTGGACGAGGGCATCGGCCTGATCCCTTGGAGCCCGATGGCGCGCGGCTTCTTCGCGGGCAACCGTCAACCCGGCGGGGGCGGCGCGACCAAGCGCGCGCAGAGCGATCCGTTCGCGCGCGAGCTATACTTCCGCGAGGATGACTTTAAAGTAGCCGAGCGCGTCACCGAGGTCGCCAAGTCGCGCGGCGTGACAGGTTCGCAGATCGCGCTGGCGTGGTTGCTCAACAAACCGCACATCGCCTCCCCCATCATCGGCGCGACCAAGCTTGACCATCTCGATCAAGCCATCGCCGCCCTCGACATCCACCTCTCCGAGGAGGAAGTGAAACGCCTCGAAGAACTGTACCAACCGCATCCGATTCGCGGACATTCGTAATCAAATCGTAAAACGTTGTCGTCATTGCGAATACTATGACGCTGTCAAGGTTTTTTGAAAAACCAAAGGCTGAA
>CAZVAX010000173.1:0-2483 GCA_964625215.1 uncultured Anaerolineaceae bacterium | reverse complement strand
GTGGACTACATCGAAGGCCTCTCCCCCGCCGTCAGCATTGACCAGAAGTCCACGAGCCACAACCCGCGCTCCACGGTCGGGACGGTCACTGAAATTTATGATTACCTGCGTTTGTTGTTCGCGCGCGTCGGGATTCCACACTGTCCGATCTGCGGACGCGAAGTGGTCAAGCAGTCCGCGCAGGAAATTGTTGACGCTATTGAGTCGCTCCCCGACTCGACCCGCATCCTGCTGCTCGCCCCGGTCGTGCGCGGCCGCAAAGGGACCTACCAGGCCGTGTTCGAGGAGATTCGCAAAGCCGGTTTCGTCCGCGCCCGCGTGGATGGGACGGTTCATTCCCTCGACGAGGAGATCGAACTCGACCGTTACAAAATCCACACCATCGAAGCGGTCGTGGATCGCCTCGTCATCGCGCATCCCGAAGACAAGGAAGAGAAGAAAGCCAACCGCACTCGTCTCACTGATTCTGTTGAAACTGCGCTCAAGTTTGGCGACGGTTACATTACGGTGTCACTCGTAGATGGTCAAAAGTCAAAAGTCGAAAGTCAGACTCGCGACCTTCGACCTTCGACCTTTGACTCGAATTCGGATTTGCATTTCTCCGAGCATCTCGCCTGCCCCGAACACAACATCTCGATTCCCGAAATCGAGCCGCGCACCTTCTCATTCAACACCCCGCACGGCGCCTGTCCCGAGTGCCAGGGGCTCGGCACGAAACTCGAAATTGATCCCGACCGCATCATCCCCGACCGTGACCGTTCCCTCATTGACGGCGCCATCATCAGCATGGAGTGGAGCGGGCCGAAAGAGGAGGGCGGCTACTACTGGCAGAGTCTCGAAGCCGCGGCGCGCGCCTATCACATTGACCTGAACAAACCCGTCAGCGAACTCACGCCGGAGCAACTGGACATCATCCTCTACGGCACAGGCGGCAAGCAAGTGCAGATGACCTATCACAGCGGAAGCGGCAACGAGTTCAAATTCTCGCGCGCCTTCGAGGGCGTCATCACCAACCTCGAGCGCCGCTACAAAGACACCAACTCGGAATACATCCGCGCCAAGATCACCGAGTTCATGTCGAACAAGCCCTGCCCCGCCTGCAACGGCAAACGCCTGCGCGCCGAGGCCATCGCCGTCACCGTGGACGAGGCCAACATCATTGATGTCACCGGCTGGCCGGTCATCCGCACACAGGAATGGGCGACGAAACTCGGCAAAAAATTAACGGCGCGACAGAAGGCCATCTCCGAGCGTATCTTAAAGGAAATCGTCGAGCGCCTGACTTTTCTCGTCAACGTGGGACTCGACTACCTGACCCTCAACCGCTCCGCCGCGACCCTCTCAGGGGGTGAGGCCCAACGCATCCGACTCGCCACCCAGGTCGGGTCGCGCCTCGTCGGCGTGCTCTACGTCCTCGACGAACCGTCCATCGGCCTGCACCCGCGCGACAACAACCGCCTGCTCGACACGCTCAAAGGTCTGCGCGACCTCGGCAACACGGTTCTCGTCGTTGAACACGACTCCGAAACCATCCTGACCGCGGACTGGATCGTGGACCTCGGTCCCGCCGCGGGCGAACACGGCGGACGCGTCATCGCGGAGGGAACGCCGAAGCAGATCCTCGCGCATCCCAAGTCGCTGACCGGCGCGTACCTGTCGGGGAGGAAGCAAGTCGCCGTCCCGAAGGAAAGACGCGAGGGCAACGGCAAGTCGTTGAAGATCGTCGGAGCGAAGGCGAATAATCTCAAAGACATTGATGTCTCGATTCCGCTCGGCAAGCTGGTGTGCATCACAGGCGTCAGCGGCTCGGGCAAGTCCACGCTGATGACGGATGTCTTATATGAAGCGCTGGCCGAAAAACTGATGGGCGCGCGCGCCATGCCCGGCGAACACAAACGCATCGAGGGCATCCAGCATCTCGACAAAATCATCAACATTGACCAATCGCCCATCGGACGTACGCCGCGCTCCAACCCCGCCACGTACACGGGACTGTGGGACGAGATACGCAAGTTGTTCGCGGAACTTCCTGAGTCGAAAGTGCGCGGCTACAAGCCGGGCCGCTTCTCCTTCAACGTCCACGGCGGACGCTGCGAAGCCTGCCAGGGACAGGGCGAACTGCGAATCGAAATGCAATTTCTCCCCGATGTGTACGTGCCATGCGATGTCTGTCACGGTTCGCGATTCAACCGCGAGACGTTGCAAGTCCACTTCAAAGAAAACTCCATCGCGGACGTGTTGGCGATGACGGTTGACCACGCGCTTGGAACCTTCGCCGCGTTCCCGCAGATGGTGAACAAACTCTCGCTGTTGCAGGAAGTCGGTCTCGGCTACGTGCGCGTGGGTCAGCCCGCGACGACCCTATCAGGCGGCGAGGCCCAGCGCGTGAAACTGGCGAAAGAGTTATCGCGCCGCGCCACGGGACGGACGCTCTACGTTTTGGATGAACCCTCCGTCGGCCTGCACGCCGCGGACGTTCACAA
>CAZVAX010000172.1:0-2604 GCA_964625215.1 uncultured Anaerolineaceae bacterium | reverse complement strand
GTGCTGGAGATCATCACCGCCGCACGCGAGTCTTCGGCCACGGGCAGGCGCATCCAGCTCGAATCCACCTTCAAGTGGCCGGTGGTGGCGTAAGGAGGGGCAAATGACCAACGACGAAACAGAACGGGTGTTCACGTGGCGAAGCCGTCCTGATTGGTCATTCGTCGTTCGTCTTTCGCTATCCGTCCCTGTGCTGGCACTTTCTTGGCAGGTGGCCCGCGCGGAAGTCCCGTTCGATCCTCCGGGCACGTATTCCACATCCTGGTTGGGGAACACATATATGGATGTCAACGGGCACAAGAACGTCACGGAGGAACTGGCCGATCTTGGCCTGAGTCCCGACGGCAAAATCTTCACGGCTGGCTACGCCGAAAGCTTTGGTGGGGGTGCTGAATATCGGGCCGGTGACGCAGGGTTCATCGCCCGGTACGACGGGTTTGAATCGGGCTTCGGCGACCCAGTAAAGTGCGTTGCTGCTGATGCCCAGTTCGTGTTCTGGGGAACCCCAGGTAAGGGCATTCTTCGGTCCGCACATGGCGGCGGTGGCAAGGGCGCTTACACCACCTTTCTTGCTGGGAAAATCATCACCGGCCTGCTTGTCAGGAACGGTAAACTCTACGCCAGCAATTTTTCCGAGGAGAAAATCCACGTGTTTGACATCGCCACGATGACCGAAGTCCGGAGCTGGCCTTGTCCCCAGCCAACGCGATTGGCCGTTGATCAAACGGGGAATGTCTGGGTCATTCGCTGGGATGTGGCGAGTACTCAGAAGCCACACGAAGGCTTGGTTTGGTGGGGCGACACGATCATGTCCTTCTCCGCCGCCGGCACGCCGGGGCCGACCATCACCGATTTCGAGAAACCGCTGGCCGTTGCCATGAACAACAGCGGCCAGTTGCTGGTCGGCGGGTTAAACGAGCACTCCCAGATTTGGATCTACAACGTCAATGGAGCACCTTCCAAGGTCGGAGCGTTCGGTGCCCAAGGTGGGATATTCTCCGGAACAGCGGGAGCATTTGCGGATTGCCCCAAGTAGCATTGGATCAAAGCCATCGCGGTGGACGCCAGCGATAACATCTACACCGGCTGTACCTATGGAACGTTCTGGGGCAACTGCATCGAAAAGTGGAGCCCAACCGGCGCGCTGCAATGGAGATTGTTTGCCGGGACTTCGCTCGACAGCGCCGGCGTTGATCCGGAGAACGAAACCGAGGTGTACTCCAAGTACCACCATTACTCGCTCGACTATTCCAAGACGGCTCCGGGAAGTGAATGGTCATTGAAGGGTTTCACGGTCAACCGATTCAAATACCCAAACGACCCCCGCGTGGATCAGAACTCCGATGTCGGCTCGCGCGCTTTGGGGGCGGGCGCCTGGCGAATCGGTGGGAAATTGTTCGTTGGACGCAGCGACCAGGAAGGCTATCGGCTTGAGTTGTATCGTCAGGAAACGGCCCCCGACGGCGAGGTGTTGGTGCCGTCCTTTCGCCTGGGAGCTGGCGGAGACACGAGCAACTACTTCTACAACCCACAGACCAAAGCGTGGATGCGGAAACCCAAGAAGGACGGGCTGTATAACCAATACTGGAACATCGCGAAGAATGGAGACCTGTTCACCATCGGTGATCCACAAACGATTATTCACTACAGGTTTGAGGGCCTGGACGACCACGGCAACCCGATCTGGGATGCCTCAAATGCAACCGTTTCGGTGGTTTCGGAGTTCAAGCCCGTGCGTCGGCTGGTTTACGATTCCGACGCCGACGTAATGTACATGGCAGGCGACGTGAAAGATCAAAACTGGGGGTCCTTTCTTCGGGTCAGGAGGTTTCCCGACTGGTCGAAGGGCAATCGTTGCTCCAGTTTCACGGCTGAGTTGCCCTACCAGGACAAGGAGTATGCCGGGAACAGCAACTACGGCGGCGGCCAGCCCGTCTCTTTCTCCGTGGCCGGCGACTACATTTTCATCCTCTACGGGATCGGCCATGTGCGTATCTTGAACAAGTCCAACGGAAGTTTAGTGGGCACCCTGCGCCAAAACGTGAACGGCTGGAAAGGCAGCGACGGCCAGGTGGATGCGGCCTACGGGATGACCGTAACGCTGCGGAAAAGCGGTGAGTATGTGGTCCTGTTTGAGAATGCTGCCTGGGCTAGCATCCAAATGTATCGGTGGCGCCCGTGAGAGGCAGTAACCCGGGAAATTCTCCCACCCGATGAGACTCTTCCAGTTCCCCTTCGCGGTGGTGGCCCTTGTTGGCGCCGCCGTGTGCATCCTCGCCCACGCCGTTTCCGCCGAATCCAATGTCGCCTTCGTGCCGGCATCCAAAATCCGCGTGACCGACGCCTTCTGGAAGCCGCTGCTCGACCGCAACCGCACGGTCACCATTCCGCACATCCTCCGCATGTGCCGCGAGGCGGGTATCGTTGCCAACTTCGAGCGCGTGGCCGGGCTGCGCGACGGCGATTACCACGGCCTGCCGAACTGGGATGAGTTTCTCTACAAGGCCGTCGAGGCCGCCTGCTACGGCTTGCAGCAACGGCCCGATCCCGCGCTCGAAAAGGAACTCGACGATCTCATCGCCGTGCTGGCCAGGGCGCAGGACG
>CAZVAX010000171.1:0-2705 GCA_964625215.1 uncultured Anaerolineaceae bacterium | reverse complement strand
TCACGGCGGCGGCAACGACCTGATCTTCCCGCACCACGAAAACGAGATCGCGCAAACCGAATCCTACACCGGCAAACAATTCGCGCGCTACTGGATTCACAACGGCATGTTGCAACTCGGCGGCGAGAAAATGTCCAAGTCGCTTGGCAACATCATCACCATCAAAGACTTCCTCGCCAAACGCGACGCCGACGTCATGCGCATGCTCGTCCTCAACGGGACCTACCGCGCGCCGCTGACCTT
This sequence comes from uncultured Anaerolineaceae bacterium, assembly GCA_964625215.1. Lineage (GTDB taxonomy): Bacteria > Chloroflexota > Anaerolineae > Anaerolineales > Villigracilaceae > Denitrolinea. Next base: position 2,462 of record CAZVAX010000171.1, on the reverse strand, counting down.
CACCGACGACACCCTCGACGCCGCGCAGAAAAACGTGGAACGCCTCAAATCCGGACTACGCGCGGGCTCCCCGTCAGCGAGCGGACTCAACCCCGAGGCTGTCACCCTCCTCGCCGACGCGGCCGAGTCGGCGCGCGCCAACTTCACCGACGCGATGGACAACGACTTCAACACCGCCGGGGCCGTCGCCGCGCTGTTCGAACTGGTCAAGGCCATCAACACCGCCCGCGACAACGGCGCCACCGACGCGCAACTAGCCGCCGGTCAGAACACCCTCCGCACGCTGGCGGGAGTCCTTGGCCTGCGCCTGCAAGACAAAAAAGGCTCCGCCGACGCCGACCCATTCATCACCCTGCTGATCGACGTCCGCACCGAAGCGCGCAAGCAAAAGCAATGGGCCATGTCCGACCTGATCCGCGACCGCCTCAAAGAACTCGGCGTCACCATCGAGGACAGCAAGGATGGGACGACGTGGCGGTGGGGATAACCGTAGGGGCGACCCTATGTGGTCGCCCAGTGTTTGGAACGATCCAGCAGGGTCGCCCATACGTCCAAAAGTAAAAAACTTCCGGGATGAATGTCTCGGAAGTTTTTTTGTGAAGGTATAATTGAACGTATGAACAAGGAAGAAATCCGCTTTCACTTGAATGATTACTGGAAAGCGATTAAAGAGATCGAGCAACAAGAGGCATACGCCGCGTCCATTGTTGCGAAGTGGCAGGAACGGTACGATATCTGGCGCGAGGCGATCAAGTACGGGATAGATCCTGAGAAAATGGAAATATATGCAAGAAGGGCAAAACTAATCAGACTTTACGAGAGCGGCGCTTTGAGTGGTTGGCCAGGATTCAAATAAAAACTTCCGAGATTTTGCTCTCGGAAGTTTTTGTTTACCTCGTGTTCCCCAGCAGTTGTACTGCTGGCTGGCGGCAGTATAACTGCCGCCGAACCCAGCCTATCCCAACTGCGACTTCAACTTCTCCGCAGTTTCCTTATACCCGGCCAGTTTCTCGCGCTCCTTGGCGACAACGGCCGCGGGGGCTTTGTTGGCGAAGTCGCTGGAGAGCAGTTTCTCCAAGCGGGCGATATGACTTTCGGCCTCGGCCAGTTCCTTCGACAGTCGCTCGCGTTCGGCGGACGCGTCCACCATGCCGGCGAGAGGGATGTGAATTTCCACGGAGCCGACTACGAGCGTCACCGCGCCGTCGGGTTTGGAATCGAGAGAGGAGAGAATAGAGAGCAGAGAGGGGTTAATGCCCACAAGCGAGGCGATGACCTCAGACTGACTCTTGAGCAATTCGGTCTTCGCGCCGCCGACGAATGTGGCGGGAAGTTTCTTCGACGGGGGCGCGTTCTTCTCGGCGCGCAGGTTGCGGATCGAGCGGACGATCTCTTGGATGAGCGTGAAGTCCGCGATCTTGGACTCTTCCCAGCCTTCGGGGTCGCGTTGCTCCGGCCACTTGGCGATGATGAGCGCGTCCGGCCAATCTGCTGAGAGATTGGAGATTGGAGATTCGAGGATTGCCTCACGCAGGTGACCCCAGAGTTCTTCGGTGATGAACGGAGTGAAGGGGTGCAACAAACGCAGAGTGGTGTCGAGCACACGCGCCAGTGTGGCGACCGTCTGCTCTCTAATCTCTGCTCTCTGCATTTGACCTTTCGCAATCTCCACATACCAATCTGCGAAATCCGACCAGAAGAAGTCGTAGATCATCTGCCCGGCTTGGCCATATTGGAAGGTTTGGAAGAGCCGCTCCACGTCACGGACGAGCGATTGGAGGCGCGCCCAGATCCAGGAGTCCGCGAGAGTCCAGGATGGGGCGCGTGTCGGGTGGCGAGTGTCGGGTGACGCCTGTCTACCTGTGTACGTGTCTACCTGCGTACCTTCCAGCGCGTTCACCGCGTTGATGACAAACCTCCCCGCGTTCCACAACTTATTCGCGAAGTTACGGTTGGCCTCCACCTTTTTGGGGCCGACGTTCGTGTCGTTGCCGGGCGTCGAGCCGACGAGGATGGTGAAGCGCAACGCGTCTGTGCCAAACTCATCCATCAGGATGAGCGGGTCAACCACATTGCCCTTGGTCTTGGAAATTTTTTGTCCTTGTTCATCGCGCACGAGTCCATGCAGGTACACGGTATGGAAAGGCGCTCGGCCGGTGAACTCCAAGCCGTCCATGATCATGCGCGCCACCCAGAAGAACAGGATGTCGTAGCCCGTCTCCATATAGGAGGTGGGATAGAAATATTTGTAGTCGGGCGTTTCCTCCGGCCAGCCAAGCGTGGAGAACGGCCACAGCCCAGAGGAGAACCAGGTGTCTAGCACATCCTCATCCTGATGGAGTTCGGTCGAGCCACAGGTGGAGCATTGGGTCGGATCGGCGCGCGTGCAGGTCATGTGACCGTCGGGGCAATACCACACCGGGATGCGGTGTCCCCACCACAACTGGCGGCTGATGCACCAA
>CAZVAX010000170.1:0-2753 GCA_964625215.1 uncultured Anaerolineaceae bacterium | reverse complement strand
CGGGAAGATCGCCCTCCTCGCAATGACGGAAGTTGTTTTTGCTTGTGCGTTAACCTTCCACCACTGATCACTGAAAACTGATCACTGATCACTTCCCCAGGAGCCTCCCATGCACATCCCACAAACCGGCCTATCCAAACAGGAAATCCTCTCCACCCTGCAAGCCTTCAAAGCGCGCGATATGGACTGGAAGGCGGGCAAGGTTTGGTGCTACGTCTACAATCCGGGCGAGGACCCCGCCGAGGTCACGCGCGAGGCGTATCTCTCCTTCCTCACCGAGAACGGACTCGACCCGACCGTCTTCCCCTCCATGCTCAAACTCGAGACCGATGTGGTGCGGATGGTCATCAACCTCCTGCGCGGCGACGCGAGCGCGGTCGGTCACCTCACGACTGGCGGGACCGAGTCGATCATGCTGGCGGTGAAGACCGCGCGCGATAGGGCCCGCGCCCTCCGGCCCGAAGTCAAGGAACCGGAGATGGTCCTGCCCAAGACCGCGCACGCCGCGTTCCACAAAGCCGCGCATTATCTGAGCGTCAAGCCGGTGATCGTGGACATTGACCCGGCCACGTTCAAAGTCCGCGCCGAGGAGATGGAGAAGGCGATCACCGCGAACACGATCCTGCTGGCGGCGTCCGCGCCGAGTTACTCGCAGGGCGTGGTTGACCCCATCGCGGAGATCGGCAAGGTGGCGCAGAAACACAACCTGCTCTTCCACGTGGACGGCTGCGTGGGCGGACTGCATCTTTCGTTCATGCGAAAACTCGGCTACGCGATTCCCGATTTCGATTTCACCGTTCCGGGCGTCACGTCCATTTCCACCGACCTGCATAAATACGGATACGCCGCCAAGGGTTGTTCGGTGATCATGTATCGCAGCAAGGACATTCGCCGCTTCCAAATTTTTGCCTGCACCGACACGACCGCGTACACGCTCATCAACCCGACCGTGCTTTCCACCAAGAGCGGCGGGCCGATGGCAGGCGCGTGGGCGATCCTCAACTTCCTCGGCGAAGAGGGATACATGCGGATCATCAAGGAAGTGCAGGAGGCCACGAAAAAATTGATCGCCGGTATCAACGCCATCCCGGAACTGCGCGTGCTCGGGGAACCGGCGATGTGCATGTTCTCGTTCAAGTCCGACGCCATCAACGTCTACCAACTGGCGGACGAAATGGCAAAGCGCGGCTGGTACATCCAGGGACAGTTCTCCACCCCGCTCACGCCGCGCAACCTGCACGTCTCCGTCAATCACGGGACGATCCACAATGTGGACGCCATGCTGGCCGACCTGCGCGAGTGCGTGGAGATCGTCAAGGGGAAGCCGCCGATTGACCGCGACAACATCCGCACGATGGTGGATTTTGCGCTTCAAAGCCCGGACCCCGTAGCGGCTTTCGGTCAACTGGCCGCCTCCGCCGGTCTGACCGGCACGGACCTCCCCTCGGAGATGGCCTTCATCAACGAGGTGCTGGACGCGCTGCCGGATGAGATGTGCAATGTGTTCCTGGTGAATTTCTTCAATGATTTGTATGTGTGAGGATGTTATGAGCAAAATCATTACTCGCAAAATTGTAGCGGAAGAATTTGCAGCGTACCTGAATCGCGAGATTTCCCTGTCGCGCTTGGTGGACTGGGCGGAGGATACGTTGTGCGATGGCGAGTTGGATGGTCAGGACACCGAATTGTTACGTGACGTCCTTGCCCGCGTTGGTTTGGCAGACGTGCGTGAATTTGGCCTCTCGTGGGATGACTGCTACAATTTCCTTTCCCGACTTGGCTATACCGTCCAAGTCAAGACATTGCCGCTGGCGGCGTAAAACAAAACACGAAAGAAAGCGGCCCGCCGCGGGGAGTCTTGCTCAGAACGGCGGGCCTTTTTGACTGAGAATATGACCAGCGGATATGGAAGCGGATTAGCGGATACAGCGACCTCGATCCGCTTATCCGCTTATAATCCGCTGGTCACTTTTTGCGCGATTCAGCATTTCAGAACTAGGGTGAGCGGGAGCAGCGAAACCCGAGGAGGTCGTAGGTATTCGAGGGAGAGTACCCGCGGCGGAAGGCAGAGCGGGCGCTGTCACCGCTGCTGACCCACGAGCCGCCGCGCAGCGCACGATAATCTCCCGAACTCGGCCCCAAAGGATTCGAGGAGGGCGAACTCGAATAATAGGTACTGTTGTACCAATCGGCCACCCACTCCCACACATTGCCAGCCATATCAAAGAGGCCATACGGGCTGATACCGTTATGATAACTTCCCACTTTGCTCGTATCACCGACACAATACTTGCTTCCATCGTAGTAGTTCGCCAGGTTACAGTCAATCCCTTCGCCCCACGGATACGTGCGCCCATCTGTGCCGCGCGCGGCTTTTTCCCATTCGGCCTCGGTAGGCAGGCGCGCGCCCGCCCATTCGCAATAAGCGCTGGCTTGATTCCAGTTCACGTAAATTACGGGATAGTCGTCGTATTGCGAGTTGCCGTAGTAACTGCTGTGTGTGTATGAGGATGTGCTTTGCGGCGGGTCGCAATCTCCGGCGTTCACACACTTGGCGTACATGGCGTTGGTCACTTCGGTCATGTCCATCCAGTACGCGTCGAGATAAACGGAGTGAATCGGTTTTTCATCGTCCGAACCGTCATTGCTTCCCATCTCGAAAGAACCTTCAGGCACGTACAGCATGGTCATGCCGTCCGCGGGGCGCGTCCAGGTACTGCCGACGCCGAGGGCGGGGGTGTTGGTTGGCGGCG
>CAZVAX010000169.1:0-2781 GCA_964625215.1 uncultured Anaerolineaceae bacterium | reverse complement strand
CCACCATGATCTACACCCATGTATTACAGCGCGGCGGGTTGGCCGTCAAAAGCCCTCTCGACACTTGACGCCTGAAAACCTGACACCTGACACCTTGTTTTTGCCCAAATTAGGCTACATCTCGTCGCGAACATTCAAAATCTGTACACGGATGACACGGATTTCACGGACGGACACAGAAAATTTAAAAAAATCCGTGAGAATCCGCGTAATCCGTGAAATCCGTGTACAAAAAGGTTTTCCATGAGCCAATCTCGCAATGACTTGTAGGGTATTTTGCACAAAATTTAGGTGACACCTGACACCTGACACCTGACACCTGACACCTGAAACCTGACACCTGAAACCTGACACCTGAAACCTGAAACCTGAAACCTGACACCTGAAACCTGGAACTTGAACCATGAAACTAGTCACCGTCTCCGAAATGAAAGCCATCGAACGCGAGGCCGACGCCGGCGGACTCACGTACGCGCAAATGATGGAGAACGCCGGTCGCGGCCTGGCCGAGATCATCCTCGAACTCGGCCAAGAGGTTCAATGGAACGAAGCCCTCGGCCTGGTTGGGCCGGGCAACAACGGCGGCGACACCCTGGTCGCGTTGGCGCGCCTGGCGCGCGAGGGCTGGCGGACGCGGGCCTATTGTGTCAAGCGCAGATTGGGCGAAGATGAACTCGCGCTTCGCCTGATCGCGGTGGGCGGGGAAGTTGTCAACGCGGACGAAGACGATGAATTCGACTCGCTCGACGCCCTGCTCGAAACCGCCGACGTTCTGCTCGACGGACTGCTCGGCACGGGCGTCAAACTTCCGCTCAAGCCGGAGATGGCCAACCTGCTCTTCGCCGTCCAGGGCGGCCTCGCCTCGCTCGACGAACCTCCCCACATCCTCGCGGTGGACTGTCCCTCCGGCGTGGACTGCGATACCGGCGAAGCCGCCGACGAAACCCTCGCCGCGGATTTGACCGTGACCATGGCCGCCGTCAAACAGGGATTGCTGCGCCTGCCCGCGTTCGAACTCATCGGCGACCTCCAAGTGGTGGACATTGGCCTGCCCGACGATCTCCCCGCGCTGACTCAAATCCGCCGCGTCGCGCCGGACCCGGAGTGGGTTGCCAGCCTCCTGCCGCCGCGTCCCCCCGACTCCCACAAAGGGACCTTCGGCACGGCCCTCATCGCGGCCGGATCAATCGCCTACACGGGCGCGGCTTACCTCTCCGCCAAAGCCGCCTACCGCGCCGGCGCGGGACTCGTGACCCTCGCCGTCGCCGCGCCGCTTCACGCCGCGCTCGCCGGTCAACTCCCCGAAGCGACCTGGCTGACCCTCCCCCACGAAAACGGATTCATCGAACGCGCCGCCGCCATCACCGTCGCGCAAAATCTCGGCCGCGCCACCGCGCTCCTCGTCGGGCCGGGGTTTGGAATGAAGGATACCACCCGCGCTTTCCTCGCCAAACTTCTCGAAGCCAAATTGCCTGCGCTGGTCGTGGACGCCGACGGGTTGAAACTCCTCGCCCAAATTCCCGATTGGCATAAAAAACTTCCCCCTGATTCAATTCTGACCCCGCACCCCGGCGAAATGTCCGTGTTGACCGGACTCTCGAAAGAGGAAATTCAAGCCGACCGCGAAGCCGTCGCCGCGAAGTACGCGCGGGAATGGAATTGCGTTATCGCGTTGAAAGGCGCGTTCACTGTGGTCGCCGCGCCCGACGGGAGAATCGCCGTCCTGCCGTTCGCGTCCGCCGCGCTGGCGCGGGCCGGGACCGGGGACGTGCTGGCCGGCCTCATCGTCGGGTTGCGCGCGCAGGGGGTGGAGGCGTGGGAGGCCGCGTCCGCCGGGGCGTGGATCCACGCGCGTGCCGGGCTGACCGCCCTGGCCGAAGCCGGAAGCGCCGCCTCGGTCCTCGCGGGCGACGTTCTGGATTGCGTCAACGATGTGATGGCGGAACTGTCCGACCTGTAGCGCAATTTGCCCAATTGCAGCGAGCGGGCAATTTGTCCCACAACAAAAAAGGAGTCCGGTTTTCACCAGACTCCTTTTACGTTAACGCTCTTGTCTAACTCGAAAGGAAATCATCCAACGCGGTCTTGCTGATGCGATACGCGTTGCCGACCTTCTTGGCCTTGAGGCTCTTGTCCTTGATGGCGGCCATCACATCCTCTTCGCTGACCTTGAGATAGGCCGCGGCTTCGGAGGGCGTCATCACATCCGGGAAGGATTTGGCCGCGCCGCCCGCGCTCTGCTGTTGCATCGCGCCGGAGGTGGCTTGTTGCATCAAATTGCCGATGCCCATCCCCGCCCCGATGCCGGCCGTGAGACCCGCGCCGCCGCTGGGGTTTTGCGCCGCGTCGCGCATCGCGTCGGCGGCTTGCAGTTGAGTGTACGTGGCCATATCGAGCATACCCATGTCGCGCAGTTCCTGGGCGCTCTTCTCGGAGGGTTTGAGGTTGCCCACGTAGAAGGATTTGAGCGTCAGGCCGATGGCTTCGAAATCATCCTGGGCTTTCGCCCGTACGCCCGCGCCGATCTCCTCGGTGAGGCCGATCATCTCCGGCACGGAATTTTTCGCGCCGGTTTCGCCGAGAACGTCCTGCAACTTGGAGAGCAGCATCGTGCGCAGGCGCTCTTCGATGTCGCTGGTGCGATACGCGCCCTGCGTGCCGACGATCTGCGTCACGAACTGTTGCGCGTCCTTCACCTGGAAAGAGTAGGTGCCGAAGCCCTGCAAGAGCGCCACGCCCAGTCCCATGCCCGGGTTGCGGACGATGATGGGTTGCGGCGTG
>CAZVAX010000168.1:0-3049 GCA_964625215.1 uncultured Anaerolineaceae bacterium | reverse complement strand
AAGCCCAATGCGTAAATGCAAATGTTTCAGGTTCATCTTATTTTCTCCTTCTTAGTATTTTGGAAATGTTACAGGGGGATGGGAATAAATAAACGGTCAACGGCACCTCCTTTGGGCGATATTTCCCTTACGATTTACCCAGACAATAGCCTGTCAAGCGCCGCCGCTAAAAAGATACATTCGCGATGGTTTGTGTTTTTGAGCATCTGGTTAGCCGCCACTCAACTGTCCAAGTAGATTGTTTATATCACTATTTCTGAAAAAATAAAAGCGCGATTGTTCTCGATTCGGGCATTATTATCTTCGCCCGCTTCTCTGATACAATCGCAACAACATAATGGAGGCCGCATGGAACTCAGCCCACAAATCCGCCAGAAAATACTGGCTTTCCAACGCACCGAAATCACCGAACATCACATTTACGCGCGACTGGCCAGGCGGATCAAATCGCCTGAAAATGCCAGGATTCTCCAACAGATCGCCGAGGATGAGATTCGTCACTATAAAGGGTGGAAAAAATACACAGAGGAAGAAGTCCAGCCGCGCTGGATCATGGTCTGGTTTTATTACTTCGTCAGCATGGTGTTTGGCTTCACCTTCGGCATCAAATTGATGGAACGCGGCGAGGAAACCGCGCAAAAGAATTATGCCGCAGTGGGAGACGCGATTCCCGAAGCCGTGCAGTTCCAGCACGAGGAGGATGTCCACGAGGAGAGTCTGATCAACATGCTGGACGAGGAGCGCCTGCGCTACGCCGGTTCGGTGGTGCTGGGCCTGAACGACGCGCTGGTGGAACTCACCGGCGCGCTCGCCGGACTCACGCTCGCCCTCCAAAACGGAAAGTTGATCGCCCTCTCGGGCCTCATCACCGGCATCGCCGCCTCGCTCTCGATGGCCGCCAGCGAATACCTCTCCACCCGCTCCGAAAAAACGGACAAGCATCCGGTGCGCGCCGCGGTCTACACCGGCATCGCCTACATCGTCACTGTCAGCCTGCTCGTGTTGCCCTACCTGCTCAGCCCCGAAACGTACCTGCTCGACCTCGCCATCGCGTTGACGACGGGCGTTGTCATCATCGCGATCTTCAACTACTACATCTCCGTCGCCAAAGGCGAGTCGTTTCGCGAGCGCTTCGTGGAGATGGCCGTCTTGAGTCTCTCGGTGGCCGCGTTCAGTTTCGGCATCGGATACCTGATCCGCTTGTGGTTGGGAATTGACATCTAACCGATGAACCGCGCCGCGCGTCTCCTGTTCATCATCGGCATCGCCTGGATGCTCCTCGTCTGCGGATGCGCCTACCTGACTCTCTTCAGTCCGGGGATCGCGACACGCTGGAGACTGGAACCCGCCCCGCCCGTCGCGTTGACGCGTCTCGCGTTGGGCCAGGCGGGCGAGGTCCTGGCGAGCGCCTCAGACGGGTCAACGTACGAATTCCACTACGGCAATTACCGCTCCCCCTCCTCCTGGTCGAAGGCGGAGTCGCCTTCGGGCAACCCGGCCATCCACGCGATGGGATGCGAAGAGGGCGACGGAAATCGAATCGTCCTGCCGCCGCCGGGAGAGGTCGTCTCGCGTGTGCGCGTGGATTGCTTCTATATGGAGTCGGCCTATCACCTGGAAGTGGCATTGATGGAGAACGGCGAGGTCTGGTCGTGGGAGAATGAACGCTACGCGTACACCGAATTGTTTTTGATGTTCTTTCTCGCGATCGCGTGCGTGGCGGGCGCGCCAATTTTGTTGACGGGGATGGTGTTGTGGGTGTATCAGAAGGTGAAGCGGACCGACTGAACGGTTGTATAATTCCGATAGTAAACAATAAGGAGTAAACATGGTGACGCCAACTCTGACTACGATCCTAAAAATGGTTGAGGTTTTACCGGTGGAACGCCAGAAGCGCGTGGAGGATCATTTGCGCGATTACATCGCAGACATGGATGATGAAGAGCGATGGGATGATACTTTTGCGCGCACACAGGACAAACTCGCGCGCATGACGCGTGATGCAACGCGACAGATCTCGGAAGGAAAATCCGAACCGATGAATTTCAATCGGCTATGAAAAACCGCCAAAGTTGGCGGTTTTTTGTTGCGATATAATCACTTCACAAATCTAGTTTCAGTAAAGCTCAAATTCCATCGTCATTGCGAGCGCTCGTTGCGAAGCAAGCTCCTCCATAGCGCGGGGATTGCTTCGTCGGGAAGAGCGTCCTCCTCGCAATGACGGACGACAACAACAGTTTGAATCAAACTCAGGAGAAGCAATTTCCATGTGCGGAATTTTCGGCTACGTCTCAAATAAAGAAGAAGCCCTCGGTCCTATTTTGATCGCCGCCGCGGAACGACTGACCTATCGCGGCTACGACTCGGTCGGCGCGGCGACGATGAACAACGGCAAGATTGACCTCCGCAAGGATGTCGGCAAAGTGGACTCCGTCGCGGCGAAATATAACATCGCCGAAATGCGCGGACAGCGCGGCATTACCCAATTGCGCTGGGCGACGTTCGGCGAACCGTCGCAAGTCAATAGCCAGCCCCATCTCGATTCGGACGGCGACATGGTCGGCGCGCACAACGGCAACGTGGTGAACAACGTGGAGTTACGCCAGCAGTTCATCGCGGAGGGCATGACCGTCCGCTCGCAGAACGACGGCGAGACTTGCGTCCATGCGGTGGAACGCTACATCAACCGCGGTTACGAGTTCATTGACGCCATCCGCCTCGCGTACGGCGACCTCGAAGGCGATTATGCCTTTGTCATCGGGCACGCCAACGACGACAAACTCTACGCCTTCAAAAAAGGGTCGGGCATGGTGGTGGGACTCGGCGAAGGCTTCACCTGCGTTTCATCGGACCTGCCTTCGATCCTGCCGCTGACGCGCGAAGTCATCCGCCCGCAGGATGGGGAGATCGTCACGTTGTGGGCCGATAGGGTCGAGGTGCGGTCGGTGAAAGATGGGAAGAAAATTGATAGAAAGCAGGAAACCGTTACGGAGACGATGGACGCGGTGCAGAAGGGCGGGTATCCGCATTTCATGTTGAAGGAAATCCA
>CAZVAX010000167.1:0-3181 GCA_964625215.1 uncultured Anaerolineaceae bacterium | reverse complement strand
AGCCTTTGGTTTTTCAAAAAACCTTGACAGCGTCATAGTATTCGCAATGACGGTGGTTTACAGAATTTCAGGCAAAATAACACCGGGGAAACCCCGGCGTTATGCCAACCGGGACGGGATTATAGTCCAATTTCCTACTGATTTGGTAGGAATTGAACATCTTGATAATTTTTGATAGTCACATGCGAATTCCCAACCTCTTGAAATAATGAAACTTATCACTATAATAAGTGTTGTAAACGATGGGTGTGGGAACCCACTCAGAAAAGGAGAATGAAATGAAACTTACCCCTCCAAAGATGGTCACCTTCTGGATCGCGGTAGTTCTCGGTTTGTTGGGATTGCTTGGCGCAATCCTCAAGATGCCGGTACTCGGCACCTACGCATTTTGGTTCGAGTTCGTTGCATTTGCCCTGCTCGCTCTCGGCCTGTTGGTCAAGGGTCTCTAAATTTCATCCTTCCCACACCCTGAAAGAGACCCCCGCTTCGGGGGTCTTCTGTTTTAAGAAGCAGAGTAAAATAAGCGCATGAACTGGCTCACCGGCAAAGGCAACGAATCAAAAAAATGGATCGCTCAACTAAGCGACCCCGCCAAACGCGCCCAGGCCGCCAACGAACTGATCCGCCTCGGACCCGCCGCCGTGGAGGGGGCGCTCGAAACGCTCGTGGGCAAAGACCCGGCCCTGCGCGGCCTCGCTGGACAAATCCTCGTTAAACTCGGACCGGTCGCCATCCCGCGCCTGGGCGAAGTTCTCGCCACGGCTCATCCCGAGACGAGGCAACTGGTCGCTGATGTTCTGGGCGAGACGCGTCACCCCAGCGCCATCCCGCCCTCGTCCAGGCCGCGCGCGGCGAATTCTTCACCGTGCGCGCCCGCGCCGCCTCGGCCCTCGCCCGCATCGGCGACCCGCAAACCCTGCCCCTCCTCATCGAGCTCCTACGCGACAAAGAGCGGATTCCCCGCATGGCCGCCGCGTACGCCGTGGTCAAGTTCAACGACCCGCGCTGGCTCGCGCCCCTCTCCGATATGCTGCTCGAAGACCCCGAGATCGAAGTTCGCACCGCCGCGGCCGACGCGATGGCGCAGAGTCACAACCAAGCGGTCATCCCCTGCATGGTCGAAGCCTTGCAGGATTCATTCTGGTGGCACGAACGCGATGAAAGCGCGGTTGCGCCACTGATCGAGGCCGTCGCTTCTTTCGGACCCGAAGCGGTTCCGGCCCTGGTGGAAGCGTTACGTCACCCCGAGGGCGCGGCGCGACAGAACGCTGTCAACGTGCTAGCCATGATCGGCGACCCGCGCTCCGTCGAACCGTTGTCCGTCGCGTTGTACGATGTCCACTTCGAGGTGGGACAAGCCGCCGGCCTAGCGCTGGCCCGTTTCGGTCCCGCAAGCTTTGACATTCTCGAAGAAGCCACCCGCGCATCAGACACCGGCATCCGCCTGCACGCCATCAACGCCCTCGGTCTCGTCAAAGACCCGCGCGCCCTGTCGCTCCTCGCATCTTTGCTCCGCGACCCCGACCGGCAGATCGTGAAGCAGTCCGTCCGTTCACTGGTGGTCACGCGTGACCCGCGCGCCGCACAGATTCTCCAACCCTACGCCGCCGACCGCGCCGACCGCGAACTATCCATGCTTGCGCGCGAGGCGCTGACCACGCTGGAAAGAACCATCCGAAGTTAGAGGCAGGGTTGTCCGCGCTCTGCGGCTGAACCGGCGCCCGCTAGCCGGTAATTTATTGGTAGAGGAGTAAATCATGTCCAGCGAGTCCATTCTCAAAAACGCCAGCGATGATCAACTTGGCCTGGCGGTGGAAGCGAATCTCTTCGCTTTGTTTCGCGCCATGGCAAGCCTGCCGGGGAGTGAAATCGAAGAAACTCAGCGCCTCTCGCGGCATCTCACCCCGCCCACCAACCCGATGTACAAGGGCGTGTGGGGACATCGCCTCGCCCCCGACGAAATCGAAGCGACCATTCAAGAGACCATCGCCTGGTTCAAGGACCGCAACGCGCCGTTCTTCTTCTGGTGGACGGGACCGACTACGACTCCCGCCGACCTGAGCGCGCGCCTCGCCGCGCACGGGTTGATTGACATGGAAGCCCAAACCAAGGAAATGGCGCAATACATCGTTTCCTCTGCGGCGGGCGCGCCAGGCATGATCGCCGACCTGCACGCCATGAACGAGTCCGTTCTCGAAAACGTCCCGCGCGGTTTCGAGATAAACGATGTTCAAAACGAAACCGATCTGCAGGATTTCAAACAGATCCTCGTTGCGGGCTACGATATTCCCCCGGCCATGGCGGACGGATGGGTGCAAGCGGCGCGCGAATTCGGGATCGGCAAAACACCCTGGCGCATGGTTCTCGGACGATTGAACGGCGAGGCGGTGGCGAGTCACATTGTGTTCAACGGCGCAGGCGTGGTGGGCGTGTATGGCATCGCCGTCGTCCCCTCGGCGCGCGGCAAGGGTGTCGGCGCGGCCATCACGTTAAAGCCATTGCTCGAAGCGCGCGACAAGGACGGCTACAAATACGCGGTTCTCTTTTCCAGCGAAATGGGAATCAAAGTCTATCAGCGCATCGGCTTTCGGATGACGGACGTACGCATCAACCGCTACCTCTGGCGGGATCAATGACCGACCTGCCTCCCGTCTCACAAACATTGACCGACCTCGGCATCCCGCATCGCATCTTCCGCCACACGGGCCAGGTGACCTCCCTCGAACAGGCCGCCTCGGAGCGCGGACAAGCCCCGGGCCAAGTCATCCGCTCCATTGTTTTCCGCCTCGCCGAGGGACGCTTCGCCATGACCCTCGTGGCGGGCGCGGCGCAAGTGTCGTGGCCGGCCCTGCGCGCCCATTTTGGGCAATCGCGCCTGACGATGGCTGGCCCCTCCGAGGTCCAGGAAGCGACCGGGTATCGCGTCGGCACGGTCGCGCCCGTGGGACTGCCGGGTCCGCTTCCCATCCTAATTGATGAGAGCGTCCTGCAATTCGAGGAACTCTCGATGGGGTCGGGCATGTCGAACGTCGGCATCATCCTGCAACGCGACGACCTGTTGAAGCTCCTGCCGGAGGCAACGGTTGGGAAGTTCACCACGTCCGCGTGAACCGTTTTGTTGGCTTCAGGGCATCACTCACAAGTTAAGCACTTTAACAACCTGTCAAGAAGGGATTTTCCA
>CAZVAX010000166.1:0-3209 GCA_964625215.1 uncultured Anaerolineaceae bacterium | reverse complement strand
CCACCAGCACAGGCTTGTTCAACGCGCCGTGTTGTAACTCGTACTTCGCCAAAAATCCCTCGCCGTCCTCTGCGCGATAGATCGGCTGCGTCAGGAAATAATCCGCGCCCGCCTTCACCTTGCGCGTCAGATTCTTAAATTCATTCGCCAGATCGGGCGGACACAAATTCAGCGCCGCGCCCACGAAGAAATTCGTCGGCTGTCCGATGGACGTTCCCGAATGATCCACGCCCGCGTTGAATCCCTGCTTGATCAACTTGATCAGTCCCGACGGCACCAGGTCATAATTGTCCATCGCTTCGGGGTAATCGCCAATCGAAGTTGGGTCGCCCATCACCACGAACACGTTGCGGATTCCCAACGCGTGCGCGGCCAGCAGGTCGCCCTGCACGCGCAGCAGGTTTCGCCCTCGCGTCGGGAAATGCAGCGTCGTCTCCACGCCCACCTGCCTCTGCACCACCTCGCACACCGCCCACGCCGACATCCTCATGCGCGCCATCGGGCTATCGGCTACGTTGATGACGTCCGCGCCCGCGTCGTGCAACAGCGACGCGCCCGCGATCAATTTATGTGTTGACAGTCCACGCGGCGGATCCATTTCGATGGAGATGACGAATTTGCCCGCCGACAATTTTTGCGCCAACTCGGACTCTGCCTGCGCCCCCTCCATCGCTTCCTCCTCGACGGGGAGCGGGGTGACTGTCAACGGAGCGGGCGCGCCCGCCGACGCCAACGCGCGCGCCATCGACGCGATGTGCGCGGGCGTCGTCCCACAGCACCCGCCGACCACATTCGCCCCCGCCTCGCGGAACGACAGCGCGTACTCGCCGAAATATTCCGCGTCCGCGGGATACATGATCCGTCCGCCCACCTGTTCAGGCCATCCCGCGTTCGGTTTGACCCAAAAATACGGGCGGACACGCAGGTCCGCCCCTACG
Organism: uncultured Anaerolineaceae bacterium; assembly: GCA_964625215.1. GTDB lineage: Bacteria > Chloroflexota > Anaerolineae > Anaerolineales > Villigracilaceae > Denitrolinea. The sequence goes on along the minus strand of CAZVAX010000166.1, from coordinate 2,271 downwards.
GTAACCGCCGCCCTCATCGCCTTCAGAATCCGCAACAACTGCGCGGGACCTCCCGAACAGTTGACGCCGAGCACGTCCGCACCCGCCTCGGCCAAAACCCGCGCCACCTTGGCGGGATCGTCCCCGAGAATCGTCCTGTCATCGCGCGTAAACGTCACCGACGCGACTACGGGCAACGAACAAACCTCACGTGCGGCTTTGATGGCTTCCTTAATTTCGTAGAGGTCGCTCATCGTCTCGATCACGATCAAATCCGCGCCCGCGTCGGCCAGGGCTTGGATCTGCTCGGCGAACGCGGCCCGCGCCAGGTCAGGCTGGACGCGTCCGTAGGGGGCGATGCGAACGCCCAGAGGGCCGACGTCGCCCGCGACCAGCACATCCTTGAACGAGGCAGCCACCACGCGCTTCGCCAATTCGACGCCCGCGCGGTTAATCTCCGCGACTTGATCCTCGAGTCCATGCTTGGTCAGCTTGAAGCGATTGGCGCTAAACGTGTTGGTGATCACCAACTGCGCTCCTGCCTCGATGTACTCGCGGTGAATGTCCGCGACGGCGGCGGGATTGGTGATATTGAGTTCGTCGAAGCACTTGTCGAAGCCAATGCCGCGTCCGTGCAACATCGTTCCCATTGCGCCGTCGGCGAGGATGGTTTTGGAGGAGAGTAGTTCTAAGAATTTGTTGTTCATGATTTACCTCTGTTTCCACCCGTCATTGCGAGCGAAGCGAAGCAATCTCCAAGAACGTGGGGATTGCTTCGTCGGGAAGAGCGCCCTCCTCGCAATGACGGATGTATGTTATTTCATCAACTGCTCGACGCGATCCTCGCCCGTGGTGTAATACTTCGCCTGCGGATGATGGACGACGATCGCCGCAGTGGACTGTTCGGGGATCAACTGATATGCCGCGCTCAGGCTCATGTTGAGTTCTTTTTCGACGGGCAAGAGATCGAAGACTTTGCGATGGTCTTCCAACTCAGGGATGGCGGGATAGCCCCACGAGTAGCGCTTGCCCTGCTCCTCGTTCAGACCCAACTCGCGGCGGATGTGGCGGTGGAGATATTCCGCGGTCGCTTCGGCGGTTTGGACGGCGAGTCCGTGCGTGAAATAGGCTTCGGTGTAATCGTGCGCGGCTTGCAGACGGTCGAAGCGCTCGGTGGCCTCCTGCCCGACGGTCACGACCTGGAAGGCGACCACGTCCAGTTGACCTGAAGCGACGGGCGCGAAATAATCGGCGAGGCACAGATGATCGTCGAAGGATTGACGCGGGAAGGTGAAGCGGGCTAAAACGGATTCGGGAACGGATGGGGAAGCGGACAAACGGATGTCGGCGGATTCAGGGTTGTAGATGAGGAGGTCGTTGCCGTTGGATTGACAGGGGAAATAGGCGTAGACGGCTTGGGGTTTGAGCCAGCGGTCGCGCAGGGCTTCGCGTTTCATTTGTTCGAGACGGGCGTCGAACTCGGACTTGAGTTTTGTCCATTCATCGCCGTGGGTGTTCTTCGCGCCCCACGAGAGACGATAGAGTTCGTTGATGCTGAGATGTTTGAAGACCATCTCCAGCGGCATTTCTTTGACGACGCGGATGCCCCATTTGGCGGGAGGAGGGAGGGGAGAGGGGATGGTGGAGGAGCGGGGTAATTGGTAATTGGTAATTGGAGATTGGGGAGCGACGCGGCCGAGTTCGGTTTCGGATTCGCGGACGGTTTTGGCGAGGAGGGCGGGACGTTTTTCGGTGTTAATGAGCGCGTCCATGGTTTCGAGTCCCTCGAAGGCGTCTTTGCAGTAGAAGACGCCAGGGGCATAGAAGTCGCCGCTTTCGGTTTGGAGGATGCGGCGACCGAAGCGGCGGTTGATGGCCGCGCCGCCAATGAGAACGGGGATTTGGTGTCCGCGGCGGTGCAGTTCGTTGACGATGAGCGGCATTTGCTTGGAGGTGCTGACGAGGAGCGCGGAGAGTCCGATGGCAGTGGCGTTGATTTCGACGGCCTTGGTGATGATCGTCTCCGCGGGGACTTGCTTGCCGAGGTCAATGACGGTGTAGCCGTTATTGGCGAGGATGGTCTTCACCAAATTTTTGCCGATGTCATGCACGTCGCCGTAGACGGTGGCGATGACGACGGTGCCTTTGGTCACGCCCTCCACTTTCTCAAGATAATTCTCGAGATGGGAGACGGTCTTCTTCATTACTTCTGCGGACTGGAGCACGAACGGCAGGATGAGTTCGCCCGCGCCGAATTTGTCGCCGACTTCTTTCATGGCGGGGAGGAGGACG
>CAZVAX010000165.1:0-3417 GCA_964625215.1 uncultured Anaerolineaceae bacterium | reverse complement strand
GGGGATGAAGTCCAAAGTCTTGATGACCACGCGCCTGTGTCCGCGCGTTTTGGAGAGCGCCGACGGCAAACTGCTCAAAGGCTGCCGCGAGGAGCCGCTCGCCGCCTTCTCGCCCGAGGACGCGGTGACATACTTCCACAAGGAGGAGATAAAAGCCAGACGCGATGAGATTCTCGCGCTGTGCGCCGCGTACGGCTATCACCCGTTGAGTTTGAGCCTGCTGGTCGGCTTGATCAACGAAGACCATGAGCAGCGCGGCGATATCGAGGCGGTGAAGAATCTGGAAATCTTCGAGGACGTGAGAGCCAGACGACATCACGTTTTGGAACGCGCGTATGAAAGTTTAGCCCCCGAGCGCAGGGACTTGCTGAGCAAGATTTCCTGCTTTCGCGGCTCGATGGAATACGCCGTCCTCAAAAAGGTCCTCCCCAGCGCCGACCTGGAGGCAGCCCTGCTCGACCTGCGCAAGCGCGGACTGCTGCAATACGTCTCCCCTCTCCTTGTAGGAGAGGGGGCGGGGGTGAGGTACGATATGCACCCGATCGTGCGACATTATGCCTATGACCGTCTGACGACTGCCAAACGAAGAGGTGTACATAAACGTCTTGCCAAATATTTTTATGCAATTCCAGAACCAGAAGAGATAGAAACACTGGAAGACCTCACGCCAGCCATCGAACTGTATCATCACCTGGTCAGGGCGGGGAATTTGGATGAGGCTTTTGAACTTTTTCGTGATCGCTTGCAACGCCCCCTATATTTTCAAATGGGTGCTTTTTACATCATCATTGAACTCTTGAGTGATCTGGAGATATCTGCTGATTTAGAAGAGTCTGCAATAGCTTGGAAATTAGGTACACTCGGTAATGCTTACGGCCGAAGTGGTCAACCACGTCTTGCGGTGTCTTTTTTTGAAAAGGCAAGTGAAAAATACGGCTTAATAAGCCGTAAACATGACGTGATCTTGGGGTTGGGAAATATTGCGTTACAACAGATTCTCCTTGGTAATCTGGCCGCTGCTAAATCCAAACTGCAATTGATGATTGAGCTGTCTGAGAAAAATAAAAATGTATGGTGCGAGGCTATCGGTCATCAAGAACTTGGTCATTTGTTGTCCTATAATGGCAACTGGCAGGAAGCAGAGCAGGAATTTGACAGTGCGTACAACCTGTTTGATAAGCTAAAAAAAATACAATCCCAAAGCATTGTCATGGCTTATCGCGCTCTGCATACACTCCTCATGACACGAGACTTTTCTCGATCAAAGAGTTTTGATAGTGTAACTGCAATTGAATTTGCACAACAATCTCTGGATCTTACAAAGGAAGAATCAAGACAACATTATGCCCATCCTCATGATTACATTCTCGCTCACTGGCTTTTGGGAGCGGCATATTGTGCCAATAACAATTTGACTCTGGCAGAAGAAAACCTGTTCAAAGCGCTGGATCTCTGTCGGCAAATCAATTCCGTTGACGCCGAAGCCGACATCCTGCTCGATCTGGCGCGGTTGCGTTACGCTCAAGGCGATTTCAAAGACGCGCAGGAAAAAGCGTCCGAGGCGCTGACAATCACGGAGCGCAGCGGGTACGTGTTGCAGGGGGCGGATGTGAATCTGTTTCTCGCTCAATATGCGCTGGAGCAGGAGGAGGACAAAGTCAAGGCGAAGGAATATGCCGAGACCGCGCTGAAACTCGCCACTTGCGATGGTCCGCCGTATTATTACAAGGTCGCGTATGAGGAGGCGGAGAGGATGTTGGAGAAGTTGGGAGTTGGGAATCGGTAGATTGGGAATTGGGACTTGGGGATTGGGATCATGGTTAATGGAACATGGGCATCCGAGATGAAAATCTCAGAAGCCCATGTTTTATTTCACCACGATGGTCTCCCCATTAACCATCCTCCATTCTCCATCCCCCACCACTCTACAAACCTACTCACTCCCCTTCGGCACAAAATACACATCCGTCGGCTTCAACTTGGAGTTGCGCAGGAAGCGCGGCTTGACCTCCATGCCGATCCAATCCAGCGACGGAGTCTGCGGGTCAACGCCCATGAGACGCGTCAACAACAACGTATTCACGCCCTCGAACTCGACGAGCGCCAGCACGAACGGCGTCTCGGGCAGGAACTCCTCCGAGCCGAAGTAGCAGACGGTGAAGGCATGCACGTGCGCGGGGACGTTCGTGATGTCAATCCACTTCGTCTCGTTGCCAGAGTAAATATCATGTCCGCGCGGGTTGGCGTAGGTGTATCCGCTTTGGGGGTCGCGCGAGGCGAGCAGTCGTTTGTTGGTCAGCGCCGCGAACCACGGGCTGTCCTGTCCGTACGAATGCAGGTAGCGAATCTTGTATTCCTGCTCGATGTGGATCGGCGCCATCTTCTTCAGGAATTGCAGCGCCTCTTCGTCAGCGCTGAGCGGGAACGGAATCCCGTGGACGATGTAACCGCCGAGGGTTTCTTCACGTTGGGTGGGTAATTTCGCCATGACTTAACCCTCTCTTTCCAAAACGGAGACGGAGACGTACGTGCCGGTCCCCGCGTGACTGTGGATCGCGCCCCGCTTCGCATCCTTGACTTGGAGTTGGTCGTCGCGGAAATGTTTTTTGATCGTCCCCTGAAGCTGCCAGATCGCGAACACGCCTTGCATCAGCCCGGTCGCGCCGACGGGGTGACCGCAGGCGATTAGTCCGCCCGAGGGATTCACCGCGCAGACGGGTTTGTCTTTTAACTTCAAGCCGTAATCCATGTTGGGGAGGAAAGCCTTGCCTGATTCCGCGAACGGACCGCCTTCGCCATAACGACACAATCCCAAATCTTCATACGTTTGAATTTCAGATGAAGTGTACGCGTCGTGCAGTTCGATGAAGTCGAGTTCGTGGAGCGGGTCTTTGATGCCGGCGTGTTTCCAGGCCATGTTGCCCGCCGCGCGTCCCGCTCGAAACGAGTGGATGCCCGGATAGCGCGTGCCGTGATCCCAAAGTTTTTTGTAATACGCCTTCGTGTCGTCCGAGGATTTCTCCTGCTCGGTGGCGTAGTTTTCCATGAAGTAATCGTAGTTCACGTGCGGACGGTCGGCCATGCGCATCATGTCGGTGCCGCGCCCGATGCCCGTCACGCGCACGAGCGGACGCGGAATCTGCGCGCCCGCGGCCTCTAGTTTTTGCAATCCCTCCTCGGAGACGAGGATGGTCGCGGCCGCGCCGTCGGACATTACGCAGATGTCGAGGCGGGTGAGCGGCCAGGCCACCATCGGCGCGTTGCGGACGTCCGCAATGGTGTAGCGATTGCGCTTTTGCGAGTAGGGATTGTGATAGGCGTTGATGTGATTCTTCACGCTGACATGCGCCATCTGCTCGACGGTGGTGCCGAACTCCTTCATGTGGCGCGTCACCATCATGGCGTAGTAGCCCGAAT
>CAZVAX010000164.1:0-3458 GCA_964625215.1 uncultured Anaerolineaceae bacterium | reverse complement strand
CGCTTGCCAGCGGGGAGATTTCCATCGGCGGGAATGTCAACCAGTCGGTCATCATCATCGGTAGCGGCAATACGGTGGAATTCCCTTGAGCCAGAGGCTACGGAGACTTCAACGCCGTGAGGTTGTTTATGAAGTGAACATCCCTCTCAAATTCTCGACCGTCCCAAAATACTTCCGATACGCGGCGGTCTCGTTCAAAATTCCCCGCAGCGCCACAAACAACTCCGCCTGCAAATACGGATTCTTCTCGCGTTTCTCTGTGGACAACGCGACCGCATCCGCGTCCGCGTCCACCGAAAGTTGACCTCCCGCCGCCAGCCATTCCAGCCCCACCTGCACGGCTCGTTCGCGCGACGCCAAAGCGGACGCCAGTTCCCCGATTGTTACCTTCCCCCCGCGCCGATTCAACGCGAACTTGCATAGTCCCGCCAGGTGGGCGAGAAACTCATCCGGTTTTTGTTCGGGCGGCGACTTGGCGAAGACGTACACCGTTTTTGGTTTGACGATCTCCAGCGCCTTCCGCAATTCCATCGGCGATGGTGGAATGGTGTAGATCGAAAGTTCATCGGTTGGATGCAATTCGAAGCGCGAGACGCCAACTTCCTTATCCGGTCCTTCCGCCCAGATCAGGGTCGAAGGTTGAAGGTTCAAGGTCGCGGATAGCAAGCGCATATCCCGGATCGCGATTCCCGAATCCCGAACCTCGACCGGCTTCTCCTCCACCACGCGGAATTCCTGGAATTGCAGCGTGACCTGTTTCTGTCCGCGATACGAACTGGCCCGCACCGAATACGCCACATCGAACTTGCTCTCCGCCTCCGGCAACTCTTCGCCCGCGCCGCCCCACCACAAGAGACTTTGCGAGCGCCCGTTTTCGTCTTCGATGTTCAGGCGCAAATGCTCTTTCGTCTTGCCAATCTCCGTCGCGGACTTCATCGTGACGCGCCGCGTCGCCAACGTCAATTCGGGATTCCCCGCGCCGAAGGGCGCCAGCATTTCGAGGGACTCAGCCAACTCGATGTTGACCTCGTTCAAGCCAAGCCACGCGTCAATTTGCAGGGACGGTTCTTCGCGCGTGACCTCGCCCAGTTGCTTTTCCACCGCGCGTCCCAGTCCCCGGCGGAACGCGGACAGGTCATCCTTTCGCAGCGACATCCCTGCCGCCATGGGATGTCCGCCGAAACCGAGCAGTAATTCTTTTTGCGAGGCAATCGCTTCGGTGATGTGGAGTCCCTCCACGGAGCGAGCCGAGCCGCGCAGGATGCCATCGTCTGATTCGGTCAGGAGCAGGGCGGGTTTGTGGTAGCGGTCCACGAGGCGGTTGGCGACGATGCCGACCACGCCTCCCGGCCAGTTCGGATGTGACAGCACGATGGCAGGTTCCGACAACAACGCGGGATTCTCGCGCAGTTGCGCCTCTGCCGCCTCGAACACCTGACTCGTCAACATGCGGCGTTGGCCGTTCAGCCCCTCGATCTGCGCGGCCAGCACGCGGGCGCGGGCCGGGTTGTCGGTGAGCAGTAATTCCACCGCGGGATTCGCGTCACCGAGGCGGCCCAACGCGTTCAACCGCGGCGCGAAGGTGAAGCCGATGGTTTCTTCGGTGAGGGTTTCGAGATTCGCGCCGGCAAGTTCGGCCATGACGCGCAAACCGAGTCGCTTTGTCTCGCGCAGTTTTTGGATTCCCTTTTGGGCCAACGAACGCGTTTCACCTTTCAGTAAAGCAACATCGGCGATGAGACCGAGGGCGACCAAATCGAGAACATCCTCAGTTTCATAATTCTGAATTCTGAACGCTTCGCGGGAATTATGAAGGGCCTCCGCCAACTTATACGCTACTCCCACGCCTGCCAGATTCGCCAGCGGATGATCTTCGGACAGGAGTTTGGGATTGATGATCGCCTTCGCGTTCGGGAGCGTCTCGCCGAGATCGTGGTGGTCGGTGACGATCACGTCCACGCCGCGCGAGTTGGCGTAGTCAATGGCTTCGTGGGCGGTGATGCCCGTGTCGCAGGTGATGACGAGCGTCGCGCCCGCGCCGGATGTGCGGTCGAGGATGGGTTTGAGACTCTCGACATGTACGCCGTGACTTTCCTTGCCGCGCACCGGGATATAGTAAACAACCTTCGCCCCGATGGCGCGCAGGGCCTGAACCAGCAGGGTGGTGGAGGTCTGACCGTCCACGTCGAAGTCGCCCCAAACGCAGATGGTTTCGGAGTTGCGCGTAGCCAGATAAATGCGCGCCAATGCCAGGTCAATCCCACCTTGCGAGGCGCGTGTAAGGTTGGGATAGGGGGTGGAGGGAAGTTCGTCGGGGTGGAGGAACGCGCGGGCGGCGGAGGGGACGGAGATGCCGCGTCGGAGGAGAGTCTGCGCGACGAGGGGTGGCAGGCCCAGGGTCAGGAAGGAGGCGGGAATGTCAACGGGATGCGGATCGAGCCAGCGGGTCATGTTCCGGTTCCGTATGTGCGGAGGGCGAAGAAGATCGGAATCCCCACGAGCAGATAAACGCCAATGTACGCCAATCCACCAGGGCGGGTGGCGAAGTCGAAGAGGCGGATGTAAACGAGGGCGGCCGCGGCGACGAGGATAATGAGAGGCAGAGACGCGTAGGCGTGATGTAGAACCGCGTTGAGACTCTTTTGCCAAATGTAGGGCGCGGAGGAGATCGCGATGGTCAGGTAAAAGACAGCGAAACTTCGTAGGGTGAAGAGCGACATGACCTCCGGGAAAATGCCGCCGTTCGTGCCGGGCGCGCCGATTTGAACGAAGAGGCCGTAGAGGCCGAGAAAGCCGACGAACGCGGTGAAGAGGAACGCGTAGAAATGGTGGATCGGTTTGAGGTGGGGCGCGCCCGCTTCGAGGGAGGGGCGGAGGCGGAGCCAGTCTGCGAGGCCAATCAGCGCGGCGAGGGCGTTGACGATCAATGTGACGAGGTAAAGCCAGGCGATGGGGTGGTCGAGTTTGAGTTTGTCGCGGAAGGCGATGAGGACGATCAACTCGCTAAGGCCGAAGAGCCAAAGATAGAGGAGTGTGGTGTAGGTGAGTTTCCAGTCCCAGCGGCGCGCGGTGACGTAGGCCAACCAGGCGTTGGCGAGACACCAGCCGCCGATGGTCATGGTGATGAAGCCGGTCACTTTCCAGGCGAAGACGGGCGCGATGCTTTCGGGAAGAAAATAAAGACAACCGCCGAGGATAGCGTACAGAATGGCAAGCGCATAAGTGAGCAAGCGCGAAAATTTGGATAACATAAATGTCTCCGGTGTGGAATGTCGGAATTATAAATGCGGATGGGTATAATCTCCGTGAGGAATTTATGGCTGACATTGGATATTCTGGAACCCCGCTTGTAAAGAAACTCGGCTTCAAACCTCCGCTCATCGTTTTGATCGCCAACGCGCCGAAGGAGTATCGCGCCTGGCTGGGCGAGTTGCCGGAGGGCGTGACGTTGACCGCGC
>CAZVAX010000163.1:0-3595 GCA_964625215.1 uncultured Anaerolineaceae bacterium | reverse complement strand
CGCTTAGTATATCCTTACTCGGATGATAGTTCAATATGCGGGGGGAGACGCATCGCAGGCGCGGAGACGGCGCAAACCCGCGAAAAGCGTCACGGCGGGTGATAGGCTCACCCGCCGTGACTAAGAGGAGATAGCCGTATTGGGTTACGGCGTCCAAACGTAGTGAACCATCCCGTAGAGGTACGGCTTGCCGCCGATGTACTCCATGCCCACCAGCCAGTAGTTCATATCGAAGGCATCGCCGGCGGTGGCGGGACGGAAGATCTGGTAGAAGTTGATTCCCGGCCAGGGCCATGTATTCGGCAGGGTCAACAGGTTGGGATCGTTGCACTTGAACTGGCGCGTCGGGGCAAACACATCCACCAAAGTCGGCAGGACTTTTTCAGCGAAGGTCCCGATGTACGGAACGAGGCTGCCCGGGTGGACGCCCCAATCTACGACAGTGGTTTCGGTGAAAATGTTCCCGGCGCGGGCGACGCTAATGTTGACTGGCGTACTCGAACCCCAGAGTTTGATGTCCAGGCCGTGACTCGGGCTGACGAGCGAGGCCAACAGGTTGCCATCCGAGTTCTTGACGGCGGTTTCGAAACTGGCGAGCAGGGCCATGGCTTGCGGGTCGGCGCAGAATGCCGCCGAGTCAGGTTGGAGGTTGGCAGCGGCGGCGGTCCAGCCGAAGGTGGACATGATCGTGGCGAAGACCGAGGATTCCGCGACCATATCGAAAGTGGGTGGCGGGGTGGGATACGCGCCCGGATTGTGCGAGTGCAACACAAAGAGGGTGGTCACACAGGCGGTTGTGCCGGGACGGAAAGCGGAGTAGGCGACGAAATCGTAGACGCTGCCGGTCGCGCCCTCCTGCCCGGTCTCTTTGAGGAAGGCCGCGCCATTGATGGTGACGGTTTCGGACGCGCCGACTAAACCGTTGTACTTACACGCGGTCGCGTTTTCGGCCACGGTCACGTCTACGTATTTCTCGGCCAGGTTCGTGCCGGGAGCGTAGGGCAGATAGATGCGCGCGTTGTTGTCGGTGATGGTTCCGTTGATCGAACCGGGCGGGGCGCGGAAGGTCAATCCGTATTTCGAGTTGGAATAACTTCCCCAACCCGCGAAGGGATCGGGCGTGGCCGTGGGCGGAATGGGCGTCGCGGTGGGCGGGATTGGGGTGGGCGTGGCAGGAAGCGGCGTGTGGGTGGCGGGGGCCGGAGAGGGCGAATCCGTTACGGTCGTCGGGAGCGAGCCGCCGGTGTTGACAATGCGCGGCGCGATCCACAGCGCGCGGTCATTCGTCGCCGGGCCGTTCGCGAGGATCGTCAAAATGAACTTGACGTTTTGACCGGTCAGCGAGGCGAGGCTCACATCGGCCGCGTCGGAGATGCCGTCATATTTGCCGCGGAAGGACCAGAGGGTGTTGATGGGGCCGGTTCCGATCTGGTAGTCGAGGCGGTAGAACACGTCGCAGAGGGTGGCGTTGTATTGGCAGGCGAGCGTGGCTTGGAAGCGGTCGCCGGGCTGGACAACGTAGGGCGGGTACGCGCCCTGCACCCAGCCGTAGTCCACGGCTTGCGGACCGGCCAGGATGGCGGGACGCGCGTCGGTGACGCCGTTTTCCACTTTCGGGTTGTCGAGACGCAGGGCGAAGCCGGTGGCGGAACCGTCCGCGCCCGGGCAGGGAAGCGCGCCCGCGCCGCTCGACCAGGACGCGTAGCACATGTTGGTCACGAAGTCGAAGCCGGCGGAGGAGCCGGAGACATTGATGCGAACCCAGAAGGGACTCGCGCCGCTCGCGCCGATGCCGAAGAACGCGCCGCTGGCGTTGCGGAGCATCCATGAACCTTCGTGCGGGCCGGCCGTGGCGGGCGCGGTCATGTAAGCGGAGAGGTCAACGGTCTGGCCCGGCGCGACGCTGACGGGCAACGGATACGAGGCGGCCGCGCCCATCTGCTCGCCGCTGGTGAACGCGAGACTGTAGGAGGTGGTCCACGTGCAAGTTCCCACGTTCTTGAGTCGCCAGGTTTTAGTGAAGGCGGTTCCGGGCGCGAAGGTTGTGCCGTCGGGAACGGTCACATCCGCGACGAACTCGGCCTTGTCACAGGCGCTCGGCGCGGGGGTGACGGTGGCCGTAGGCGTGACGGTGGGAGTGGGAGTGGGAGGCGGGGTGTACGGACGCACGACGCGCGGGGCAACCCAGAGGGGGAAGTCGCCCGTCGCGGGTCCGTAGGCCGAAACGATCAAAACGAGTTTGATATTTTTGAGGTAGGCGTAACGGCTGAGATCCACGTCGGCGCGGTAGAAAGCGCCATCGTACTTTTCGCGCCATTTCCAGATGGTGACAAGTTCCGAGCCTTTGAGGTAATCCAACTCAAAGGTGACGTAACAACTGGTGGCGTTGTATTGGCAACTGACGATGCTCTGGAAGCGGTCGCCGGGGAAGATATCCATCTCCGGGAAGACGCCCATGATCACGCCGTTGTATTTTTGCTGGGGAACGGTGAGGAGACCCGGAACTCCCGCAGGCTGGCCGTTCTCTAAAACCGGATTTTCAAGCCGCTGGGCATAGCCGTATTGCTTGACCGAATCTTTAGGCGGACAGGGAATCGGCCCGCCGTTGTAGAACCAGGCCGCGCCGCACCAATAGGCCGTGAAATCGAAGGCCTCGATCATCGGCGAAGAAACGTTGATGTCCACCCAAAAGACGTTGCTGGCAGTGGAACCGATGCCGAAGATCTGTCCCGATGCGTTCTTCAACATCCAGTTGCCGCGGAAATGTCCCGCTACGGGCGGCGCGACCATCTGCACGGAGATGTCCACCGTCTCGTTGGGCGCGACGGTCTTGGGCATCGGCACGGAAGGCGGCGCGCTCATCATGTCGCCGTTGACGTAGAAGACCGAGTAGCCGGTCGTCCACGTGCAGGTTCCGATATTTTTCAGACGCCAGGTTTTGGTGAAGGGAGTGTTTACAGCCAGCGTGGTGCCGTCGGGAACGGTCACATCCATCACGAAGCCGGCCCAGTCGCAGTACGTGGCCGCCTCGACCCGGTTTAACGGCGACGCGGCGGGAATCAACTGGGACAGAATCACCAGCGTCGCAAGGACGCTGAAAAGCTGTTTTTTGGCAAACATACGAGCGCCTCCTCTCAGCGCGGTCAAAGGGGAAAAGAAAATAAGTGCGCCGCAGATGGCGGCCCCTGTTTCAATCATACAACCCCCCCAAATTCTGACCATAGCAATTGCGTTTCAAAAGGTCATATAATTCCCCCATGCCTCGCGCCATTCTCCACCTCGATCTCGACGCCTTCTTCTGCGCGGTCGAAGAGACTCGCAACCCCGCGCTGCGCGGCAAGCCCTTCGCGGTTGGCGGTCGCCCCGACGAGCGCGGCGTGGTCGCCTCGTGTTCGTACCCGGCCCGCGCCCTCGGCGTGCGAAGCGCCATGCCCATGTCGCGCGCGCTGCGGATTTGTCCCGGACTGATCGTCGTCGCGCCGCGGCGCCGCCTCTACAGCGAAGTGTCGAAACAGGTGATGGAAAAATTGGGGACGCTGACTCCCCTGCTCGAACAGATTTCGATTGACGAGGCCTTTCTCGACCTCTCGGACCT
>CAZVAX010000162.1:0-3730 GCA_964625215.1 uncultured Anaerolineaceae bacterium | reverse complement strand
AGGCGGGAGTGGATGGGAGTCGAACCCACCGCGGCCCGCAACGCGACCCGCCACAGGTTTTGAAGACCAGGAAGCCCGCCGGGACTTAACCACTCCCAACGGCAAGGATAATCGAGGCAGGGAGGATTGGCAAGTGACAAGATGAACCACAGATAAAAGGGATGAAAAGGATACGAGCGAATCCCTTTTATCCTTTTCATCCGCGGTTAAAAATTCGTTACCGCACAAATACGAGTAGATTTCGTCACTGCGAGGAGGGTGAACTTCCCGACGAAGCAGTCCCCGCGTCACGAGAGGGGATTGCTTCGGGAAAACCGCCCTCGCAATGACGGCTGTACGGTAGAGAATTAAAAATAAAGACACCCTCCGGCGGGTGTCTCTTCGTACTCTCTGTCGGGGCGAGAGGATTTGCATCGTCCCCTCAATGGGGAAACGGACGCCTGCCGTGTAAAAAATAAAGACACCCGTCCGGTGGGTGTCTCTTCGTACTCTCTGTCGGGGCGAGAGGATTTGAACCTCCGACCTCTTGCACCCCATGCAAGCGCGCTAGCCGGACTGCGCCACGCCCCGATTGAGCGAACGGGATTATAGCCGCGTTTGATTGTTCTGGCAATGAAGTTTTACAGTCGAATGTGCTAAAATAGCGTCACCCACGGAGACCATCCATGATAGAAGTCGTGATAGATAGCGTACGCGTCAACCTCATGTCGCCCCAGCGCCTCGTCGTTTTGCGCGAGGTCAACGGCGAACGCTACCTGCCCATCTGGGTCGGGCCGTACGAAGCCGAGGCCATCACCGTCGCGTTGCAGGAAGTGGAGATGTCCCGCCCGCTCACCCACGACCTGATCCGCAACATCCTGCACACCTTCAACGCGCGCATCATTCGCATCGAGATCGTCGCGTTGCGCGACGAGATTTTCTTCGGCAACATCGTGGCCGACCAGGACGGGCAACTGCTCAACATCGACTCGCGTCCCTCCGATGCGATCGCCCTGGCCGTGCGCGCCCATGCGCCGATTTTGGTGGATCCCACCGTGATGTCGGCCGCGAGCATTATCCCCGAGAAGGATGTCAGTGAGGGCGCGCCCGGCCCGAAGTCGAAGGAACGAAGCGTCCCTCCGCCTCCAGTGGAAGAGTCCAGCGAACGTCTCGACGTCTTCAAAAGTTTTCTCGACAAACTCGACCTCGACCTCGACAAACCCAACGCCTCGCCTCCTGCCGACAAACCAAGTTGATCCCCGTCCATGAGCGACTATCTCCCCCCTGAGGAAACCCCCTCGCCCGCCGCCCCGACCGTTCCGCACAGCCGAGAAGCCGAAGAAGCCGTCGTTGGGGCGGTTCTCATTAACCCCGAAGCCTACTACGATGTGGCGCAATTTTTAACCGGCGAGGATTTTTACATCCACCGCCTGCGCTGGATCTGGGAGGCGTTCACGCGCCTGCACGAGGGACGCGTGCCCATTGACCTGCTCACCGTGGCCGACGAACTCGAGCGCGCGGGACAACTCGCGGAGATCGGCGGCCCCGCGTTTTTGACCTCGCTGATAAACCAAGTCCCCACATCTTTGAATGCGGAATCATACGGAAAAATTGTGGAGGAACATTCCGTCCGCCGAAAGATGATCAACGCGGCAAACAAGATCGCCTCCATCGCGTATAACACGGAAGTGAACGTGAACGAGGTGATGGGCGAATCGGAGAAGGCGGTCTTCAACGTCAGCGAGCGGCGACTCAAACACGACCTGCAACCAATCAAGCAAGTCCTCTCCGACTACTATGACCGCATTGACGAACTCTCCAAACGTCCCGATGAAATTCACGGCGTGCCGACCGGGTTCATTGACCTCGACAAAATGCTGACGGGGTTGCAGCCCTCCGACCTGCTCATCATCGCGGGGCGTCCCGGTCAGGGCAAGTCGGGTTTCCTGCTCTCCGTCGCGAAGAACGCCGCGTTGACCCACAAAAAGCATGTGGCAATCTTCTCGCTGGAAATGTCGAACGAGCAGGTGGTGCAGCGCCTGATCGCGCAAGAGACGGGAATCGATTCGCAGCGGCTGAGGAACGGCAAATTCCAGGAGGGCGAGCGTGAACTCTTCGCTCATGCCATCGAAGTCTTCGGCGATACGCACATCTATCTCGACGACACGCCTGCCATCACGCCTCTCCAACTCCGCACCAAATGCCGCCGCCTGCACATGGAATTTGGGATTGATCTGATCATCCTCGACTACCTGCAATTGATGAGCGGCGACACGCGCAACGACAACCGTGTGCAGGAAGTCTCGTTCATCTCGCGCAACTTGAAAGTGCTGGCGCGCGAGTTGAACGTCCCTGTGCTGGCCGCGGCGCAGTTGTCCCGCGCGGTGGAACAGAGGACGGACAAACGGCCTGTGCTGTCGGATTTAAGGGAGTCGGGATCGCTTGAGCAAGATGCCGATATCGTCATGTTCATCTACCGTCCTGACCAGTACGAGAAGGATACAGCGAAACAAAACATCGCTGAGATTATCATCTCGAAACATCGCAATGGTCCCGTGGGCAGCGTGGAGTTGATCTTCCGCAGCGCGCTGGCGAAATTTGAGAATGCCGCGACAAAACACATTCAGTTCAACGAGTAGGCAAGGATGGCATACTTTTTGTTTGTGGATGAAAGCGGAGGACAAGCCGCTCCCGATGTCCTTGCAGGAATTGCCATCGAAGATGGCGACTTGTGGAATCTTGTGTTAGCCTTGCAAGACGCTGAAATCCGTAACTTTGGCAGGCGGTATTCCACAGGCGAACGAGAACTTAAAGCAAAGAAACTTCTCAAGGCAAAGACTTTTCGCCTGGCAAATTCCGAAATCGAATTTTCCGAAAACGAGCAGAGGGAATTGGCAAAGAAAGCCCTCGACTCGGGAGAAACTGCGGGTAAAAGGGAACTGACGGCGTTGGCAAGAGCAAAGTTGAAATACGTTCAAGACGCTCTCGATATTTGCACCCGCTTTCATTGCAGGGCATTTGCAAGTATCGTTGACAAGAATTCCCCCATTCCAAGTCCTTCCGTGTTACGAAAAGATCATTCTTATCTATTCGAGCGGTTTTATTATTTTTTAGAGGATAAAGACCCCAAGTGCCAGGGAATCATTGTTTTTGATGAGTTGGAGAAAAGCAAAAGCTATATTCTTCTGCACCAGATGGACAATTATTTCAAGAAAACGGGCAAGGGCAGGCAACGCGCAAACCAGATTATCCCTGAGCCTTTTTTCGTGCACAGCGACCTGACGACAGGAATCCAAATCGCGGACTTGATTGCCTACATCATTTCATGGGGATTGCGCTTCGAGGGAATGAAAGAACCAAAGCGCGAGGAGCTCAAGGATTTTGTTGACCAGGTTCTTCGTTTGCGAACAAAGGCTTTACGAGATATAGATAACCGCCCCAACTACACGATCTGGAGTTTTGCCTATATTTCCGATCTCCGCTCAAGAGGCGAGCAACAGGTAAAATAAAAAAGGCGATGCGCGCCGAAGCGCGTCAAGGCCTCCGTTTCTTATTATACGCTTATCCGCTAAAAAAGCAATGCCCAACTTCAACGGCTTCACCTCCTCCGAAACATTCACCGCCGTCCCCGATACGTTCTTCCGCGAGTTGTTGAGTCAGATTGACGACGCGGAGGAGTTGCGGGCCACGCTGTATGCGCTGTGGCTCGTCGAGCATCAGGAGGGCCCCATCCGCTTTTTGCGGCGCGCCG
>CAZVAX010000161.1:0-3758 GCA_964625215.1 uncultured Anaerolineaceae bacterium | reverse complement strand
TTCGGATGGACCTCCCAGCCCCAGCAGGACGCGTCCCTCCGTCAGCCGCGTCGACGCGCCGCCCGTGAGGGCCGCGATCGTCGGGAGCAGGTCCACGCCCCCGGTCGCCTCGCGAACATCCACCCGCGCGTTTTGCCCCGGGACCGAGATCATCAGCGGCACGTGGGTCACGCCATCGTAGAGCAGGCGCGAGGCATGTCCATGCACGCCGCGCTCGAAAAGTTGACCGTGATCCGAGGTGACGATGACCACCGTGTTATCGAGCGCGCCGTCGCGTTCGAGGTTGTCCATCAGCAGGCCAAACTCCGCGTCCACGTTCGCGACGTATTGATCGTAGACGCGCCGGTATTGGTAGAGTTCCTGGTCTTTGAAGTTTTCGGTCGCGAGCGGATGATGCGGTTTGCGCGGCAATTTGAGTTTGTCATCGAATAATCCAATAAATTCTTTAGCGGGCGAATAGGGTTCGTGCGGCGACCAGAGGTGGAAGTACCCCAGATAGGGTTTTTTCTGCCCGGTTGCCTGTAGCACCGTTTCGTGGATGCCTTCGAAGACGGTGTGATTCAAATAGTAGTAATAGCCGTTGAAGCACACGCCTTTTTGTTCGCCGCGTTGGAGGTCGGGGCTGAGGGCCTGACCGCGACCGAGAGCCGCGTCGAGGATTCCGAGCAAGATTGAGCCGGGATAGGGCGTGTCAAGTTTGACGCCGCCAACCATAAAATCCTCGTAGGCGAAATACGGAAGCGGATCATCGCGATCCATCTCGCCGAGCAGGAGCGGGTTGGGATAGGCGAAGGAAGTGACCGGGAGATGTAAGTCAATATCGGCGCGAAACTGACGGAAGAAAAGTTCAACCCAAAAATTTTGGGTGAAAGCGATGCGCTGGTAGTCTGTCCCCGCGACGCGGAAGATGTTATTGTCAATCAGGTCGCGGCGGACGAGCCCGCCTGGGTTGATGGCGCGATGCGTCCACGGATTGAGGCCGGTCAGAAGGGTCGCGGTTCCGGGGGTGGTGAAACTTCCCTCAGCATAATGCGAGTGAAACACCGTGGCGCGTTCGGCGAAGCGTTCGAAGTTGGGCGTGGTAGCGCGCGGGTATCCGTAGACCGAAAGATGCGGCGCGGACATGGTGTCGAACACCAGGATGAGGATGTTCGGCTTGTCGGTCCGCGCGGAGGAGAGGAGCGGAGAGAGTCCCGCCAGGGCCGTTCCGCCTGCGAAGGCAGAGGCCAGTTTGAGGAAGTCGCGGCGGCTGGATTCAGTCATCAGTGTTCAGCTATCAGTTTTCCGTGTGTAAGGCGCGTCGGCTTGGGCGCGGGCGGCGGTGAGTTCTTCGAGCATATCCTTCTTCACATCGGGGAGGTCTTTGGCGAGGTCGGTTAATTCTAGTGGGTCGGTTTCGAGATCGTAGAGTTCCACGATATCTTTGTCGGTGTAGCCGGAATACCAGATGAGTTTGTATTTACCGCGTATCAACACGAACGAGGCTTTGTCGAGCGGACGGAAGGCGGAACTCTCCTTGGCCTCCACGCAGAAGACGGGGCGCTCCGCGTCTGGGCCGCCGAATCCGACCAGGGTCTGGCCATCCACTTCGGGCGGAGTCTGACCGCCGGTGAGGGATGCAATGGTCGGAAGGAGGTCCACGTTGCTGGTCGGGACGCGCACGTCGCGTCGTTCGGTCTGACCGGGCGCGCGAATCAGCAAGGGGATGTGGATGCCCTGGTCGTAGAGGAGCCGCGAGGTGTGTCCATGCACGCCGCGTTCGAAGAGCTGGCCGTGATCCGAGAGGACGACAACGTAGGTGTTGGCGAGCGCGCCGAAGGAGTCAAGTCCATCCATGAGTTGACCGAATTCCGAGTCCACGTTTGCGATGAGTTGATCGTAGGCGCGCGCGGCGTGGTCGAGGAGTTCGTCGGGCAGGGCGTCCTTTTTCGCTATGAGCGGATGGCGCGGCTTGCGCGGAACTTTGAGATCGTCTTTGAAGAGGTTCGAGAATTCGGCGGTGGGCGCGTAGGGACCGTGCGGCGAAAAGAGGTGGTAATAGGCGAGGTAGGGCGCGCGACTGGCGGCTTGACTCAGCGATTGCGCGATGCCCTGAAAGACAACGTGGTTCTCGTAATAGAAGCCTTCGTTGAAGGGAACTTCGCGCGGGTTGCGTTTGGCGAGTTCGGCGTTGGTGTTGCGACCGTTGTCGACAGCGATGTCGAGAATGCCGAGCGTGACCGAGCCGGGGTAGGGCGTGTCGAGTTTGAGTCCGCCGACGAGGAAATCGTCGAAGGCCACGAAGGCCATCGGGTCGCGCGGGTTGATCTTGCCGAGCAGGAGCGGATTCTTGTAGGCCATCCAATCCGGCGGGATGTGTTCGTCCAGGTCGGCGCGGAATT
The DNA here is from genome assembly GCA_964625215.1 of uncultured Anaerolineaceae bacterium. Classification (GTDB taxonomy): domain Bacteria; phylum Chloroflexota; class Anaerolineae; order Anaerolineales; family Villigracilaceae; genus Denitrolinea. The sequence goes on along the minus strand of CAZVAX010000161.1, from coordinate 1,377 downwards.
GGCGCAGGAACTCGTCGGCCCACAGGTTTTGGCCGAAACCGAGGCGAAAGTAATCCGCGCCGAGGGAGTGGAAGAGACTCTTGTCCGCCAAGTCGCGTCGCACCGGAGCGCTGGGATTGACGGCGCGATGATGCCACGGATACAAGCCCGTCAGGAGGCTGGCTGTACCGGGGATGGTGTAACTCCCGCCGGAGTAATGACGATGATAAACCGTCGCGCGCTTGGCGAAACGTTCCAGGTTGGGCGTGGTCCGACGCGGGTAGCCGTAGAGCGACATGTGCGGCGCGGTCAGCGTGTCGAAGAGCAGGATCAGCACGTTGGGCTGGTCCGCGCTCTGACCAAGTGAGAGAACGCGCGGGAGTACGCGCGAGGCGAGCGCGCCGCCGGTGAGGGCGAGGGAGAGTTTGAGGAGGTCGCGGCGGGGCATGGCGATAATCAGTGAACAGTGAGCAGTGATCAGTTATCAGTAATCAGTAATCAGTTTTCAGTCTACATGAAGAAGCGAATGATGACGACAATCAGGGCTAGGGCGGTGAGGGGGAGGAGGATGAAGAGGAAGATCGTCAATTGGTCGCCGAGCCAGGAGATGGCTTTGCGGAGGAATGGGAGGCGGGTGGAAAGCCAGCACAAGAAGATCGCCAGCGCGAGCGCGCCGAGCATCCACCAGGGCAGGAAGCGGTTGAACGACGGGCCGACTTCGACTTGGCGATTGAGGAAGAACATCATGGCGACGATGAGGGTCAGGGAGGCGAGGCCGCCGCGCACGATGAAGTTGTCGCGCAGGAGGCGCGGCGGAAGGATGGCTCCGAGCGCCAGGAGCAGGATCACGATGGTCAAACTCTCGGCCAGGTTGGTGACGAGTTCGTAAGCGAAGATGCCCGCGAACATTTCGCCGAGGTTGAGGAAGAACATCCAACCGGGCAGTTTCCAAATGAAGACCACCAACGACCAGCCGTAGAATAATGTGGCGCTGATGGCGAAGACCGGCAGGATGTCCGCGAAGGGTGGGAGGCGTTTCGACATGAGGGGGAAGTCCTTTATGGAGGCGAAGTATACATGATTTTCTTTGGGGCTTGCCCAATTCCCCGCTTGCACATAGAATCGATGAAACAACATGGCATCTAAAGGGAAACCATCCACGTCTGTTCAACAAGCCGACAACAAGGGAGTTGTCGTCGGCGGTGACGCGGTTGGCAATATCATTCAAACCGGCGACCACAACACCGTCAACCAGAATTTCTTCCAACGCATTTTCATCACCCTCTTCAAACCCGACACCGAAACCCTCGACCAGCGCAACCGACGCATTCTCCTCAACCACGTGGAAAACTTCTGGGTCAAAGGCGTGCTGGAAAAGTCCCTGCACGGCGCGGCGAT
>CAZVAX010000160.1:0-3921 GCA_964625215.1 uncultured Anaerolineaceae bacterium | reverse complement strand
GGCAGCACGGTGAAGCCTTCCTGCACGAGTTGCCCGGCGGCTTTGAGGGTTTCATTCGCCTTCGCCGCGTTGGCATGGGCCAAATCATCGTCGGCCTCCGGCTTCTTGTTCCTGCTCGCCAGCCAGCCGACGACAACCATCAGGGAGAAGAAAATCAACTTGTCAGTGATATGTTTCACTTATACGAGGGAAGGCGCAATCTGTCAAAAACGCGGATTGCCTGACAAAGCCGCAAGGAAGAGTCCCTAGCCCAAAGAATAATTTTGCTTATAATTGGCCGCATGACACTCAACCATTCCTACGAAAACGAAATACTGACGTATCGCGCCGAGCGCGAAGAACGCCTGCGAACCAACGAACGCAGTTGGCTGGCCCTGGCGGGCCTGTTTTGGATGGTGGAGGGAACCAACGCCTTCGGGAGCGACCCCTCCAATGATATTCCATTGAACGGTTCCGGCCTCCCGCCGAGAGCCGGGTACTTCATTTACAAAAACGGCGTAGTCACCTTGCGGGTATCAGACGATGTCGCCATGACCTGCAACGGCGAACCGGTCCGCAACAAGGTTTTGCGGTTCGACATCGAAGAAAACCCGGATTTCCTCGAAGTGGGTAGCCTCATCATGGTCGCCATCAAACGCGGCAGGAACTGCCTGATCCGCGTGTGGGACAAGGAAAACCCGGCTCGCAAAGAATTCACCAGCCTCAAGCATTACCCGGTCAACCAGGCTTATCTCGTCACGGCCCGCTTCATTCCCTACGACCCGCCGCGCGTGCTGAAAATCCGCGACGTGATCGGCGAAGAATACGACCGCGAATTTCCCGGTTACGCGTTGTTCACCCTCGGCGGAAGGGAATGCCGCCTCGAAGCCGAAAAAGACGGCGATGGTTTGTTCTTCAACTTCTACGACCCCACCAACGGAAACGGCACTTATCCCGGCGGCCGCTTCCTCGACGCCGAAGCCCCCGTGGATCGTCAGGTGATTCTCGATTTCAACAAAGCGCGCAACCCACCCTGCGCCTACACCGACTTTGCCACCTGCCCTCTGCCGCCCTCGCAAAACCGCTTGCCGGTGCGCATCCCGGCGGGCGAAATGGTTTACCGCTCACATCACGGATAACATGAAAATTCTGAATTCAGAATTCTGAATTCAGAATTTTTTTACTCCATCCACACCACGCGGTCATCCACCGGGGGACGTTCCACCGGCTTATTCCCCTCGTCGGCGAAACCGATGTAGAGAAACGCCAAAAGATGCCGGTCCGACTCCAGGCCAAAGAACTCCTTCACCTTCGCGTCGCGCGCCCACTCGCCCGTGCGCCACATCCCACTCAGGCCCAACGCATGCGCGGCCAGCAAGATATTCTGGCAAGCCGCCGCGACCGCGGCCACATTCTCGATCTCGATGGATTTCGAATCGGGCGCGGGCTTGTCCACCGCCACGGCGATCACCACAGGGGCGCGGCGCGGCAACGCGCGGGTTTTGTCGTACGCCTCGGGCGGCAGGTCCGGTTGGCGGTCGCGTTGCGAAGCGGCGAAGATCGCGCCCAATCGGTCGCGCGCCTCCCCCGTCAACACAAAGAAACGCCAGGGCCGCACGCGATGGTGGTTCGGCGCCTGGTTGCCCGCCTCCAACAATCTCTCGATCACGTCACGCGCCACTGGGTCGGGTTTCATCCTTGGCGTCGAATGTCGCGTGTGAATCGCGGTCAGTACATCCATTTGAGCCTCCACGGGTTTTTACAGGCATGAAAGTATTTTATGCGGAAACCCACCAATTGCACAACCCCGCCTTTGAAGTGTTCGACGGCGGCCAGCGCGTACCCTACCTCGAATCGCCCGAACGCATGGAACGCATCCTCAAGGCCCTACGCCAAACCGCCTGGGCCGACATCGCCGCGCCGCGCGACTTTGGACTCGACCCGCTCCGCGCCGTCCACACGGAGCCTTACCTCGCCTTCCTCGCTTCCGCCTGGACCGAGTGGCGGGCCGCGCAATCTCCAACGGACCGGCCCCCTGAAGCCGCCGCCCTGCTCCCCGCCACCTTCGCCGCCAAACGCGACCAGATGCCCGAATCGATTCTCGGCAAGGCCGGCTTCTTCCTGCTCGACCTCAGCGTCCCCGTTGTCGAAGGCACTTTCCTCGCCGCGCTTTCCTCCGCCAACTGCGCCCTCAGCGCGGCAGAATTCATCGCCCCGTCTCCCTTTCCCCGTCTCCCGTCAGCATTTGCTCTCTGTCGCCCTCCCGGCCACCACGCTGGACGCGACATCGCCGGCGGATATTGCTTCCTCAACAACGCGGCCATCGCCGCGCAGTGGTTGACTCAGTTCGGCAAGGTCGCCATTCTCGATGTGGATTATCACGCAGGCAACGGCACACAAGATATCTTTTATTCGCGCTCGGACGTGTTGACAATTTCCATTCACGCCGATCCCAGTTTCGAATATCCCTACTATGCTGGCTACACGCTAGAGACAGGCGAAGGCGAGGGGCTTGGATTTCATCACAACTTCCCCCTCCCCGCTGGAACAGACGACGCATCCTACCTCGCCGCGCTCGACCAGACCCTGACCCTGCTCCGCGACTTCGCCCCGGCCCACCTCGTCCTCTCCCTCGGCATGGACACCTACGAAAGCGACCCTCTTGGTAGTTTCAAAATCACACGCGAGGGAATCGCGAAGATCGGTCAACACATCGCCGCGCTGCGCTTTCCAACCGCCATTATCATGGAAGGCGGCTATAACACGGATGCGCTTGGGGAAAACGTGGTTGCGTTTTTACAAAATTTCAAATAGATTCGCCAAAGGAAAAGAAGCATGAAAACGTGGAGTGGAAGAATTCTGCTCGGTCTCGTGATTTTGATTTTTGTGGGCATGCTGGTCCTGCCCAAAGCGCCGGAAGCGGCCTATTATCAAAACGCGCCGCGGCCAATGGTCATTGCCCACCAGGGCGGGGACGGCCTCTGGCCGAGCAACACGCTCTTCGCCTTCGAGCGCGCCGCCGACCTCGGCGTGGACGTGTTGGAGATGGACATCCACATGACCAGGGACGGCGTCCTCGTCGTCAGCCACGACGCGGAAGTGGACCGTTTGACCGACGGCGAGGGCCTGATTAAAGACAAGAGCCTCTCCGAGGTTCAGGGCTATGACGCGGCCTACGATTGGAGTCCGCTCGACGATGGGGCCGAGTTCCCATATCGGGGACAGGGCATCGTCATCCCGACGCTTGAGTCGGTTTTCGAGCGCTTCCCCGATTATCGGATGAATATCGAGATCAAGCAGGACGAACCTTCGATTGCCAAACCCTTCTGTGACTTGATTCGCAAGCACGGCATGGAAGACAAGGTGTTGGTGGCGTCGTTCAAGGATGAGGCGTTGGCCGAGTTTCGCGAGACCTGCCCCGAAATCGCCACCTCCGGCAGTCGCGGACAGATCAAGCCGTTCATCTACATGCACTTGGCATTTTTAGGCCGACTCTACCCGCCGAATTTTTCCGCCGTCCAGCTCCCCATCGAAGACAGCGGCATCACCCTGTTGACGAGTCGCTTCGTGAACATGGCGCACGCCCGCGGACTGTGGGTGGACGCGTGGACAATTGATGATCCCGCCGAAATGCAAATGCTGATCGCCATCGGCGTGGACGGGATTATCACAGATCGGCCGGATTTGTTGATGGAAGTGTTGGAGAGATAAAACAACAAGCGGCCTCGTGGACATTTTGTCCCGAGGCCGTTGATTTATGGTCAGCGGATGTCCAAGCGGATTAGCGGATAACGCGCCTCGTATCCGCTAATCCGTTTCCCATCCGCTGGTCGCCCCCTCCCCTCCTCCTATGCTACAATCTCCCCACACCTCTTCACCAGGAAAATCCGCATGAACCGCAAATTCCTCCCGCTTGTGTTTCTTGCCTTCATCCTTTTCGCC
>CAZVAX010000159.1:0-3947 GCA_964625215.1 uncultured Anaerolineaceae bacterium | reverse complement strand
CATTGACCCGCAGGCCGTGGAAGTGACGCGCTTCTCGCTCTCGTTGAAAGCCCTGGAAGATTTGCGCGAAGGCGAACTCACCGAGGAACGCAGTCTCTTTCACCAGACCGTTTTGCCCGATTTGAGCGGGAATATCAAGAACGGGAATTCGCTGATTGGGACGGATTATTTTGGCCCTTTCCAACCGACTGCCGAAGAATTGAAAGATGTAAAGCCGTTTGATTGGAAATCGGAATTCAAAGAGATCATGGAGAATGGAGGATTTGACGCGGTGATTGGAAATCCGCCTTGGATTTCTTTGTCGGGAAAGTTTGGTGCAGAAATTTATCCTGCAAGCCAAATAGAATATCTGATAAGGAGATTTTCGGGAAATACATACATGCCAAATATGTATGAATACTTTGTCGCGCAAGGAATCAATCTCACAAAACAAAATGGCTATTTTGGCTTCATTGTTCCAGACAGACTTGGCTTTAATCGCCAGTTCGTTGATTTACGAAAGAGAATCTTGGGCGAAACAAGAATTGTTTCATTGCTCTATAAATCCCCTTTCCCTGGAATTACCGCAGACACCTTAATCTTTATTTTCCTGAAGGAGCAAAGTAACGAGTTGCACTTTGTAGAAATCTCCGAGTTTGAAAAACCCGTGCTACGACAAAGGCAATCTGATCTATCTGGTCGTACAGATTTTGCCTTTTCATATTTTGAAAATGAAGATGCTCTTGGTGTGACTGCGAAAATTGAATCTGCAAATACAAAGCCTCTCAAGGAATTTTGTGATACGACATCTGGATTCGGCGGCAAGTCAAGTTTGATTACAGAAACGAAAGTGAATCGAAACCAAATACAGACCATTAAGGGTGAAAGTATTGGCAGATATGAAATGAGAAAGGTTTTTTGGTTTGAGTTCAAGAAGGAAAACATCACGGGGAGAACAACCGATCCAAAGAAACTCGGTGCGTCTCCGCGAATTTTATTGCGTAAGACAGGCGATAGAATTATTGCCACCTATGATGAAGAACCAATTTTCCCCGAACAATCTTTGTATTTTCTGTTCAACAAGAAAAGCGATGTGGATTACAAATACCTTCTTGGCATTTTAAATTCGCGTTTGATGACAAATTATTATCAGGCGCGATCACTGACCAACAAAAAGAGTATTGCCCAAGTCAAGAAAGTAGATTTAGATGAAATTCCCGTCCGCGCCATAGACTTCACCAACCCCGCCGACCGCGCCGCGCACGAGAAAATGGTCGCGCTGGTCACGTCCATGCTGGAATTGCACAAGGCCAAAGCCGAAGCCAAGACCGAGTCGGCGCGGGAGGCGATCCAGCGTCAAATCGCCGCGACGGACGGTCAGATTGACGAGTTGGTCTATCAGTTGTACGGGCTGACGGAGGAAGAGGTCAGGATTGTGGAAAACCAGGTATAAAAAAAGACAACGCCAGCGCGCCGTCTTTTCACTGATCGCTGAAAACTGGTCACTGAAAACTGATCACTGATGACTGATCACTGATGACTGATCACTGATGACTGCCCTCACTCAAACTCCAACTCAAACTCCTCCCCCTCGCGAAACTCCTCCAGCGGCTCGATGGCAATATCGCTAAATAAAGCGTCCTGCTTCGCGTACACGCGATAGCGCTTCACCAACTCCAGCAACGCCAAAAATGTGACCACGATCTCCAGCCGCGTCGGTTTCTCGCCGAGCAGGGCGCGGAAGGTGGCGCCGCGTTCCAGTCGCAGGCGGGAGGCGATCAACTCGATCTTTTCGCGGATGGTGATTTTCGGAGCGGCAATGACCGTTCCCAGCGCCTGCTTCTCCTGCTCCTGCGCGAAGATACGTTCGGCCGCCTCGAGCAGGTCCGCCAGGGTGATGCCCGAAAGGTCGAGCTTGGCTTCCACCTTGGGCGGCGGAGCGACGCGCAGGAAGGTGCGCAGATTCTTGTCCTGCCGTTCCTCCAACCACAGTCCCACCTCCTTGAAGCGTTTGTAGAGTCGCAACTGTCGCGCCAAATCCTCGGCGGGATCTTCCTCACCCACCTCGCGCACCGGCGGACGCGGCAACAGCGCCTCCGACTTGATCTGGATCAACTTGGCCGCGATCACCAGGAAGGAGGAGATTTCGTCCGCGGTCACTTTCTCCAACGCGCGCACGTACGCGAGATATTGCTCGGTCACTTGCGCCAGAGAGACGGCGGTAATGTCCAATTCGGCGCGCTCGATCAGGTCGAGCAACAACGCCAACGGCCCCTCGTAAACGGGGATCTGGACGGTGTAGGAGGATTGGTTGGGAAGCATGGCGGGCGGATTTTATCACGGATGGAGAAACCAGGTTTCTGGCAGAAACCCGGTTTCTCTAGGTATAATCCCCTCATGCCAAAACTCACGCACGTAGACTCAACCGGCCGCGCCCGCATGGTGGACGTGGGCGATAAGCCCATCACGGATCGCATCGCCATCGCGAAGGGCGAAGTGCTGATGAAGCGCGCCACCTTCGACCTGATCCGCGACGGCCAACTTAAAAAAGGCGACGTCCTCACCGTCGCGCAGATCGCCGGCATCTCCGCTTCCAAGCGGACCTCGGACCTGATTCCGCTCTGCCATCCTCTCCCCCTCGCCAAAGTTGACGTGGACCTGGCCCTCGACGAGTCCCTGCCCGGAGTCGTCATCACCGCCACCGTCAAGACCTCCGGCAAGACCGGCGTGGAGATGGAGGCCCTCACTGCCGTCTCCGTCGCCGCGCTCACCGTCTACGACATGGCCAAAGCCGCCGAGAAGACGATGAAGATTCAAAACATCCGCCTCGTGGAAAAACGCGGCGGTCAAAGCGGAGACGTAGTGAACGAATAAGGAGTTTCCATGAAAAAATGCCCTTACTGCGCCGAAGAGATTCAAGACAACGCCGTGAAATGCCGATACTGCGGCGAGTGGCTGGACGGACGCTCGCAAGCGCAACCCTCCGTCGTCATCGGCGGGCCGATGATGCGCTATGGCTACGGCTACGAATGGAAGAGCGAGGCGGAATTGTTCGGCTGGCCGCTCATCCACATCGCGCAGGGATTCGACCCCGCAACGGGACGTCCGCGCGTGGCCCGGGGAGTCATCGCCATCGGCGACATTGCCATCGGCGGACTCGCCGTCGGAGGCGCGGCCTTCGGCGGCGTGACGTTGGGCGGATTCAGCCTGGGCGTCTTTTCGATGGGTGGACTGGCAATCGGAGTCATTGCCGCGTTGGGCGGCGGCGCCATCGGCGGTATGATCGCGATCGGCGGACTGGCGGTCTCGCTCGGCTACGCGGTAGGCGGGCTGGCCCTCGCGCCAAATTTCATGGGCGGCAATGGGGCCAGCCCCGACTTCCTGCGCCTGCTCGAACAGTGGCTTCCCAACACAGATTTCTAATGCGTATCTGGTCGCTTCACCCAAAGTATCTCGACCCGCAGGGACTGGTCGCGCTATGGCGCGAGACCTTGCTGGCGCAAAAGGTCTTAATGGGCGAGACGCGCGGCTACAAACATCACCCCCAATTGGAGCGCTTCAAATCCCAACGCGACCCCGTCGCCGCGGTCGCTTCCTATCTGGACTTCGTAGCGGGCGAGGCCGCCCGACGCGGCTACCGCTTCGACGCGGCCAAGATCGCGCGGGGGCGCATGCGCGGCAAGATCAATGTCACGCGCGGGCAACTGGCCTACGAGTGGAAACATCTACGCGCCAAGTTGAAGCGCCGCTCCCCGGAAATTTCCAAGCAAATCAAGGGAATCCCCTTCCCCGAGCCCCATCCGCTGTTTCGAGTCGTTGAAGGGGACGCAGAGTCATGGGAGAAACAATGGCCTTCAAGAAACCGCCACAAAAACGAGGAGTGAAAGTAAAATAGGGCGAAGCAAGGAGCGCCTCTGATTACCTTACAGAATGAAAAAAGCTACTGCTCACCAAAGTAAGGCATAATT
>CAZVAX010000158.1:0-4128 GCA_964625215.1 uncultured Anaerolineaceae bacterium | reverse complement strand
GCGTCGGCACCGCCTGGTTCGACGACGCCTTCCTCTATCGCACCGGCCCGTAACCTTCACTGACCCTTTGAAGCAAAGAGACTGTCACGCTGGGCGTGGCAGTCTCTTTTTCATTCGGTAAACCCCGATGGTTTTCACGCGGAGGCTGTCGCCAAAACCGGACGCGAACTTTCACGAATGGGAAAGCGGCTCATAAGGCGGCAAGCGAACTTGGATGCCTTTCTTTTGCGCTTTGGGTAAAATGGGAGAACTTGCCGTCTTGATGGAGGTTCTGGATGTCATACGATGAAGATGAAGCAAAACGCTTTGCCGCTTCGATGGACGCGACGATCTACCATGTGTTCCTCTTTAAAAAGGGACCGAATCGCCGCGCCGACGCCACGCTCGATCTGGATGATTTGCAGGCCAGACACCTCGCCAATTTGAAACGACTCGGCGAGATGGGCAAACTCGCGCTTAACGGCCCCCTGCTCGATTCGTTCGCCGATGACGGCGACCTGCGCGGCATCGGCGTGTTGAAGACCGAAACAATGCAAGAAGCGCGCGACCTGCTCGACGCCGACCCAATGGCGCTGGTGGGATGGCTGGCGTATGAGGTCCACGCGTGGATGGTGGGGAAGGGGATTATCAAAGATGAAAGATGAAAGATGAAAGATGAAGAGAACCCCTCGATTGGTTTTAGCGATTCTTGTTTTGGGCGTTTCCCTGCCTCTCCTCGTGTGGGGATTTTGGCCGCCGCGACGCGAGACGCGCGTCGTGGCGCTGATTCCGGCGGGCGAGGGTCTGTCACTTTCGGAGGCGCGGAGGATTCGGTTGGAGTTTTCGCCTTCGCTGCGCTTCGGGGATTCGGGTGTGATTCGGATGTGGTTGGAGCCGGGGGAGACGTATCAACTCGACCCGTTGTATGAGGCGTACACGGTTATCGCGGAGGCGCGGCTGGAACTTCCCTTTGCGGATGCGCGTCCGACCGACCTGGTCAGTACGCCGCTCTCCGCAGGCGACACGGCCTCCTTTTATTGGGAGGTAACGCCGCGCGAGCCGCAAACGTTACGCGGGACGGTGTGGCTGTACCTGCGATTCGTTTCGAAGGAGGGAGGCGCGGAAACGCGCGTGGCAGTGTCGGCCCAGGAGGTGGCGATCCGCTCAGAGTCTATGTGGAAGCGAACCGGAAGCGAGGCGCGGGCGGTGGGAGTCGTCGGGGCGTTGGTCGGTCTCACGTTGGCGATTCCGTTTATAAAGCGGCGGGGAAGTAACGCAATTTGAAAATTGCGGTACAGGAAATATATGACGAATATCACCTGAAAAATTGACACGCTGTCATGTGAGGCGATTGGGCTTCATGGTACAATTTGCACGTCAATTCACAATTGGCGGCGATTACTTTTGTCAATGGAGTGACCATGCAAACCGAGTGGATTTACATTGGCTTGTTCCTGGTTGTGGGCGCGCTCATCCCGGCGGCGGCGATCATTATTGCGGCGGTCTTGTCGCCGCGCAAGCCGAATCCGATCAAGTCCAGCACGTATGAGTGCGGTATCGAAACGGTTGGGGAAAACTGGGTGCAGTTCAAAGCGCAGTATTACATTTTCGCGTTGGTGTTCCTGGTCTTCGATGTGGAGACGGTGTTCCTGTTTCCCTGGGCGGTGTCGTTGAATCAGTTGGGCTTGTTCGCCGTGGCGGAGGGTATCATCTTCATTGGCATCCTGGTCGCCGGGCTGGTCTATGCCTGGCGCAAGGGTATGTTGGAGTGGGCGTAGGAAGGAATTGAGATTCGGGAAGGCTGAAAGGAAACCTCTTTTCAGCCTTTTCTTTGTGTAATACCCGCCCTCACCCCTCCTCCCCTTCCTGCGGGAGAGGGGTTGGGGTGAGGAGTCACTAGGAGCAACGTATGGACTTTTGGAGAAACCCTGTAACCGATTGGTTGTCCGGCGTGTTCACAGGCTGGGGTATGGACCCCGATGCGGCGCATGCGCTGACGGCGTTCATCGCCATCCTTGTGTTGATCACCATTGTGATGGTTCTCGATATTTTCCTGGTCTGGACGGAGCGCAAGATCGTGGCGCGCTTCCAGGATCGCATCGGCCCGAATCGCCTCGGACCCTTCGGCCTGATTCAACCGTTCGCGGACATCATCAAACTGATGATCAAGGAGAATATCTATCCCGTCGGCGTGGACAAAATCGTCTACAACCTCGCGCCGGTTCTGATGATGATGTCGGTGCTGTTGCTGTGGGCCGTGTTGCCGTTGGCGCCGATGCTTTTTGGCGTGGACTTGAACGTGGGCGTGCTGTACCTGATCGGCGTCGGCGCGCTCGGCACGTTGTCCATCATCATGGCGGGGTGGTCATCGAACAACAAGTACGCGTTGCTCGGTTCGTTCCGCCAGGTGGCGGTGATGATCTCCTACGAAATCCCGATGGTGGCGGCGTTGCTCATCCCGACTATCTTCGCGGGTTCGATGGGCATCAACGAGATCGTGAAGGAACAAAGTTCCTGGTGGTACATCGTGATCGCGCCGCTGGCCTTCCTGCTCTTTTTGGTCAGCGCGACGGCGGAATTGGGGCGCGCGCCCTTCGACCTGACCGAGGCCGAGTCCGAACTGATCGCGGGTCATCACATCGAATATTCGGGCATGAAGTTCGGCTTGTTCTACGCCTCGGAGTTGTTGCACACGTTCACCTTCGGCGGGTTCATCGCGGCCTTCTTCTTCGGCGGCTGGCAAGGCCCGGGCGTGGAGACGTATCCCTTGCTTGGCTTGTTGTACTTCCTCGTCAAGGCCACCATCGGCTACTGGCTCTTCGGCTGGATCAAGTACACCCTGCCGCGTATCCGCATTGACAAGATGCTCGACCTGAATTGGAAGTTCCTCGTCCCGTTTTCGTTCGTGCTGTTGATGTTCCTGGCGCTGATGCACGTCCTCCTGCGCGACACCGGCTTCTATGTTTTGGGCATGTTCCTTTCCAATATTTTGCTCGGATGGGTCACGCTCGAAATCCTGCGCGGGCGGGCGCGACGCGAACGCGTGAAGGTGGAAGTGGCGTAGAAACCAGGTTTCTGGGAGAAACCTGGTTTCTGACGGAGTATTTTCTATGACAGCAGATAAAATTATTTTCCTCATTACGGCGGCAGTGATCCTCGGTTCGGCGGCGATGGTCGTGACGACGCGCAACCTGGTCCATGCCGCGCTGTGGCTAATCGCGGCCCTCTTCGGCGCGGCGGTGTTGTTCGCCACGTTAAACGCGGGGTTCATCGCCGTGGTGCAGGTGGTGGTGTATATCGGCGCGATCGCCATCCTGTTCATTTTCGCGGTCATGCTGACGCGACGCGAAAAAAGCGAGACCGGCCCGGGATTGAATAAGGGCTGGTGGCTTTCCGCGCTGATCGCCGCGCTTGTCTTTGGCGGACTGGCCTGGCTGCTCCAGGGTTGGGATCGCTTCAATGCGACCGCGCCCGATCTCGGGTCCGGCTATGACCCGGTGGGGGCGCTGGCGACCGCCTTGGTCTCGCCTGAGGCGTATGTCCTGCCATTCGAGGTCGCGTCTGTCCTGCTTTTGGCGGCGCTCGTCGGCGCGGTCTATATCGCATTTCAGCGGAAAGGAGAGGAATAATGGATAACGGAATCTCCCTCTCTTGGTATTTATATTTGTCGGCGGCGCTGTTTAGCATTGGCCTGTTTGGCGTGCTGGCTCGCAAGAACGCGGTCGCCATCCTGCTTGGCATCGAGTTGATGTTGAACGCGGTGAACATCAATCTCGTTTCGTTCTGGCGCTACAACGACCCGACCCGCATTGACGGGCAGGTCTTTGCCATCATCGTCTTCGCGGTCGCGGCCGCGGAGGTGGCGGTGGGTTTGGCGTTGGTGATCTCGGTCTACCGACGGCGGAATACGGTCGTGGCGGATGAGATTGATTTGATGAAGTGGTAAAACGAAAATCGATATTCGGATTTCGATATTCGATACTCGAATGTCGTTGATCGAATAACGAATTATCGAATATCGTTCTTCGGAGGTTTCATGGCAACTGAGACATTGATTTGGTTAATTCCCCTCCCGCCCTTGCTGGCGTTTTTCCTGATCGTGTTGTTCACGAACAAGAATAAAGCCCTGAGCCACACCATTGGCGTCGG
>CAZVAX010000157.1:0-4167 GCA_964625215.1 uncultured Anaerolineaceae bacterium | reverse complement strand
GCTATGCTCTGGTTTCGCAGGTTGGCTCAGAGTACCTTTTGAGATAATTTCTAAACAAAAAGCCCGGCAACGCAAAACGCGTCATCAGGCTTTGACCTTTTCCGTGGAGGCGATCATGGTCTTGATCGAATGTGTGGCAAGTTCATCCATCGCCGTAAGATCGAACCCATCATCGGTGATAAGGATATCGACCTCCTCAATCGAGGCAATCTGGAAATTGGACACCACACCCCACTTGCTGTGGTCAGCCACGATAATGATCTGACCTTTTGTGCGTTCGATCATCGCTCGCACCACTTCCGCTTCGGAGTTGGTGGGAACCGAGCAACCATGCTTGAGACTGATGCCGTCCACACCGATAATGGTTTTATTCGCAAAGACCTGGCGCACATTTTCGATGGCGAAGCGTCCCGCCGAGGATTTTGAGACCGGCTGATATTCTCCGCCCAACAAGTGATGTTGAAAACCGGCCTCCCCGATTTCCAGGGCGGCATTCAGATTGTTCGTAAAAACCGTGATACCCGCATTGGCGCGGATCTGATGGATCACTTGCGTGGTCGTTGTACCGCTGTTGATGAACACAATATCGCCGTCATCGATCAACGAAGCGGCCAATGCGCCGATCTGTCGTTTTTCCTCGGGGTTCTTTTGCAAACGTTGCAAGTATTCAGGTTCAGAAGTGATGCGTTGACTTAGAATCGCTCCCCCGTGAGTCCGTTCCAAAACTCCTTCCGCCTCCAGCCACTCCAGGTCGCGCCGTATCGTCGCCTCGGAGGTTTCGAGGAGCGCGCACAAATCGGCTATCCGCGCGATTTGGTGAACCGCCAGATATTCCTGAATCCGTTCTCGCCGTTGTGCGGGGATGAGAGGTTTGCCCATGGGTTCTTTCAGAAACCAGGTTTCTTAGAGAAACCTGGTTTCTCCAGTGACGGGAAATGAAAGCTTTTGCTTGCTATTATAGGCGAATGCGGGAATCTTTGCAAGATTTTGACTTTTTCATTATAATACCCTCAATTTCCTGACAAATCCGTAATCTCTCCTCGGGAGACTCGCCATGACAAACAGTCCCATTGGGATGGGCAAACAAGACCAGGCCGAACGCGAAAAATTCGAGAACGAACTAAAACGAATCCTCAAGGCGAGCGAAGAGGCCGGCATCCTCATGCGCGTGATCGGGTCGCTGGCCTTTCAAATGCACTGTCCGCAGTTCGGCTACCTGCAAGCCGCCATGGGACGCGCCTACACCGACATTGATTTTGGCGCCTACAGCAAACAGGTCAAACAGATCCAGGCGATGATGGCGGGACTGGGATACAAGGAGAACCGCGAGGTCTTTATCGTCTCGGAGGGAGAACGGGCGATCTACGACAAGCCCGAGGCGGGTTTGCACGTGGATGTGTTTTACGAAAAACTGGATTTTTGTCACGCCATCTATTGGAAGGACCGCCTCGAAACCGACTCCCCCACCATCCCGCTCGCCGAACTCTTGCTCGAAAAAATGCAAATCGTCCAGATCAACGAGAAGGACGTGATTGACACGATCATGCTCCTGCTCGAACATCCCCTCGGCGATATTGACAAAGAAACCATCAACATCAAACGCCTCGCCGCGCTCTGCGCCAACGACTGGGGACTCTGGCGCACCACCACTATGAACCTAGAAAAAGTGCGCGCCCTCGCGCATGGATATTTCCAACTGACCGACGAACAAAAATCCAAAGTGGAGGGACAAGTAAAAGACGCCCTGGCGCGTATGGAAGCCGAGCCCAAATCCATGGGCTGGAAGCTGCGCGCCCGCGTGGGCGACCGCGTGAAGTGGTACAAGGATGTGGATGAGGTTTAAGGTTTCGACCCCACCACAGGAGGCAGATCATGCCAGACAACATCCGCGGCGCGCAGGCCCGGCCTGACCGCCAACAATTCGAGGATGAACTCAAAGCCATACTAACAATCTGTGAAAACACGGGCGTTTTGGTGAGAGTCCTCGGCTCGATGGCCTTCCACATACACTGCCCGCAATATGGACATCTCCAAGCCGCGCCGGGAGGCTCATACGGCGATATTGACCTGGCTTCCTATCGCGCGTACAGTAAACAAGTCGGGGATGTACTGACCTCGCTTGGATATGCGGAAAACCGCGAAATATTCGTCCTCTCGGGATCGCAACGCGCAATGTTTTATAAGGGCGAGGGCTTACGCGTGGATGTGTTTTACGAGAAACTCGATTTCTGCCACGAGATTTCCTTGAAGGATCGCCTTCATGTCGATTCCCCCACCATTCCGTTGGCTGAGTTGTTGCTCGAAATAATGCAGATTGTTCGCCTCAGCGAAAAAGACGTTATCAACGCCATTATGTTGCTCCTAGAACATTCTTTGGGCGAAATCGAAAAGGAAACCATCAACGTCAAACTGGTTGCGCGGCTGTGCGCCGAGGAGTGGGGACTCTGGCGGACGACCACGATCAATCTTGGCAAGGTAAAGCATTTTGCCCAACAATACGAACGCCTCACATCCGAACAACGGATGAAGGTGGAATCACAGGTGAATGAATTGTTGCTTCGCCTCTACTCGGAGCCAAAATCGTTCGCGTGGAAAGTCCGCGACCAAATGGGCGACCGAGTCAAATGGTACAAAGATGTGGACGATGTATAAAGCCTTCAACGTTACCGCGAACGACGAGACAGCCTTTTGCAAACGCAAAAATGAGGAAAGGCCATGACAAAACACGTAAAAGACCTCATGCACCGCGGCCTGATGACCTGCCGCCCCAACGCGACCCTCGGGCAGGTTGCGGTCTTACTGAACCAGAATCATGTCCACGCGCTCATCGTCACCGACCGCGACGGGCGCGCGCTCGGCGTCATCTCGGACTTCGACCTGCTGGCGGGCGAGTGGCTCTCCTCCGACGCGGAAAGCCTGACCGTCATGCGAAAGTTGACCGCCGCCGACCTCATGTCCTCGCCGGTGATCTCCGTCGAAGCCGATATGCCCCTGGCCGAAGCAGTGCGGAACCTGCTCGAAAAGCAGATCAGCCGCCTGCTCGTTACCGAAAATAGCAAACCGGTGGGCGTGATCTCGCTCTCCAACTTTGTGGCAAGCATAGCCCGCGAAGAGGAATCAAAACGCGAGACCGTAGGCGATGTGATGTCCGACGCGATCCTCGTCTGCCGCGACAAGACCCCCATCTACGCGACGGCGCGCGCCATGACCTCCTCCGGCTACCGCTCCGTGCTGGTGGTGGACGCGCGCGGCAAGCCTCTTGGAGTGGTCAGCGGCATTGACCTGTTGCCCTTCGTCAAAGACGGCGTGGACGAGTCGCTGGTCGTCTCCAGCGTGATGCACCCCGCGTTGACGATTGACATCCACGCCAGCCTGCGCGAGGCCGCAGACAAGATGATCCAAAATCACCATCATCGTCTCATCGTGGTGGACGACGCCAACCCTGAAAACTTCCCGCTGGGAGTCGTCTCGTCGTTTGACATCGTGGCACAAATGGCGCGGCCTGGGTCGGTGTGGCAGACATAAAGACGGTACGCGGATTACGCGGATTGAACGGATTTTTTGTTTTCGGTAAATTACAGACTTGACCGTCATTGCGAGGAGCGAACGGAGTGAGCGACGAAGCAATCCCCTCCCCACAAATTGGAGATTGCTTCGTCGGTAAGAACGCCCTCCTCGCAATGACGGAAATGTGTGAGTGGATTGAAATAAAACTTCCGCGTAAATCCGCGTCATCCGTGAAATCCGTGTACAAATGAATTTCAAGGAGACTCGATATGGCACAGTTACCAAAGCACGCGCAAGCCGTCATTATTGGCGGCGGGGTGGGCGGGGCGAGTATCGCCTATCACATGGCGAAGATGGGGTGGAAAGACATCGTTCTTTTGGAGCGCCACGAACTGACGGCGGGGTCAACCTGGCACTCGGCGGGACTGGTCGGGCAGATGCGCTCGGACGCGAATCTCACGCGCATGATGCACTACAGCACCGACCTGTATCGCAAACTGAAAGACGAGACAGGCGTGGACACCTCCTGGCGCGAGGTGGGCGGACTGCGCCTCGCTTCGTCGCATGAACGGTTGGAGGAGACCAAACGTCTCGTCGGCATGGCACGCTCGTTCGGCGTCCCGATGGAATTGATCTCGCCCAAAGAGGCGCAGGCTATGT
>CAZVAX010000156.1:0-4653 GCA_964625215.1 uncultured Anaerolineaceae bacterium | reverse complement strand
GTCGGCGAGACCGTTGACAGTCGCGGCCAACGCGCCTACGTCCTCACCCTGACCGCCCGCGAACAGCACATCAAACGCGAGCGCGCCACGTCCAACATCTGCTCCAATCAGGGTCTGCTCGCGCTCGGCTCCGCCATTTACATGAGCGTGCTCGGCAAGACGGGCATGCGCCAGGTGGCGGAACTCTGCTACCAAAAAGCGCACTACGCCGCCGACCAACTCAGCCAAATTGACGGCATGGGTTTGTGCTTCAGCGATCCGTTCTTCCACGAGTTCGCGCTGTGCGTGAATCGCCCCGTCGAAGAGGTCAACGCGCACCTGCTCGAACACGGCATCCTCGGCGGCTACGACCTCGGCCAGGACTACCCCGCCCTCAAAGATCACATGCTCGTGGCCGTCACCGAAATGAACAGCAAGGAAGAAATTGACCTGCTCGCCGAAGTCCTCGCGGAGGTGTCCCATGACTAGCCCCAAGATTGTCGAACCGACTATCTTTGACCTCTCCTCCCCCGGCCGCACCGGCGTGACCTTCCCCGCTTCCGACGTCCCCGAAGCGGCTCTGCCTCCCGAAGGTTTACTACGGGCCGACCTACCCCTGCCCGAACTCGCCGAAGTGGACGTTGTGCGTCACTACATGCATTTGAGCAAATTCAACTACTCGGTGGACAGCGGCTTCTATCCGCTCGGCTCATGCACGATGAAGTACAACCCGAAGATAGACGAAGATACTTGTCGCTTGCCGGGTTTCTTGTACACGCATCCATTGCAACCCATTGAAACCGTGCAGGGCAACCTGGCGTTGATGTACACCATGCAGGAGTGGCTCAAAGAGATCAGCGGATTCGCCGCCGTGACCTTGCAACCCGCCGCAGGCGCGCACGGAGAGTTCACCGGCGTGCTGATCATGAACGCCTACCACAAGTCACGCGGCGACACGAAGCGCAAGAAGATGATCGTCCCCGATTCGGCGCATGGAACCAACCCGGCTTCGGCGGGCATGTTGGGCATGAGCATCGTCGTCATCCCCTCGGATGAACGCGGCAACGTGGACCTGGAAAAACTCAAAGCCGCCTGCGACGACACTGTGGTCGGCATGATGCTCACCAACCCCAACACGCTCGGCATGTTCGATGAGCATGTGGAAGAGATCGTCAAGATCGTCCACAACTGCGGCGGCCTGATGTACGGCGACGGCGCGAACCTGAACGCCCTGCTCGGCATCGTCCGTCCCGGCGACCTGGGCTTTGACGTGATGCACTTCAACCTGCACAAGACGTTTGCTGTCCCGCACGGCGGCGGCGGACCCGGATCGGGTCCGGTCGGAGTCGCGGCGCACCTCGCAGACTTTCTGCCCGAACCGCTGGTGGGAATCATCGAAGAAGGCGACGAGGAAGAACCTCCGCTGTTCGGTTTCGTCAAGCCCGAGAAATCCATCGGACGGATGAAGGCCTTCCACGGTCACTTCGGCGGCGGACTGGTGCGCTCGTTCACCTACATCGCCATGCACGGACCGGATGGACTCAAGGACATCTCGCAGTACGCGGTGTTGAACGCCAACTACCTGCAGGCGCGTCTTCGCGGCACGTACACGATTCCCTACGACCGCATCTGCATGCACGAGTTCGTGGCCGAGGGACGCTTCGAGGGCAGTGACGTGCGCGCCCTCGACATCGCCAAGCGCCTGATGGATTACAACTTCCACCCGCCCACGAACTACTTCCCGCTCATCGTCCACGAAGCGCTGATGATCGAACCGACCGAGACCGAGAACAAGGACACCCTCGACGCCTTCGGGGATGCGCTCATCAAGATCGCGGACGAGGCAAAGACCAGCCCCGATTTGCTCCACAACGCGCCGACAATCACTCCATTTGGAAGAATGGATGAAGTGAAAGCCGCGAGAGAGTTGGTGCTGTGTTGCTGGCTGCCGGAAGATTACAGTGACCAGTAGTCAGTGATCGGTGTTCAGTAAAGCCTCGCGGATTTCCGTCCGCGAGGCTTTTTGTTTGCTGTATAATCCCCTTGCCATGACAAACGACTCTCATCCCGACTTTCTCGGCATCGGCGCGCCACGCGCGGGAACCACTTGGTTGTGGGCCGTCTTACGCGCGCATTCGCAAATTTGGATGCCGCCGCGCAAGGAACTCCACTACTTTGGCCGCAGTGACAAGTATCCCTCCCCCAGTCACTTGCAACAGGAATCGCCGCTCGTGCGTTTGTTGGGACTGGGCTACCCCAGCAAAAAATCGCGTAAGGTGTTGGGCGGCGATATCGTGTACTTGCTTCAAGGTAAAAACAAAATTTCGGAAGTCCCCTGGCTGATGCGCTATCACCTGGGCCGCATCAACGATGATTGGTACCTCTCACTCTTCCGCGGACACAACGGCAAGGTCAAGGGCGAGATCACGCCGGATTATTGTATGTTGGATCAGGAGGATGTGGAACACATCCACGACATCCTGCCGAACCTCAAGGTGATCTACTCCATCCGCAACCCCGTGGACCGCAGTTGGTCGCACATCCGCTTCGGGATGGGACGGCGCGGCTTCGACATCGCCGCGAACAACTACGAGCAGGTGAAGCGTCGCTTTCAAAACCCGGCCCATAAGATGGTGAGCGATTACGAGGGGACGATCCGTCGTTGGCGGGCCGTTTACCCTGAGTCGCAGATGATGATCGTGTTCCAGGAGCAGATCGAACGCGAACCCGAAAAACTGGCCCGAGAGTTGTATCAATTTTTGGGCGTGGATGAAGCGTTACCGGTGGCGGAGAATCTGCTGAGGAGCAAGGTCAACGCCTCGGCGGAAAAGGAAATGCCGGCGGAGATCCGTCGCATGATGGTGGAACGCTATTATCCCGAGATGATGGAGTTGAACAAGTTGATCGGCGGGTATACGGAAGAGTGGATCGAGTCGTATAAGCCGTACTTGTAACCCCAAACCAAACGCCCTCGGTTTCCGGAGGGCGTTTGGTTTGGGGACGCTACTTGGGCATCCAGAAAACAATATTGGTCATGTTACAGCGCGTGCCGTACCCTGAGTTGGTGCCGCCCAACACCGAGAAGGCCAGTTTGCCAAGCGCATCTTGATCGGATGATAGGTTGAAGAATGTGATCTTCCCATTGACCGAGGCGGCGATCTTATCGGGAGCGACCGCGACTACAAACTCCGCCTTGGCCGGGATGGGAATGGTGGGATATTTTTCACCGCCCGCAGTGCCCATCAACGAAATGCGCGAACCTTTGCCGCGCGCCAGAACCAGGTGTTCGCGGCTGAGGAAGAGGGCGTAGTGATCGCCGTTTTCCTTGATGCCGAATCCGAGTCCGCAACCCGACACGTCTGGCGTGGAACTGTAGGAACCCCACTCCAGATGCGCGCTGAACACGAAGGCGCTGTACTCCCCCTTCATCTCATCGAGCCACCACCATTTGAAATAATTGGCAAGTTGATTGAACTCGCCTTCGAAATCCTTGACGGGCAGGCTTTCTCCCTCGATGGAGGAGATGTAGCCCAGTTCCCAGAATTTCTCCAAAAGGGCTTGAAAGGCTTCCGCCTTTTCCGTGGCGGCGACATCGGGAGTGAAGGTCGGCTCCGGAGTGTCGGTGGGAAGCGGCGTGAATGTGGCGGTCGGTTGGGGAGTGTCTGTCGGCGGGACGGAGGTTGGCGCGTCGGTCGGCGCAGGCGTGGCGGAATTGCAGGCAGTCAAAGCCAAAACCAGGAGCAGGCTGGCGCGGCAAAGGCGGGCGATATTCTTTTTCATGTTTCCTCCTGAACGGATGCGAATGGGTGATCCATTCCTGCGCGCAAAAAGCGAGGCCGCTCCCCGGTCAACTCGAGAGCGGCCTCGTTCGATATGGGATCTTACTTCGGCGTCCAGAGCGTCATGTCGGTCATCTGGCAGCGCGTGCCGTAATCGCGATTCGTGCCGGAAAGAACCGAGAAGGCGAATTTGCCGGCCGAAGTCTGGTCGGCGGAGAGGGTGTATTCCACGTACGACCCATCCACAGAGACGATGGCCTTCTGGCCCGACACCACAAGCACGAAGTCGGCTTCGGCGGGATTGCCAAAGTTCATGCGGCCGGAGCCTTTGGTCACGCCGACGTTGTAGCTATAGGAGCCGCGTCCCATCTGGAAGAGAATGCGGGCCTTGTCGAGGAAGACCGCGTAGTGGTCGCCGTTGTCCTGCAGGCCAAAACCGACGCCGCAACCGGAAATATCCGGCGTGGAACTGGCGGTGGACCATTCGAAGTGACCGGAGAACACGAAGTCTCCAATGACTTCCTTGCGGATGTTCCACCAGTTGTAATAGTGGAGTTGCGCCCAATCCACCTTGAAATCTGCCAGATAGGTAGCGGCGCCTTCCGTGGTGGAAATGTAACCCTTATCGGCCAACTCGGTCAACAGGGTTTGCAGTTTCTCGGCCTTTTGGGTGGCGGCCACATCCGGGGTAGGGGTGGGCGGAACCGGCGTGTCGGTGGGAAGAGGCGTGTCGGTGGGGAGCGGCGTATTGGTAGGAAGCGGCGTATTCGTCGGAACGGGGGTGGCGGTCGGCGCGGGAGTTCCAATGCTACAAGCCAGCATGGCGACCACGAGAACGACAAGCCCAATGCGTAAATGCAAATGTTTCAGGTTCATCTTATTTTCTCCTTCTTAG
>CAZVAX010000155.1:0-4789 GCA_964625215.1 uncultured Anaerolineaceae bacterium | reverse complement strand
ATGCCGATCAACTGGATGGCCAGCAGGTCCAGCACATCCTCCGAGGAAAGCATATCATGTTGCTTGACCAGGGTGGGGTTGAGCCGGTTGATAATCAACGCGGGCGAGCCCTTCTCCTCCGCTTCGAGGATGCCGATCACGCGGTCGGCGTCGCGCACCGCCGAGACCTCGGGATTGGTCACGATCAGCACGCGGTCGGCGGCGGCGATGGAATTTTTGAATCCGCGTTCGATTCCAGCGGGCGAGTCGATCAGCACCCAATCCACCTCGTTGCGCAAGTCCTTGCACAGGCGGATCATGTCCGTTGGCGAGACCGCGCTCTTGTCGCGCGTTTGCGCGGCCGGGATGAGGAACAACTCCGGCAGGCGTTTGTCGCGGATCATCGCCTGGCGCAGGCGGCAGCGTCCCTCGATCACATCCACCAGGTCGTACACGATGCGATTTTCGAGTCCCATCACCACGTCGAGATTACGCAAGCCGATGTCGCCGTCAATGCAACAGACCTTGGCGCCGTCCGCGGCGAGCGCCACAGCCAGATTCGCGACGGCGGTGGTCTTGCCCACGCCGCCTTTTCCCGATGTGATCGTCACAACTTGTGCAGCCATAAAATCACCTTAATCCGCCTGCCAGGGTTCGACGCGCGGGCGGCCATCCTCCAAAAAAATTTTTTCCGGACGCGCGACCTTCAACCGCTCCGGTAAATCCACAACCTGTTCGCCAATGCGAATCTGCGTGGAGGCGAATTCGAGCGCGCAGATCACCGCGGCGGGATTCTTGCTCCCCGCGTGGACGAGTCCGCGCACGCGCCCCCACACCACCACGCTGCCGCCGGCCACCACCTCCGCGCCGGGGTTGATGTCGCCCATCACGGTCACATTGCCGTGGAACTCGATGCGCGTCCCGGAGCGCAACGTGCGACCGATCCACTGCGCTGACGGGCCTTCGCCTTCCTCCATCGCCGCTTCACGCGTGACCTCGGTCGGGCGCGGCTTCGATATGCGCGTCGCCAGCCCCAGCAGTTGCGCGGTCTGCTCCGTGGTCGGCGATTCGCTGACGACGGCCCACAACGTCACGCCGCGCTCCGAAAGCGAATCGCGCAGCGCCGACAGTTCGTTGACATGAAAGATCTGCCCGCCCACGTCCAACGCCAGCCGCGCGCCCTGAAAGAAGGACTGCTTCTCCGCGATCTGTTCCATCAACGCGGCTTGCAGTTCCTCCCACGGCGCGGCGCTCAGAGTCACAAGCAATCCGTCGCGCAGGCCCTTGATTTGAATAAGAGAGTTCGAGTCGTTTGGCGCGGGCATCGAACCGAAATTATAGCATGACCCATCATCCGCCCGGAGCGACGCCCAGGTCAATGGCCTTGATTTCGAAGTAAGCCTGCATGACCAACGCCACAATCGGCGCGGCCACCGAGGCGCCCTCGCCGCCGTTATAACAGAAAGCCATGATGATGATCTCTGGATCCTCGTAGGGCGCGTAGGCCAGCGTCCACGAATGAGTCGGCCAGCGACCAAACCCGCAACGATTGGCCGCCAACGCCACATCGTCGCAATACTCCGCGGTGCCGGTCTTGCCCGCCACGGCAATCGGAAACCGGATCGGATCGCCGAAGACCCGGTTCAACGTCCCGCGCCGGATGCCGCCCTGATTCTCCACCACCGCCAGGCGCATCCCCTGCTGGACGGATTGCACTACCAACGGGTCAACGGTTTTGAAGTCTTCGGTCTCGGTGCAATACGGCCCTTCGCAGGTGTAGACGCGAATCAACGGGTCAACGGTGATATCCCATTTCATGGTGGGCGCGAACGGCGAGATCTGGTAACTGGTGGGGCTGGATTTCGCGTCGGTGATATTGCCGTTGTTGGCCGGGTCGTACCACTTTTCCACCACACGGCCGTCGCTATCCTGCACTTCGCGGACGATGGTGGGCTGCATAAGTTTGCCGTCGTTGGCGACTGTCGCGCCCGACATGAGAACCTGCAACGGAGTCGCCAGCACGTATCCCTGTCCCACGCTGGCAATGTACGTATCGCCGGTGGACCAGTTCTCGCCCTTGTTGATGCGTTTCCATTGCGGCGTGGGAATTAATCCATCCTGCTCGCCGGGGAGTTGAATGCCGGAGGCCTGGTCGTAGCCGATGGCGCGGGCGTACTCGCGCAGTCGCTCGATGCCGAGTCCCTGTACGATCTCCTCGCGGTATCCGCCGCCGAGTTTATAGAAACACACATTGCTGGAAAAGGCGATGCAGTGCAAATAGTCCAGCGTCCCAAAACCTTCCTCGTTGATGACGTTGTTGAGGTTGTATACCCAATCCACGAAGGGACGTTCGCGGCCCGGATCGTTGGGCGAGAATTTTTCGGTCAACACCAACTGGCCGGGGGTTTCGATGATCTTGTCGAGCGTCACCACCCCCTCGTTCAGCGCGCCGACCGCAGTGGAAAGCTTGAACACCGAGCCGGGAGGGAACTCGCTGGAGATGGCGTTGTTCAGCAATGGGCGGCGCGGGTCCTGGCTGAGTTGTTCGTAATAATAGCCGGGGATAAATCGCGACATGCGATTATTTTCATAGGTCGGGAAAGTGACCATGGCGAGAATCTCGCCGGTCTTGGGATTCATGGCGATCACCACGCCGCTGGAAATACGATTTGTTCCAAAGTAGCGATTCCACTCGGCGATCTCGTTGGTCAGCGCGGCCTCCGCCGCGGATTGCAGGCGCGTGTCAATGGTGAGAACCACGTTGTATCCAGGAACCGGCGCGATGGGCGGCTCGAGGTTGCGCAGTTCCTTGCCGGCTACATCCTCCTGGATGACGCGCAGGCCGTTCGTCCCGAGCAGGAGCGGGTCGAGAGAAAGCTCCACCCCGGCGTACCCCACCTTGTCGCGTCCGGGAATGAAGCGGCGGGCGATGTATTCCTCCGCGAGGTTGGCGGGAATCGGACCGAGGAACCCGATCACGTTGGCGGTCAGCGAACCGGTCGGGTATTCGCGGATCGGTTCCACCTCCACATCCACGCCGGGCCAGTCCATGCTGTTTTCACGCGTGATGCGGGCGATCTCTTCCCCCACGTTGCATTTGATCTTCACCGGGGTATACGGCGCCAGCGACGCGCCCAGCGCGACCATCTGGGCGATGCCCGGCCCCTCCACGCATGCGCCGAACAACTTGGCTTCCTCGATGCTTTCATCGGTCAGCGGAAAGCCCGTCGGCACGCCAATCAACTCCGATAGTTCGCGATAGATGTTTTGGATGTCCGCCTCGTCGTCGGGCAGGTTGGCGGGCGTGATGACCACGTTGTACGATGCGACGTTACGCGCCAGCACGTAACCGTTGCGGTCATAGATGATGCCGCGCGGGGCCGAGTCGGTGATGTTGGCAGTGTAATTTTCCACGGCCTGATTGAGCCAATCTTGCCTCTCGATGACTTGCAAGCCGATCAATCGCCACAAAATGTACAGGATTAATCCTGCCATGGCGACGTACACCACCCCATACCGCCAACGCTCGAACGCCGGTTTCGCGGCGGGGCCGACGCTCATTCTTCCTCCTCGGCGGGCGCGACCCAACGCGCCAGGTCGCGCATCAGCCAGAAGACGGGGATCGCCAACAACATGTTCAGCAGAACGCTGGGCAGGGTGATCAAACTAAACGTATCCGAGAACGGCAAGGGGGATTGAAAAACGCTCAACACAACAAACGATAACAAATGCGAGAACAGGGAGGCTATAAAGGTGACGCCCAGCACAGCCAGCATGGGCGCCTGCCAGATGCGCCGCTGAATCATGCGGGCAAGCGCGACCGCGGCTAAAAATCCGCCCAGCGGCACGATCCAGGGGATACCGGAAACGAAAGCGGTCATCAATCCGCCGAGCAGCGCCCAATGCCAACCGGTAGTCACATTTTCTTGAATCGCCCAGGCGATCACGATCACCAGCGGCAAGTCGGCGAAGCCCGAAAGCAGGGCGGTGCGGCTGATCACCGCGGACTGAATGATCACAGCCAGCGCCAAAATCGGAAAAGCGACAAGGTTGCGCATGGCTTAGGGTGTGGTGGGCACCAACGGCTCGATATTAATCGGACGGAAGTTGGTGATCACCAACACGATCTCCAAGCGGGAAAAATCCTCCGCGGGTTGCACCAGGGCCTGTTGGAACAGATCGGCTTCGCGGCGGCGGACGTTGGTCACTTGCCCGATGATCAGGTCGGGTGGGTAGCCTCCGCCCAGGCCGGAGGTCAGAACGACTTCGCCCTCCTGAATGGCGATATCCTGCGGGAGCAGATCCAACGAGAGATCGCCCGTCACCGAACCGGACAGCACCGCTTCCACCGTCAGGGTCTGCAAACGCACATTCACCGCCGAACCGGGATCGGTGATCAACTGGACGCGCGCCGCGTCCGCGATGACCGCGTCAATGCGGCCGATCAATCCCTTTTCGGTCACCACCGGCATCCCGCGCTGAATTCCGTCGTTCGAGCCGCGGTCAATGATGATGTAATGCAGGAACGGGCTGGGGTCGCGCCCGATCACTGCCGCGGCCTTGTAACTCGACTCGGGGTTGGCGCGCGCGAAATCCACGAGCCTGGCCAGACGCTCGTAATCGGCCATCTGCTGTTGCAGTTCGATCACTTGCGCTTGCAAACGCGAGACATCGTTCTCCAGTTCCGCGTTGCGTTGCCGCAACGAGACGATGTCGCGCGGCGCGGTGAGAAAATCTTGAATCGCCACGTAGCGCGTGGAGAACCAGGCTTGCACATCCACGAAGAAGCCGGTGAACCAATTGGAAGCCG
>CAZVAX010000154.1:0-4836 GCA_964625215.1 uncultured Anaerolineaceae bacterium | reverse complement strand
GGTTCGGCATAGTAGTTCTGCCAGGTGGCGCAGTCGCCATCCCAACCGCCGTTGGCCACAGTCCAATCCTTGTCCATGGCGGAACCCCAGGTCTGGGCGATGGTGGCGAGGAAGGGACCCCAAGCCTGAGCAAGGGTCATCGTCACGGTGCCGGCGGCGTCGTCGGCCACAATGGCGCCGGTGACTTTTTCGCACGCGGCGAGCAGGTCTTCAGCGGGCAGGGCCATGAGGCACTCGCGGTCGTCCGCGCAGGCGCCTTCGCCGTCAACGACGATGGAGATATCGTCGGTGCCGATGCCGAAGAAGGGCTCAGCCAACAGCCACTGCGGGCCGTGGTAACCGCCGAAGAGTAGGCCGCGCTGGAACGAATAGGCTACGTCCGAGGCGGTCAGGTCCGCGCCGTCATGGAACTTGACGCCGGAGCGAAGCTTGAAGGTGTAGACGGTGCCATCCTCGGAGACTTCCCAGGACTCGGCCAGCTGACCGACGAATTTATCGGTGGCTTCGCCATCATAGAAGATCAGGGTTTCGTAGACGTTCTGGATGACTTCGCCGCCGGCGGTTTCGTAGGCCAGGGCGGGATCCAACGTCTCAGGCTCGCCAATGGTCACCTGGACGAAAGTCTTCGGATCGGGAGATTTAATTTCCCCCGGTTCGGGGGCGGCTTCGGTCGGGGCCTCGGTCACAACGGGCGCCTCGGTCTCAGCGACCGGGGGCTCGGTGGGGGTCGGTCCACAAGCAGAGAGAATCATGCTTGCGAGGACCAACAGGCTCAAGAGAGCAAACAGTTTACGCATTTTCTTCTCCTCACGGAATTAAACAGGGTTAGGGTGATTAGCTTGCACACGATCGGAAAGAACGGGTAGGTTTCTATGTTGTCGAAAAACAATCACCTCCTTTCAAAATTAGTTGGCAAGATGACAGGCCACAAAGTGACCTGGTCTCAACTCACGAAATTCGGGGCGCGCTTCTGCGCATTGGGCCTGCGCGATGGGACAGCGCGTGCGGAAGCGGCATCCCGAGGGCGGGTTGACGGGCGATGGCACGTCGCCTTCGAGGATGACGCGCTTGCGTTTGGCGTCCGCTATGGGGTCCGGAATGGGAACCGCCGAGAGTAGGGCCTGGGTGTAGGGGTGCAACGGGTTTTTGTACAGTTCGTCGCGGTCGGTCAATTCCATGATCACGCCCAGGTACATCACGGCGACGCGGTCGCTGATGTGGCGCACCATCGAGAGATCGTGGGCGATGAATAAATAGGTCAGGCCGAATTGCTTCTGAAGTTCTTCCAGCAGGTTCACCACCTGCGCCTGGATGGAAACATCGAGGGCCGAGATCGGCTCATCGCAAATGATAAAAGAGGGATTCAAGGCCAGCGCGCGCGCCACGCCGATGCGCTGGCGCTGTCCGCCGGAAAATTCGTGCGGGTAGCGGCTGGAGAAGGCCGGGTTGAGACTGACCAGGTCGAGCAATTGCTCGACGCGCTTGTTGATCTCTTCGCCGGTGGCCACGTTGTGCACCATGAGCGGCTCGCCCACCAACTGGCCGACGGTCATGCGCGGGTTCAGACTGGCGTAGGGATCCTGGAAGATCATCTGCATTCTGCGGCGCATCTGGCGCATCGGTTCGCGTTTTAAGGTCACCAGGTTCGTGCCTTCGAATTCCACCTTGCCGGCTGTCGGTTTGTAGAGTTGCAGGATGGCGCGGCCGGTGGTGGACTTGCCGCAACCCGACTCGCCGACCAACCCGAGCGTCTCGCCTTTCATGACGTTGAAACTGACTCCATCTACCGCGCGCACCGCGCCTACCTGGCGCTGGAACACGCCGCGGTAAATCGGGAAGTGCATGACGAGATTATCTACGTGCAGAAGGACATCGTTGGTGTTGGCGGTCATGAGCGCGGCCTCCCGGTTTTGGTATCCACCCAGCAGGCGACGCGATGTTCCTGCGAAACGGGTTCGAGCGTGGGATTTTCCTTCCAGCACCGTTCCATGGCCCAGCGGCAGCGAGGGGCAAACGGGCAGGCATTGGGTTTGTGATAAAGAACAGGCGGCAGGCCCTCAATCGAGTAGAGTTTGGCGCGTTCGCGTTCATCCACGCGAGGGAGACTGCCAAGCAGGCCGATGGTGTAGGGGTGATTCGGATTGGCGTACAGGTCGGCGACCACGGCTTCTTCGATAATGTATCCCCCGTACATCACGATCACGCGCTGGGCCAGTCCGGCCACCACGCCCAAATCGTGCGTGATCCAGATGATGGCCATACCCAGTTCGTCGCGCAGGCGTTTTACCAGGTCGGTGATCTGGGCCTGGATGGTCACATCCAGCGCGGTGGTGGGTTCGTCCGCGATCAGGATTTGCGGCGAGCAGGAAAGCGCCATGGCGATCATCACGCGCTGGCGCATACCGCCCGAATATTGGTGGGGATAATCGCCCAGGCGGTCCTTGGCCTTGGGAATGCCGACCATCTCCAGCAACTCAGCGGCGCGGTCGCGCGCTTGTTGTTTGGTCATGCCGATGTGGAGCATGAGCGGTTCTTCCAATTGGCGGCCGATGCTCAACACAGGATTCAAGGAAGTCATCGGATCCTGGAAGATCATACTCATCTGCGCGCCGCGCACGTGCCTGATTTCTTCATTGGACATTTGGAGAAGGTCGCGCCCGTTGAATACCGCCTTACCGGCGACCACTTTCCCAGGAGGCGAGGGGATCAACTTTAGCACGGAGAGCATCGTAACGCTCTTGCCGCATCCGCTTTCCCCCACCACACCGAGAGTCTCGCCTTCTTTCAAGCCGAACGAAACTCCGTTGACCGCGTGAACAACCCCATCCGGGGTTTTGAAGGTCGTTTCCAAACCTTGTACATCAAGTAAGAGGTCCGGCATCCGAATATTCCTTTACCGCAGTGGAATTCATATCACTTCCTGCAATTTGCACGCCGATTATACCCTAATCCGAATCGTAGTCAACGTGTATACAACTTGTATAGCGCTCGTAGGCTAGCCGCGTAGTAGAATCCACCCTTGGGAGGGTTAAAAAAACAATACTCCAGAGGGGTTGCGTATTTTTTCCGAATCGGTAATGCAACACCCGCGCCGGCCCTGAAGTCGGCGGCCGGCCGCGTCGAAGCGGAAATTTCCCCGCTTTGTTGACATCCCTCCCCGCTAAAAGTAGAATACGAACAACTCAATTCCGCTTCACAAGGAGTCAATTATGTTGAAGGAATTCAAGGATTTCGTCATGCGCGGCAACGTGCTTGACCTGGCCGTGGCGGTCATCATCGGCGGCGCGTTCGGGAAGATCGTTACTTCCTTTGTGAACGATGTGCTGATGCCTCCCATTGGACTGTTGCTCGGAGGCGTGGATTTTTCCAACCTGTTTTGGACGCTCGATGGTCAAACATACGATTCGCTCGAGGCGGCCAAAACCGCAGGCGCCGCCACCATCAACTACGGTCTTTTCCTCAACACCGTGATTGATTTCTTGATCGTCGCCTTTGTCATCTTCCTGATTGTCAAAGCCGCGAGCAAGATACAACGGCCCGCCCCGGCCCCCGCGCCCGCCGCGCCGACCGCCAAGGATTGTCCGTACTGCTTCACCGCCATCCACATCGAGGCGACGCGCTGCCCCAACTGCACCTCCGAGTTGAAAGTCGCCAAGGCTAAAAAGTAGACAGGTACACACGTACACACGTAAACAAGGAATTACGTCCCGCGGCGCCGTTCTAATCCGCGGGACGTTCTTTCATCCTTCTTCCTTTCCATGGATTTCCTCGACAAACTCAACCCACAGCAACGAAAAGCGGTCAGCGCGGACCCCGGGCCGGTTCTGGTCCTCGCCGGGCCGGGTTCGGGCAAGACGCGCGTCCTCACCCAGCGCGTCGCGTATCTCATCGGCGTGGAGGGCGTGCGCCCGTACCAGATCCTCGCGGTGACCTTCACCAACAAAGCCGCGCGCGAGATGGAACATCGCGTCCAGTCTCTCCTCGGCGAGGAAGCCACCCAGGGCATGATGTTGGGAACCTTCCACGCCATCTGCGCGCGCCTCTTGCGACGCGAGGCTGAACACCTGCCGCTCGAAAGCAACTTCGTCATCTTCGACGCCGACGACCAGGAGCGCATCGTCAAAAGCGTCATCCGCGAATTCAATTTGGATGATAAGCGTTTCCGTCCCGCCTCTGTTCATGCCTCCATCTCGAAAGCCAAGAACGATCTCATCGGCGCGGACGATTATCCCATCACCAATTACCGCGACGAAGTGGTAAAACGCATCTTCACCGAATACCAGAAACGCCTCATCGCCAGCAACGCCGTGGACTTCGACGATCTGCTCGTTTACACCGCGCGCCTGCTGGAAGACAACCCGTCCGTGCGCGAGAAATACGCGCGGCGATTTGTCCACGTGCTGGTGGATGAATTCCAGGATACAAACCTGGCGCAATACACGCTCGTAAAACATCTATCATCGGCTCACCATAATATCTTTTGCGTCGGCGACCCCGATCAATCAATTTATCGCTGGCGCGGCGCCGACTATCGCAACGTCCAGCGCTTCGAAGCGGACTTCCCCGACTCGCAAGTGATCCTGCTTGAACAAAATTATCGCTCGCGCCAGAACATCCTCGACGCGGCCATGTCGGTCATTGACCGCGCCCAGCGCCGCCGCAAGAAAAAATTATTCACCGAGCGCGGCGCGGGCGAAAAAATTTTCTTCTACGAAGCGCCCGACGATTACGCCGAGGCCTCCTTTGTAGTGGACAGCATCGCGCAATTAGTCGCCTCGCGCCAATTCGAGCCGGGCGAGTGCGCGGTGATGTATCGCACCAACGCCATGTCGCGCC
>CAZVAX010000153.1:0-4917 GCA_964625215.1 uncultured Anaerolineaceae bacterium | reverse complement strand
TCGCCATTGACCTCGGCAACACCAACCTGACCATCGGCCTCTACGAAGGCGAGACTCTCATCCATCACTGGCGGCTCGCCACCGAGGACGCGCGCATGCCCGACGAATACGGCCTGCAACTCCTCGGCCTGCTCACCCACGTCGGCAAGACGCCAAAAGACCTGACGGGGATCTGTCTCGCCTCCGTCGTTCCACCGTTGACCAACCGCCTCGCGCAGGCTTGCCGCGAATATCTCAAATGCGAACCGCTCGTCGTGGACGCGGGCGTGAAGACGGGAATCAAAATCCGCTACGAAGACCCGCGCGCCGTCGGCGCGGATCGCGTGGCCGACGCGGTCGCGGTACACGCCCTCTACGGCGCTCCCGCCTGCGTGATTGACTTCGGCACCGCCACCACCTTCAACGCCGTCACCGCCGACGGTCAATATCTCGGCGGCGCGATCACGGCGGGCATCAACCTCGCCGCCGACGCCCTCTTCACGCACACCGCCAAACTCGCCCGCGTCGACATCCAACGCCCGCCCTCCGTCATTGGCCGCAACACCATCCACGCCATGCAATCGGGCCTGCTCTTCGGTTACGTCAGCATGGTCGAAGGCATGGTCGCCCGCTTCCGCGCCGAACTCGGCAAAGACATGAAGATCATCGCCACTGGCGGCCTCGCCGAGATCGTCGCCAAAGAAACGGATGTGATTGACATCATCGCGCCCTGGCTCACCCTCGACGGCCTGCGCGTCATCTGGGAACGCAATCGTTAGAACTCGACGATCAACCCGCTCACGCAGAAATGGATTGGGGTACAATGCGCCGACTCCTATGAAAACAAAATTCCCGCTTCTCCTTTTAGCGTTTAGCCTGCTCCTCGCCGGATGCAACGGATTCGTCTCCGCCGCGCCCGCGCCAACCTCCACCTCCCTCGCTTCCGCGACCGCTTCGCCGCTTCCTCCTCCGACCCAAACGGCCTCGCCCTCTCTGACTCTCTCCTCAACCCCGACGTTCACCCCCTCTCCGATCCCCACCCCCACCTGGGTTCACCAAGGCCCGGACGCCGTCAGCGTGCCGATCCTCATGTACCATCATATCGAAGCGGATCCCATCGTGAGCAACTACCGCGTCTCCGCGGCGCGCTTCGAGGAACAGCTCAAACTCCTGCACGACTGGGAATACACCACCATCACCACCACCATGCTCGTGGACGCGATCACGCGCGGCGCCGACCTGCCCCCGCGTCCCATCATCATCACCTTCGACGACGGCAACCTCGACAACTACACCGTCGCGTTTCCCATCATGCAAAAATATGGCTTCACCGGCGTATTGTATATTCCGTATTACTTCATTGATACAGAGAACTACATGAGCATAGACCAGATCAAGGAAATGGCCGCCGCGGGCTGGGAAGTGGGAAGTCACAGCCTCACCCATGCCGAACTAACCACCCTTACCCCCGACCGCCTGCGCGAGGAGATTGTAGACTCGCGCGAAAAACTCCAGGAATTGTTGGGCGTTCCCATCCTCACCTTCGCTTATCCCTTCGGCAACGTGGGCAGCGCCGAAGTGGACTATGTCAAGTTTGCAGGTTACATCGCGGGAATGGGCGCCACCGGTTTCCGCTGGGAGCAGGGGTCCACCAACCTTTTTGTTCTGCAACGCTGTGAGATCAAAGAGACCGACATTGTTGATGATCCCCGCTACTTCCCGCGCTTCCTGCCCTGGTGGGGCGACGCGCCCTTCCTTTACACCGCAACACCCACGGTCACCGCCGCGCCATCTCCCACCCAAACGCCCTCGCCGTAGTACGGCAACCAGGTTAACTTGTAGCGCAATTTGCTAAATTGCGTTCAGCAAATTGGCAATTTGCCTTACGGATTTAACTTGTTGCTGTAGTAGGGAACATTTGGATTGCGCCCGGAGTCAAAACTGAACAGGAGATAGCCCATGAAAAAAACGATCTTCCTCAGTTTGCTTGTGTTCCTCCTAGCGGCCTGTGGACCGAAAGTCAACGACCCCTATGAACCTCTCACTAGCGGCGTGAAAGGACAAGCCCTCATCGGTCCGATGTGTCCGGTGATGCAGACAGAAAGTCCCTGCCCCGACCAGCCGTACCAAACCACATTGATAGTTCTCACCCTCGAGGGTCAGGAAGTGACGCGTATCCAAACCGACACGGAGGGCAAGTTCGCGGTCAATCTTCCACCGGGGGAATACATCCTGCATCCATACATCCCCGCCGCACGCCCGGTCCCGTCCGCGCCAGACGTGCCTTTCACCGTTGTCCCCGACCAATTTACCAATATAATAGTCACGTTCGACAGCGGTATTCGGTAACCCGTAGGGGCAGTCCGACGTGACTGCCCTTGCATCGGGTGGACACGCAGGTCCGCCCCAACCGATCCGCCCCAACAATATTTTTGAGGAGGCGCAGGTGAAGAAGATCCTTTCGATCAGTGTGGGTTCGTCTTCGCGTGACCACACCACGCGGCACACCTTTTTGGGGCAGGAGTGCGAGCTCTCGCGTCAAGGCACGGACGGCGATTTCGACAAGGCCGTGCAACGTTACGCCGGCATGGACGGCAAGGTGGACGCGTTCGGCGTCGGCGGCGTGGAATTCTTTTTGCGGGTGGGCAAGAAGCGTTACTATTTCCGCGACGTGAGTCGCATCCGCCGGGCGGTGAAGATCAGCAAGATCGGCGACGGCAACGGGGTCAAGGGTCTGCTCGAACGGCGCGCCTTCCAGGCTCTCGAAAAACATCTCAACGAAAAAGAGAACAAGACTCTCAAGGGCATGCCGGCCCTGCTCACCACCGCCGTGGATCGTTACGGCATGGGCGAAGCCATGGTGGACGCGGGCCTGGATATGACCTTCGGTGATTTCATGTTCGCGCTGGGTATGCCGTTTGCAGTGAAGAAACTTTCCACCGTGCGCGTCATCGCGGCCATACTTCTGCCTGTTATCACCAACCTTCCCTTCACCTGGTTCTACGCCCTCGGCTCCGAGCAGGACAAACCGCCGCAACCCAAATGGGACAAGTACTACAAACAGGCGGTCGTCCTCGGCGGCGACTTCATCCAGATCCGCCAGTTCATGCCCGATGACCTGACCGGCAAGATCATCGTCACCAACACGACCACATCGAAGAACGTGGAAGAATTGAAGCAACGCAACCTGCACATCCTCGTCACCGTCACGCCGCGGCTGGAAGGTCGCTCCTTCGGCACGAACGTGATGGAAGCCACGTTACTCGCGCTGATGGACAAACCACAATCCGAAGTGACCGACAAGGATTTCGCGGACTTGATTGACCGCATCCCGTTGCTGCCGAATATCGAGGTTTTGAATTAAGTTGGACGCGGACGAGCGCGGAGGAACGCGGATGAGAAAAGAAAAATCCGCGTTTTCAGCGTTCATCCGCGTCCCATTTCTTCTCCTTGACATCCCGCCGTTTTTGCAGATAATTCAAGCCAACAGGCGAGCCAATCAAAGGCCATGACAGAGGAAAGTAGACTGGCGAACTCCGCCAGAGAGGCGCACCATCGCTGAAACGTGCGCTCGGTCGAACCCAGTCGAAGTTCCCTCTCGAGCCGTTCGGGGGAAAACGTGTCACGTTCCAAGTTCCACGTGTCACGTTGCGTAGTCCGAACCGTAACTCCAACGTTATCAGGAGAGCCGATGT
Source organism: uncultured Anaerolineaceae bacterium (assembly GCA_964625215.1). Lineage (GTDB taxonomy): Bacteria > Chloroflexota > Anaerolineae > Anaerolineales > Villigracilaceae > Denitrolinea. The sequence goes on along the minus strand of CAZVAX010000153.1, from coordinate 1,243 downwards.
TGGTCGGCGCAAAGCGAATCGCGAGCCTTAAACGGCGAGTGCGATTAACTTGGGTGGTACCGCGGGAACCGTCTCCCGTCCCATTTGTGGACGGGAGATTTTTGTTTGAGAGCGAAGATGATTAGAGAGTAGAGAGCAGTCACTACTCTCTGTTCTCTACTCTCTACTCTCTGGAGGTTGTCATGGATCAGTTAAACGACATCGAGAAAGCCGCGCTGGACGCGCTCGCTTCGGTGCAGACCGAGGACGCGTTGCAGGCGTGGAAGACCGCGCACATCGGGCGCAATTCGCCGCTCATGCAGGTTTTTGCGGGGCTGGGAAAACTCTCCAAAGAGGAGAAGCCCGCTGTGGGTCAGGCCGCGAACCGAGTCAAAGTCGCGCTGGAGTCCGCGTTCGAGGAGCGCGCGAAGGCCGTCAAAGACGCGGCGTTGGCCAAGTCGCTGGAAGAGGAGCAACTGGATGTGACCCTGCCTGGTCGTCCCGCGCCGCGCGGACGCCTGCACCCGTCCACCGTCCAGTTGCGCCGCATGCTCGACATTCTGGCGGAGATGGGCTTTCAAGTCTACACCTCGCGCGAGGTCGAGACCGACGAGTTCAACTTCCAGTTCCTAAACTTCCCCCTGCATCACCCCGCGCGCGAAATGCAGGACTCTTTCTACGTCGAGACCGAAGGCCGCGGCGACAATCCGATCCTGCTGCGGACGCACACCTCGCCCGGACAGATCCGCGCCATGCGTGACGCCGTAGCGGCCGCGCCCGACCCGGCCAATCCGCCCCCGATCCGTATCGCGCTGCCCGGCATGTGCTACCGCTACGAGCAGATCACGGCGCGCTCGGAGATTCAATTCAATCAAGTGGAGGGACTCGCCGTCGGCGAGAACATCACCTTCGCCGACCTGAAAGGCACGCTGACCGACTTTGCCCGCCGCATGTTCGGTCAGCACGCGCGCGTCCGTTTCCGCGCCGACCACTTCCCGTTCACCGAACCCTCCGCCGAAATGGACGTGGAGTGTTTCGTCTGCGGCGGCAAAGGCTGTTCGGTCTGCAAGCGCTCGGGCTGGCTGGAAATTCTCGGCTGCGGCATGGTGCATCCCAACGTGCTGATGAACGGCGGCTACGACCCGAAGCATTACACGGGCTTCGCCTTCGGCATGGGACCCGAACGCCAGGCCATGCTGCGTTACCGCATCGAAGACATCCGTTACTTCTGGGGTAACGATGTGAGGTTCTTGGAGCAGTTCTA
>CAZVAX010000152.1:0-5110 GCA_964625215.1 uncultured Anaerolineaceae bacterium | reverse complement strand
TCCAAGGTACGGCGGTAAAACGTTTGTACAAGTCGCGGACGATGGGCTTGTCCTGTGAGGCATGGCAAAGAAAGACGCGCATTTTTCGTTTGGTTGGCATGAGCATTCTCCCTGGAGATGTATTTTCGGATCGGCCTTGGTGAACGGGCGGTCCAATCAAACAACAACGCAATTCTAACCTGCAATCTTCAACTTTCCAAACACAAAACTAATAGATGGGGAGAGTCGTATCCACTTCCCTCGCCCAGGCATTGATGCCGCCTTTCAGATTCTTGACCTTCTTGAACCCCGCGCTGACCAGAAGTTCCAGCGCGCGGGCGGAGCGAGTCCCGGCTTTGCAGAAGACGACCATCTCGCGCGCCGAGTCGAGTTCGGAGAGGCGCGCGGCGAGTTGACCGAGGGGGATGTTGGTGGCGCCGGGGAGGGCGGAGATGGCCAGTTCGTGAGATTCACGCACGTCGAGCAGGAGCAGGCCCGAGTTGAGTCCGAGGCGGGAGGAGAGGTCAGGCGCGGTGATGTCCCAGTCCACACCAGCAGAACCCTCGTCGCCGCGATCGTGGCCCGGGACGCCGCAGAAGGCCTCGTAGTCAATCAATTCGGTCACGTCCGCATTCGGGCCGCAGACGCGGCACTTGGGATTCTTTTTAAGGGTCACGAAATCAAAGGACAGGTCGAGGGCGTTGTAGAGCAGGAGTTTGCCCACGAGGGTGTCGCCGATGCCGAGCAGGAGTTTGAGGGCTTCGGTGGCCTGGATACTGCCGATGGTGGCGGGAAGTACGCCCAGCACGCCGCCCTCCGCGCAGGAAGGGACGAGTCCCGGCGGGGGCGGCTCGGGAAAGAGACAGCGATAGCACGGGCCTTGCGCGGCGTAGAAGACGCTGGCCTGCCCGTCGAAGCGGAAGATGGAGCCGTAAACGTTGGGCTTGCCAAGGAAAACGCACAGATCGTTGGTGAGATAGCGGGTTGGAAAGTTGTCGGTGCAATCTATCAGCAGGTCGTAGTCTTGGGCGATGCGCATGGCGTTGGCGGAGGTGAAGGGCTCGTTGTAGGCGTCCACCTGGATGGCGGGGTTGAGATCAAGCAGACGGTCGCGCGCGCTCTCCACTTTTAGTTTGCCGATGGTGCTTGTGCCGTGGATGACCTGGCGCTGGAGGTTGGTCGAGTCGACCACGTCGTAGTCCACGATGCCGATGCGACCGACGCCCGCCGCGGCGAGGTAGAGCGAGACCGGCGAGCCGAGTCCGCCCGTGCCGATGACGAGCGCGGAGGCGGCTTTCAGTTTCTGTTGGCCGGCGAGGCCGACTTCGGGAATGAGCAGGTGGCGGGAGTAGCGGAGGATTTCGTCGTGAGAAAGTGTCATGTGTTCCAGTACCAGGTGTCAGGTTTCAGGTGCCAGGTGTCAGGTTTCAGGCGCCAGGTGTCAAGTGGTGAGTACCGGGTGGGATCTGGTACGTGACACTTCGCACCTGACACGGTTATCCGCCCGCGGCGGAGGCCATGAGGATGACTTTGTCGGTTTCGTTGAGGGGGGTGTCCACGCCGTTGAGTTCCCGGATGTGCTGGCCGTTGACGAAGATGTTGAAGTGACGGCGGATGTTGCCCTCGGCGTCGAAGACGTGGGCGCGCAGTTGGGGGTAACGCTCCGAGACGGCCTCGACCGCTTGACGGACGGTCGAAGCGGAGACGGTCAGCTCGCTGTGATCCTCGGTGTAGTATTTCATCGCGGCGGGGAATCGGACGGTGGGCATGTCGGAATTATAAACCCTCCCCCGTCGGTGGTAAAATCACTCGACTTCTCAACAAGGATATGACATGACCGAAATCAGCAACGAAATCCGTTTTCTGCACGCCATCGAATTTGGATTGGGGGCCTGGCAATTTGGCGACAAGGTGATGTGGAGTTTTGGACAGACCCATAACGAAAAAGACATCCGCGCGGTCTTCGATGTTTCGCTCAGCGAAGGGATCCGCTTCATTGACACCGCCGAGGCATATGGCATGGGAAAGTCGGAAAGTTATTTGGGGGAGTTTCTCAAAACCACAGAACAGCCCGTGTTGATCGCCTCGAAATTTTTTCCCTATCCCTGGCGGCAAACCAAATCATCGTTGTTGCGCGCCCTGCGTCACAGCCTTGAACGCCTCGGGCTGGAGCAACTTGACCTGTACCAAATCCACTGGCCGTCGCCGGTCCTTTCGCCGGAGCGCGCCATGGACTGGATGGCGGAGGCCGTCAAGCAGGGGCTGACGCGTACGGTGGGCGTCTCGAACTTCGACCCGAACCAAACCCTGCGCGCCTACACCACACTCGCCCGTCACGAAATCCCGCTGGCTTCCAACCAGGTGGAATATCATTTGCTGGATCGCACGATTGAAAAGAACGGACTGCTTGGCCGCTGCAAGGAGCTCGGCATTCGCGTCATCGCCTACTCCCCTCTGGCGAAAGGTTACCTGACCGGGAAATACTCCCCCGAGAAACTCCCGCCCGGCCCACGCGCGGCGATGTTTGGGAACACGCTGCCGAAACTCCCGTCCCTGCTCAAACTGATGACCGAGATCGGACAGGATCACGGCGGCAAGTCGAACGCGCAGGTGGCGCTGAACTGGTGTATCTGCAAAGGGACGCTGCCCATCCCAGGCGCGAAGAACGCCGAACAGGCCCAGCAAAATGCCGGCGCGCTGGGATGGAAGTTGACCGAGGAGCAGGTCAAAGCCTTGGATGAGGCGAGCGAGGAAGTAACGAAGTGACTCGCGACACTCATTGGAGGGGACTGCTCCATATCGGGCGGCTTCGTTCAGGAGTTCGATGCGATGAAACCAATTGTGATTTGTTTCGTTTCGCTCGCCTTTGTTTTGGCGTCTTGCGCGCCCACGCCTCTGCCGCCGACGGTCACGTCTGTTCCCACCTCCTCGCCCACCGCCGCCCCTCCAACCGCGACGGTCCCACCGCCAACCCGAACTCCCACGCCGCGCATTCTTTTTCTTCGGATGCTCTGCGGCGCGACATACACCGTCCCAGCCGATACGCCGCTCGAACTGCATTACGGAGCCTGGGGCGCGGTTGGAAAAGACCTGGCAAAACAAAACGCCCAACATCTGGCCATCAATCTCCTTCTGGATGGCGAACCAGTACATGGCGTGCAGCAACCCGTTGTCCCATTTTCCAATATTCCCTGCGGTTCGCCCGAGCCGGAATTTTACGGCGTGTTTTACAAAGCGTATGTCGGTCCGCTCCGCGCCGGTACGCATACCGCCTCCGTGACATTCATTTTGGATGAGCAAGTGACCGACGGCTACGACTCGGACCACGACGGCGAACCTGATTTGTATGGGCCGGGGGAGGTCACGACGCATGAGTTTACGATTGTGGCGGAGTGAGCATGTAACGGTCATGGGAGATGCCTTGGTCGGAGCGGGGCATAGGTAATTTTATGGGGGCAGCGCAAAGGTTGCGTCCTTGAAAATGCTTATGAAATTGAGCGCGGAAAGTTGTATAATACAAATGGCAAAGAGTGACGCGAAACCATTTCTCGAAGGGGATATCTTTACCTAACAAAAAACCTTGTGAAATATCTGGTTGAATTGGGTCGGGTCGCGCCCGAGATTGCAGTATGCTAGTTGACAGTATTCTCGATCACCTCATAATAACGTTGCTTGGCTGGTTGATTGGAATGATCGCCGGCATGGGGGTCGGTTATGTCATTGCTGTTTTTTCGGTCAGGCTTTTCCCGCCAACTTTCAAACATAGGCATCTATTCGCGCTTATTCCTTGGCGCACTTTTATTGCCGCTGTCTTTATTCTCAATTTGGCGCCGATGATTCCCCTGCGTATTTTCGGTTTGGGAATGGCGACCGGCGTAACCAGCGTCGCTTATGCGATCTTCCTATGCGCCGTAATACTCACCGTGCAAATCTATCGAATTTCTTTGGGTGGGTTCTCAGTCGCTCGATTCCGCGTTTCATGGATCCGTTCACTTGCAGTGTTATCTGTGGTTATTACGGCCCAATACGGTTTCTTGGGAGGGGGAGGATTGGGTTTGATCATCCACCAAGATATCCTTCGTTTAAATTATCGAGATGCTATCGCAGCCGGGTTATGGATGGCGGGAATTGCTCTAGTTATTGATTCGGCAGTTGGAATTATCGGGCTCCTCATCGAATCTAGAAACGGATATTCTAAAAATATGGACGGAATCGCCACATCAAGAAGTCTTCAAAAATCGGAGGGCGCAATGACCAGTAAAAGCCAGCACGACATCGAGAACATCTATGCCGATTATTATCAGACCGCGATGAAGATTTCAAAAGCGAGTGCGCGCGCGTCATTCCCCTATTTAGTTCCCGCCCTCATCATCTTGGTAGTCTGGTTTATGGGGATTCCGGTAGGCGCTATACCTGAGTTCCTTCTTAGTGCGTTAGCCATACTATTTGGCATTGGATTCTTTGTCGCGGCTGGCGTCAGGACAAATAAAGAAATCGCTAAAGTCGCACAAGCGAAAATCGGGTTTGGTGAATTCTGCCAACTCGGTTTTAACTTCGGTTTTTGGCGAAACTATTGGAAAAAAGAATTTCCAACAGGTGAGAAATTGGAGTATTTCCTCGATCTAATTGGCGAGGCGCAGGAATAATACTGTTGATGATTGTATATAGTGGACAACGAGGATTCTCACGCTTAATTGGAAGTAACATCTGCGCCCGCCAGCAGGCCAGGAGGAAACATGTTTTTCAAATTGGCAAATATTGTCATATTAATGTTTACCACCAGCTGTTTATTGGGATGTAGCCCAGCGTCTACGCCACCCCCTCTTCCGGAGCCAACACCATCTTGGTCTCCAACCGCTACTATTCAAGTTAAAGCCGATGGAAATGGCGATTATTCCACCCTTGGCGAGGCAATCACCAATGCCCCAAGTGGAGCGGCGATAGTTCTCGGCCCAGGGAGATACGAGGTGGAAGATACACTTCTTATTGACAAGTCTCTACAACTTCTGGGAGCCGGCATGGAGGAAACTGAGATCACCAGTACAGGGCTCGTGATGAAAATCAGCGCCATTGGAAATAAGAAATTATCTCAAAAGGTACTCTGAGCCAACCTGCGAAACCAGAGCATAGC
>CAZVAX010000151.1:0-5224 GCA_964625215.1 uncultured Anaerolineaceae bacterium | reverse complement strand
CTCCCCTGCTCGAACAGATTTCGATTGACGAGGCCTTTCTCGACCTCTCGGACCTTCCCGGCCCCCTCGAACGCGTCGCGCGCGACCTCCAAGCGGGCATCCGCGACGATTTGGGTTTATCCTCCTCCATCGGGATCGCGTCGAACAAACTCGTGGCGAAGATCGCGACAGAAGTAGGCAAAAAAGCCGCGCTGAGCGGAGAACGCAAATTGAAGGGCGAGTCCCCCTTCGCGCTGACTATCGTCCCGCCGGGCGAAGAGGCAACCTTCCTCGCGCCCCTCCCCGCCGACATGTTGTGGGGCGTCGGCCCGAAGACCGCGGCGCGGCTGGCGAGTCTCGGCCTCCACACCATCGGCGACATCGCCAGTTGGCCCGAATCGAACCTGGTTTCTCTCTTTGGCGAACATGGCCGCGACCTCGCGCGTCACGCGCGCGGAATTGACGAGCGACCCGTCGTCACCGAGCATGAGACTAAGTCCATCAGCCAGGAGACCACCTTCTCGCGCGATGTCCGCGACGACAAAACATTGGAGAAGACCCTGCGCGAGCAAGCCTCGGATGTGGCGAAGCAACTTCGGAAAAATGACCTGGCCGGGAAAACCGTCAAACTCAAATTGCGCTGGCCCGATTTCACCACCCTGACGCGCCAATCCACCCTCCCCCAACCCACCGACCAGGAGGCGGAAATCGCCTCGGCCGCGCTGGCCCTGCTGAGGTCCGCGCGACGAAGCGGACAATCCGTGCGACTGATCGGCGTGGGCGTGAGCGGACTCGGCCAGCCCGTGCGTCAACTCTCGTTGTGGGACGACGGCGGCGAAAAGTCGCGCAAGTTGCAAGAGGCGGTGGACGCGTTGCAGGAGAGGTATGGGGTGGATGTTATTCATAAAGGGACGTAGACAGGTAGTCACGTCAATCCTGTGTACGTGTCTACTTGTGTACAGAAAGGATCAACATGCCAGTACACACACAAACCATTTCCATTCACACGAAGGGCAACGCGGATGTGCAAGACATCACCCCGCAGGTGAGCGCGGCGGTTTCAAAGAGCGGACTAGAGAACGGGATTGTGACGATCTTCTGTCCCTCGTCCACCAGCGCGGTGACGACCCTCGAATTCGAGAGCGGATGCGTCAGCGACCTGCGGCGGCTGTTCGAGGAAATTCTGCCATCGAACCGCGAGTACGCGCACAACGCGCGCTGGGGCGACGGCAACGGCCACAGCCACGCGCGCGCCGCCCTGCTCGGCCCGTCGCTAACCGTCCCATTCGTGGAAGGACGTCTCACGCTCGGCACGTGGCAACAGATCGTGTACGTGGATTTCGATAACCGTCCGCGCGGCAGGGAGTTGGTGGCGCAGGTGATGGGAGAATGAGAGAGTAAACAGGTACACGTAAACACCTGTATACCTGTTTACGTGTATACTCAGTAGATCACGAAGGTCACGCGTAATTTGCGCTCTCTTGCGCAAATACGGCGGTAGAGACCGCCTAATACGCGCTTTCGTGAAGTACTGATACTCAAACCGGAGGCCGAAATGAAAACGCTGGATTTGAAAAAAGAACTCAAGGCGTTCTATCAACCCTCCGCGAAGAAGCCGGAGATCGTTAAAGTTCCGCGCTTCCAATTCGCGATGATTGACGGCGCGATTGAAAAAGGTAGCGAGCCGGGTAAGTCACCGGCTTTCGCCGAAGCGACACAGGCGCTGTATGGAATCTCGTACACGCTCAAATTCATGTTGAAGAAGCGCAAGACCAATGCCGTGGATTATCCCGTCATGGCGCTGGAGGGACTGTGGTGGGTGACGGATGGCAAGTTCGACATCACCGTCAAGGACAACTGGCATTACACGCTGATGATCCTGATGCCCGATGTGGTCACATCCGATATTTTCGCGGAGGGACTGGGGCAGGTCCGCAAGAAGCGCGGCGACTCCCCCTCCCTGGCAAAACTGCGGCTCGACAAATTCGAGGAGGGACTGTCCGTGCAGATGATGCACGTCGGTCCCTACGCCACCGAACCGGCCACGCTCAAAACCATGCTCGACTTCGCCGCCAACGAGGGCTATCAGGATCGAGTCGGCCCGGCGGGCGGCAAACACCACGAAATCTACCTCGGCGACCCGCGCAAGGCCGACCCGTCGAAGTTGAAGACGGTGTTGCGGCATCCGGTGGGCAAGTAGGGATAGTACACAGGCATACAGGTAACACGCGTTTACGTGTGCACTTGATACGTGTATCCCCCCTTCACTCTTCTCGAAATTTACGGCTCTCCCAATAATTCGCCGCGCCCGCGTAGAGGAGGAAGAGGCCGATGAGAAGGAGAAAGATCCCCTGCAATCCCATCCAGCGGACTTGGTAGATTCCGAACCCCGCGAACAGCAGTCCGGTTAGAAGATAGAACCACGCGTTGCGGCGATAGTTCGCGCCCGTGCGCGCCGCGGTCAACAGGTTACGCTCCGTCATCCGGTTCAGCGCGCGTACTTGAGCCTCGTGGCGATCTTTGCACGCCAGCATCTCATCCACTTGCGCGGCGCAGTCCACACATAGCCCGCGCTGGCAATGTTTACAGAGTCCAATGGCAGAGCGATCGGGGTGATAGTAGCAGTTCATGGGGAGGAAGCACACAGGTAAACACGTGACGCGTTTACTTATGTGCCTGTCCTACGTGTTTACGTATTTACGCCCTCACCATCGTCAACAACATCTTGAAGCGCGTCACGGCCTTGAGCGCGTGCGGGATGTTGGCCGGCATGATGATCGCGTCGCCGGCGGCCAGGAGGTAGGGAACGCCTGAGAGGCGCGCCTCCGCCTCCCCGTCCAAGATGTGAACGAGGGCGTCGTAGGGCGCGGTATGTTCGCTCAGTTCCTGTCCGGCGTCGAAAGCGAATAGGGTGACGTTGCCCGCGTCGGCTTTCGTGATCTGGCGGCTGACAACGGAACCGTCCTGGTACGCGACCAGGTCGTTCATGTTCAAGACTTGGGATTGGGGAGCAGTGGACATGGATTCCTTTCTCGACACGCACAAACCGGGTTTCTCGGAGAAACCGGGTTTGTACGCTTGCGTTACCGAATCGCGATTGAATAATTCGCCAGGCCGCGCGTGAAGCGCGTGACGCCCGTGACAATCAATGTGGCCGAGTCGCCGGGTTGGAGGGAGAGCGGAATGTCGGCAGTCTGGTCGGGGTTGACCGCGATGTTCTGAACGATGGATTGGCCGTTGCGCTGGATGATGAGCGCGAGGCGGAAGATCTGCGGAAGGGTAGCGCCGACGCGCGCGAAACCCGCCGCCACCCAACCGCCGTCGTCGGTCTCAAAGTCGGTGGAGTAGCCAATGGCTTCCACCCTCACATCATCGAGCAGGAAACCTTCGGCGTTGGCGGCCGCGTCGGTGATGTATTCGAAGCGGATCTGAATCTTCTTTCCGGCATACGCGGAGAGATCCACCTGCTCCTGAATCCATCCATTGCTCTGACCGTTGTAGGCCCAGCCATACGCGTTGCCGGAGGGATCCAGCGACTCAGGACGACCCGAGGGGGTTTCCAAAATCGTCCAACGCTCGCCGTCTTCCGAAAGCTCGAGGTAGAGATAGTCGTAATCCGTTTCGAGGTCATACCACATGAAGTACGAAAGCATGACCGGGCCGCTGACGCCGGTGAGATCGAACTCGCGCGTCAGGGTCATATCCGATTCGTCGCCTTTGTTGGACCAGAAGGCGTAGTCGCCGGAATACGCTTTTTCAGGCAGGAGGGCAGTCATCGTGGCGCCTTCGAAGCGCAGGGTGAAATCGCCGATACATTCCACGTTGATGTAGTCTATGCCGTATTGATGGACGGTTGTCGCAAGCGGGCTGAACGTGGGGCAGTCGTAGATCGTTTCGGTCGGCCACGGTTGAGGCGCCGCGGGGTAGTTGTGATACGCGTATCGCCCGTCTCCCACTGAGCCATCATGCAGGAAGAGAGCCGCCGCCCAATCCACGAAAATATCGTCGGCGGTGATGGGACGACCGGTGATCGGGTCGGTGATGTCGAGCGACGCCAGCGCGCCATCCACACTGGTTATATCGTTTTCCGGACTCTTGACCAGGGCCTGGGTGGCCTCCTCGCCAAACCGGTCGAGGTAGTACGCCAGGAAGAGGAAGGATTGTCCGTAATGCGGGCCATTCTGGCCGGGGATCAAGCCCCAATCCGTCAATTGCAGATCGGGATCCATCACGTAATACCGGTCAAAATTCACGGCATACCCATTTAGAAATTCGGCCAGCATCGAAAATCCCTCGTTGATCCAGGAGGTTTCGTTGCGGTCGAGACTCGAGTGAATCATGTGCTGGAACTCGTGCGCCAATGTGGCGTACGTTTCCTCCGAGGCGAGGTTCACATTATCGGCGTTGAAGAAGTACATCTCATGACCATTGGCGTATTCGTGAACCAGCGGATTCAATTGATTGGACGGAGCAAAGTATCCCGCATTCGACGGTCCCGTGCCGCGCGTGTACACAATGTAAATGTGCGGGTCCCCATCCACGCCGGGAGTCCACTCGCTTCCGAAAAATTCCCGGTCGGTCGGGTAGATCTGGTTCTCGAAGGTTTCCATCAATCGCCTCATTTCGCCTTCGTTGTACTGTAACCCATCCTGCGCCCAGAAATACGCGTGCGCGGTGATGTAGCGAAGCGTGGCGTCTATTTGGAAGTGGACATTCGTATCCACATTCACCGCCCAAATCTTTTGTTTCGCGCCCACTTGCAACGGCGCGGCGGGAGGCGTCAGCGTGGTGGGGACATTGCACAATCCTCGCAAACGACAAGACAGATCATATGGATCGTTCTCCGGAACCAGGGCCGCTTTGAGCGCCTCGAGGGTGTCGGCGGCGGAGAGCGCCTCGCTGACAGGCGAACTCGTGATGGCGGGAACCGCGGTGGGCGGGTCAGTTTCGCCTCCATCCTGCGAGGGCGTGAGAACGGGGGCGACGGTTTCAGCGGCGTTTCCCATTCCCTCATAAACCACTACGCCAAGCGCGCCCGCCATCAGCAAACAGGCGCAGCATAAGGCCGCGACCACAGCGATGACGATCAAATACGTTTTGTTATTCACACTGCCAGAGGATAATTCCATGCGCGTAAAACTCCTTATAATTAATTCGTTTCATCATACTGTATTTCTCTGAATTGGGGATTAAGAAACTATCTCAAAACCCTTTGAGCGCATATAATGATTGCGCTGACAAAGGA
>CAZVAX010000150.1:0-5332 GCA_964625215.1 uncultured Anaerolineaceae bacterium | reverse complement strand
AGTTTGCCTATCTATACCTTATTTCAACCACACCCAACAGGGTGACTACCAAAAAGTGGCGCTTGCCTAAAATCACTTTATATCGGATAATTATCAATAAACGATAACTATCCGATACAAATGAAAACCACCCTTCTCCAGCCGTTCGAACGAATCCCCTACTTCACCATCGAGGGCTTCAAGCAGGCCGCCGACATTTCGAAGGCCGAGCAGGCGCGCCTCTTGCTCCATCGTTGGGTCAAGGCGGGACACCTCATCCAATTGAAGAACGGCGTCTACATGACGCGGCGGTTTTACGAACAGCGTCGAAACGACGCAGCCTTCTCCGCGGCCGTCAGCGCCATCATCCTGCCGCAATCCTACCTCTCCCTCGAATACATTCTCCAGAAACACAACCTCCTCACCGAAGTCACCTATCCTGTCACGGCGATCACAGCCAAAAACACGCGGCGGATCGTGAATTCCATCGGGACGTTCTGGTATCGCCACCTGCGCGCCGACCTCTATCACGGCTTCACCATCTCCGACTATTTCGGCGTCCAGTTTGCCGAGGCCACATTGGCAAAAGCCCTGTTTGACTTTCTTTACCTGCGCCCGCTGTCAAACGTGCTTCGCGCTTCCAACTTTGATCTTGCCGACGAACTGCGCCTCAACCTCGACGATGTGGCGGGCGCGGCCATCTCGGAGTTTTTCTCCCACGTCGAGCAGAGCGGCGTCCGCAAGATGGAGTTGGTTGCCGACAATTTGAGGAGAAACGTATGGCGACCCTGATCCAATCCCTCCAGCATGTTCTGGCAGAGAAGGATCCGCTCCTGGCAAATGAAACCAGGCGGATTCTGTTGAAGTCCGCGTTGCAGGCTGCTGCGTTGGATTTCCTCTACAACCATCCCATCTACCGCGGCTTGAACTTCTACGGCGGGACGTGCCTGCACGTTGTCTACGGACTCAACCGCCTCTCCGAAGACCTCGACTTGGACAACGGCCACGGTATAGACCTCACCCATCTCCCCGACGACGCGCTGGCCTTCTTCCACAAAACACAGGGCTACCCCGAAGCGACGGTCAAAACCCAACAGGCCTCCAACGGGATTTTGCGTATCACGCTCAAGTTTCCCATTTTGAACGCCCTGGGCTTATCCAACACGCCCACGGAAGCGCTTCATCTGAAAATGGAAGTGACACATCACAAGCAGGTCGCAGTCGTCAAGAAAACGCCCGTCTTGTATTATGGGCGGAGCATTGTCCCCGCGCACTTTTCCCTCGAAACAATGATGGCTGGAAAGATCATCGCCTGCCTCGAACGAAACTTCCAGCGCGGCCGCGGCGCGACTCTCAAGGGCAGGGATTTTTACGACCTGCTCTGGTTCATGCAAAAGCGAATCGAACCCTTGAAAGAAAAACTGGCAAGCGACGGCAGGAAAATGTACACACCCCAATCTGCATTGGGTGAGTTACAGGAAAAAATCCAGCATATCCGCAAGGAAGACCTGGCTGTTGATTTGCTTCCTCTCTTCGAATCGCGTCCCTTCATCGAAGCCTGGCTGGATGGCTTTCATGAAAACTTTGAGGACGCGGTTCGGTTTTACCGAAAGAATGGAGTTTCCCCATGACCGAATTTTTCCCCTACGAAAACCTAACCTGGCCTGAAGTCGCCGACCTTCCTCGCGACGTTCCCCTCGTCCTGCCGCTTGGCTCCTCTTTCGACTCTGAGAAACTCGCCGCGCAACTGGGGAATCCCAATCGCCTCGGCATTCTCCCGTCCTTTCCCTTCGGCTGGCGCGGCAGTGGACTGGCTGTTCCTGAGCCATTGCTCGCCGCGTACGTCCGCAATTTGCTCGACTCCCTCCGCGACGATGGGTTTACGCGTGTGTACGCGTTGACTCCCCAAGGCATTGACCTCGGCCTCGGCGATTCCCAACTCCGTACACACGTAAACACGTACACAAGTACACAGGTACACACGTTGCCACCCGATTCAGAGCGCGGGAAAGTGATTGTGATTCCGATTGGGCATACAGAGCAACATGGATTCCATCTTCCGTTATCGGTGGACACGATCATCATTGAATCCATCGCGCAAGGGACAGTGAACAAAGTCCCTGAGCAGGCGTACACACTGCCTGTCATGCCGTATGGCGTCAGCACACATCGCTCCTCCTTCGCGGCGACGCTCAACGCGGGCGGACGCGCCTTCGAGGATTTCTGGCTCGGCGTCATTGACGTGCTCGTCGCGCGCGGCTTCGACCGCTTCTACTTCATGAGCGGACACGGCGGCAACATGTCCTTCCTCGTCAACATCGTCAAGTACGCGGGCGAGCGTCACCGACGGATCTTCTGCGCCACGGCGTTCCTGCACACCGCGGGCAAAATTGGTTCCGTCGCGCTGGACAAATATCGCACCTCGCCCATCGGCGGGATGGGTCACGCCTGCGAACTCGAGACTTCGTACATGCTTCACCTGCGTCCCGACCTGTGTCACATGGAGCGCGTGGTGGATGAGACCGACTTCGTGTCCACGCCCGATTACTACATGGACTGGATCGAGGGTGGCAGTCTCATCGCCAATCCGCCCTGGGACGATGACAGCAAGACAGGCGCGTACGGCGCGGGCAGTCACGCCACCGCGGAGAAGGGACGTCTCTGGCTCGAGGCGGCGATTGAGGAGAAAGTTGTCCACGTGGCCGAGATCCACGAACAGCATCGTCGGCGTGAGGAACGTCGCAACGCGGGGTATGGGTTGTGGGGGAATGCTAAATAGGCAAAATACCTTGAAAATCCTCCTCTTTGTGGTGGATTTTCAAGGTAAAATACAGACATGATCGAACGAGCCAAACTTCTCAAACGCATTAATGACACGCTCAACCGTGGTCGTGTTGTCGCTTTGTTGGGCCCGCGCCAATGCGGAAAAACCACCCTCGCCCGCCAAATCGTTCCGCCCCACTCTTCCAATTACTTCGACTTGGAGAATCCGGTCAATCTTCGGCTGCTGGATGAGCCGATGACCGCCCTGCAAGATTTACGCGGCGTGGTTGTGATTGATGAGATACAACGCAGGCCCGATCTGTTCCCCATCTTGCGCGTCTTGTGCGATCGCGACCCATTGCCGGCGCGGTTTTTGATTTTGGGGAGCGCCTCGCCTGCCTTGTTGCAACAATCATCAGAATCATTGGCAGGACGAATCACAACGATTCGGATGGGCGGATTCAGCCTCGAAGAAGTGGGGGATGAATCTCAGAAAACCCACTGGCTGCGCGGCGGTTTTCCGCGTTCATTTCTGGCGGAAACGGAGGAGGAAAGCCTGGAATGGAGGGTAAATTTTGTATCCACATTCCTCGAGCGTGATGTATCGCAGTTCGGTGTCAAAATTCCAGCTACCAGTCTTTTCCGATTTTGGAGTGTGCTTGCCCATTATCACGGGCAAATCTGGAATATAGCGGAGGCGGCGCGGACTTTAAATATTGGAGAGACCACTGCGCGCCGCTATATGGATTTGTTACAGGATCTGTTCATGATTCGACAACTCCAACCCTGGTATGCAAATTTGAGCAAACGGCAGGTCAAATCCCCCAAGATTTATTTTAGAGATACGGGTTTGTTGCATTACCTTCTCGGTATTGAATCGGATCGCGAATTATATCTGCACCCGCGCATGGGCGCTTCGTGGGAGGGATATGTTATCGAAGAGATCATCAAAGTCGTGCAGCCAGATGAAACTTATTTCTGGGCAACTCACTCGGGCGCGGAACTGGATTTGCTTTTGATCAAAAGCGGCAAACGAATCGGCGTGGAATGCAAGCGCATGGACGCGCCGAAACTCACTTCGTCCATGCGGACGGCTATGCAGGATTTGGAATTGGATAAACTGGTAGTGGTGTATCCTGGCATTCAGCCCTATCCACTTGCAGACCGAATTTCGGTTTTACCGTTATCGAAGATCGCCGCGGCTGCTGAAAATCTAATCCTCACCTAATCCCCCACTGATACCTGGTTACTGAAAACTGATCACTGGAGTTTCCCATGCGCCTCACCGGAATCTACGCCCCCATCGTCACCCCCTTCCACGCCGACGAGTCCATCAACTACCCCGTCCTCGAACAGCTCATCGAATACCTGATCGCGAACAAGATCGCCGGACTCGTCCCCGGCGGCACCACCGGCGAGGTCTACGCCTGGAGCGACCAGGAACGCCTCGACATTTTCCAATTCGTCAAAGAGAAAAACAAAGGCCGCGTCACGCTCATTGCGGGCGTTAACTCCGGCGCGACCCGCGACGTGATCCGCTACTCGCAAGCCGCCGAGGGGATGGGTTACGACGCGCTGATGGTCGCCGTCCCGCCGTACTCGCGTCCCACCCAGCGCGAACTCCTCTCGCATCTCTCCGACGTGGCCGAAGCGGTCAGCATCCCCATCATCCTCTACAACTTCCCCTGGCGCGCAGGGACCGAAGTCGGCTTCGACGTGATGGACGGCCTCACCAAATACGCCCACGTCATCGGCATCAAAGAAGCCTCCAGCGACATGTCGCGCGTCTACGCCATGCGCGCCCGCTACGGCGACCGCTACCAGATCATCTGCGGCTCCGACGACCAAGCCCTCGACTACTTCCTCTGGGGCTCCACCGCGTGGATCGGCGGCGCGGCCTCCTGCGCGCCAAGCCAGCATCACGCCGTCCTCGAAGCCGCGCTCGCCAACGACTTCGTCACCGCCCGCGCCCGCATGGACAAACTCATGCCGCTCCTCCGCAGCGTCGAAAGCGGCAGTTACCTCCAAAAAGTGAAACACGCCTGCGAACTGCTCGGCCTCCCCGTCGGCTTCGCCCGCCGCCCGCTGTTGCCCCTCACCGACGAAGACCGCGCCGACTTCGAACGCATCTTCAAAACGATTTGACTTTCGACCTTTGACCTTCGACTCTCCCCCATGATCCGCATCCCCTTCCTCGACTCCCACACCGGCGGCGAACCGACTCGCCTCATCCCCTCGCTTCCCTTCGACCTCGGAGCGGGTTCCGTCGCCCAAGCGCTATCGGCCCTCAAACGTGACCACGACCACCTCCGCCGCACCATCCTGCTCGAACCGCGTGGATCAGATGTCCTCGTCGGCGCGTACCTCGTCCCCCCCGCCGACCCGACCTGTCAATTCGGCGTCATCTTCTTCAACAATGTCGGCTACCTCGGCATGTGCGGACACGGCGCCATCGGCCTCATAGCCTCCCTCGCCTACCTCGGCCAAGTCCAACCCGGCGTCATCCGCGTCGAGACGCCCGTTGGAGTCGTGGAAGCCACTCTTCACTCCAACGACTCCCCTTCCCTTGCAGGGAAGGGGCCGAGGGTGA
>CAZVAX010000149.1:0-5346 GCA_964625215.1 uncultured Anaerolineaceae bacterium | reverse complement strand
CATCAAGTGGTGGGCATCAGCGCCGCGTTGATCCCCTTCCTCGAACACGACGATGCCAACCGCGCCCTGATGGGATCGAACATGCAAGCCCAGGCCGTCCCACTTGTGCGCCCTGAAATTCCGATGGTCTCCACCGGTATGGAATACCACGCCGCGTTCGACTCCGGCCAGGTAGTCGTCGCTGAAGCGGATGGGGAAGTGGTCTCCGTGACCGGCTCCACCATCACCGTCAAGGAAAAAAGCGGAACGAAGGTGTATTACCTGCGGAAGTATCAACGCTCCAACCAATCCACCTGTATAGATCAGCGCCCGGCGGTGGTCAAAGGCCAGCTTATCAAGAAAGGCGATATCATCGCCGATTCATCCTCCACTGAAAGCGGCCAACTGGCTCTCGGTCAGAACGTGGTCGTCGCGTTCATCTCTTGGGAAGGCGGCAATTTCGAAGACGCCATCCTGATCTCCGAGCGACTCGTCCAGGAGGATCGCTTCACCTCGGTCCACATCGAAAAGTATGAGGTGGAAGCGCGCGACACAAAACTCGGCCCCGAAGAGATCACGCGCGACATCCCCAACGTCGGCGAGGACGCGATCAAGGATCTCGACGAGAACGGCATCATCCGCATTGGGGCGGAAGTCGGACCGAACGACATCCTCGTTGGTAAGATCACCCCGAAGGGCGAAAAAGAATTAACCCCCGAAGAGCGCCTCCTGCGCGCCATCTTCGGCGAAAAATCGCGCGATGTGAAAGACACCTCTCTGCGTATGCCGCACGGCGAACGCGGCAAGGTGGTGGATGTGAAGGTCTTTACCCGCGAGGAAAACTCCGATCTCTCCGCGGGCGTGGATATGATGGTGCGCGTCTCTGTGGCGCAACGTCGAAAGATCACCGCCGGCGATAAAATGGCCGGACGCCACGGCAACAAGGGCGTCGTCTCCAAAGTTGTGCCGGTGGAGGATATGCCCTTCCTCGAAGATGGCACGCCCGTTGACATGATTTTGAATCCCCTCGGCGTGCCGGGTCGTATGAACATCGGCCAGGTGTTGGAGGTTCACCTTGGGTGGGCCGCCAAGCGCCTGGGCTTCCGCGCCCTCACGCCCGTGTTCGACGGCGCGTCTGAGTCCGAGATCGAAGCGGAACTCGCCCGCGCCTGGATCGTGGATGAAGCCTGGAAGGAATCCGCCGCCGCGGCGTGGGAATGGCTGAAGCAACAGGAATACGACGCGGAGTCCATCCAGGATGACGATGAAGTCCGCCGCCTCTACCTGGAAGACTGGCTGGGCGCGCGCCGCTATGACCTGTATCGCATCAACGAAGTGGACTATGCCCGCATCTCCGCGGCTCGCGAGTGGTTGCGCGATCGCGGCTTCGACCCGGATATCATCTTTGCCCTTGAAAAGGAAACCATTCACCGCCGCCATCCGGATAAAGATCTCTACGCTGTCCGCGCCTGCCTGCGCTTGTGGATGGAAACGCTGGGCATCACGAAGAAAATTTCGGATGAGCAGGTGTTGGACGCCGCTCAGTCGGCCATGAAAGCGACCGGTTCCCCGATGCCGATCCTGGGCAAGCAAATGTTGCGCGACGGAAAGATCGGTCTCCCGTACGATCAGCCCGTCACCGTCGGTGTGATGACTGTTCTTAAATTGCATCACCTCGTCGAGGACAAGGTTCACGCGCGTTCCACCGGCCCGTACAGCCTCGTTACCCAACAGCCGTTGGGCGGTAAGGCGCAATTCGGCGGCCAGCGCTTCGGCGAGATGGAAGTGTGGGCGCTCGAAGCCTACGGCGCGGCCTACACCCTCCAGGAAATGCTCACGGTTAAGTCGGACGATGTGCAGGGTCGCGTCAACACCTACGAGGCCATCGTCAAGGGCGAGCCGATCGAAGAGCCGAGCATCCCTGCCTCGTTCCGCGTGCTCGTGAAAGAGTTGCAGAGCCTTGGCTTGGCGGTGGAAGCGGTCAGCGAAGCGGGCGACGTAGTCAAGTTTGGCAAGGATGAGGAGAAGACTCACCCGCCCAGGATGGACACCGGCCTGTTGGGTTTGGGAGAAAATCTCCCATCCAAAAGCAGAAAATAACTTGACGGGCAAGTAAGCGCATGTTAGAATTTCACCCCGTTGCCATTTTGAAGACGGCTTGACCCCCGTCCCCATAGGCGACTAATCGAATGAGGCCATCAGGCAAGTTGTGGATGGCCTCGTTTTCTGGAAAAACACAGTTCAAATTTGCAATGAAAGTGAATCGGATGGAGGCAAAGTGCCTACAATCAATCAAATGATCCGCAAAGGTCGCAAGACCAAAAAAGTGAAAAGCAAAGCCCCGGCGTTGCAGTTCACTTTGAATTCGTACAAGCAGCGCCGTTTCCGCCAGGCTGGCGGCGCGCCGCAGAAACGCGGCGTGTGTACGGTCGTCCGCACGATGACTCCCAAAAAGCCGAACTCGGCTCTTCGCAAGATCGCCCGCGTGCGTCTGACCAACGGCATCGAGGTCACCGCCTACATTCCAGGCGAAGGTCATCAATTGCAGGAGCACTCTGTGGTGCTTGTGCGCGGCGGCCGCGTGAAGGACCTGCCGGGCGTGCGCTACCATATTGTACGCGGATCGCTTGATACGACGGGCGTCGCCAATCGCAAACAGGGCCGCTCGAAATACGGCGCCAAACGCCCCAAATAAAAATAGGAAGAGGACGCAATGCGAAGAGGATCACCCGAACAGCGCATCATCCCGCCGGATCTGCGTTATAACAATGTCAATCTCCAGACCATGATTCTTCACATCATGTCGCGAGGCAAAAAAAGCCTTGCGACTCGTCTTGTCTATCAGACCCTTGACCTGATCAAGGAACGGACGCAGAAGAATCCCATCGAGGTCTTTGACGCCGCGCTCAAGAACGTCAGCCCGGCTATGGAAGTTCGCCCGCGACGCGTGGGCGGCGCCACTTACCAGGTGCCGATGGAAGTCCCCTCCGATCGCCGCGTCACGCTGGCCCTGCGCTGGATCCTGGACGCGGCGCGCGAACGCTCCGGCAAATCCTTCCCCGATAAACTGGCCGGGGAATTGATCGACGCGGCCGGCGAGACCGGTTCCGCGATCCGCAAGCGCGACGAAACCCACAAAATGGCGGAGGCCAACCGCGCCTTCTCGCATTATCGAATTTAGTTTTGAATCCAGAACCTTAATAAGGTAGGAAGTTCCCATCATGGCTCGTGAGTATCCGCTGGAGCGGTATCGAAATATCGGCATTATTGCCCACATTGACGCTGGTAAAACGACAACCACCGAGCGTATTCTGTTCTATACCGGCAAGACCCATCGCATCGGTTCGGTGGACGACGGCACGACTGTCACCGACTGGATGGAACAGGAGCGCGAGCGCGGCATTACCATCGTCTCTGCGGCCGTTTCCGCGGAGTGGAAGGGCTATCAGATCAACCTGATTGACACGCCCGGCCACATTGACTTCACCGCCGAAGTCCAACGCTCGTTGCGCGTGCTGGATGGCGGCGTCGTTCTCTTCGACGCGGTGCAGGGCGTGGAGCCGCAGTCTGAGACCGTGTGGCGCCAGGCGGATCGTTACGCCGTGCCGCGCATTTGTTTCGTCAATAAGATGGACCGCGTCGGCGCGTCGTATGAGCGCACCATCCAGACCATCAAGGATCGCCTCGGCGCGCATCCGATTCCCATGCAAGTTCCAATCGGCATGGAGGCCTCGTTCAAGGGCGTGATTGACCTGCTTTCGATGAAGGCAATGTACTGGGAAGATGAAATGGGTCGCGAGATTAAAGAGACCGACATTCCCGGCGACATGAAGACCGAAGCCGAAGCCGCGCGCCATTACATGGTGGAAAAGATCGCCGAATTGGACGATGAGCTAACAATGAAATTCCTCGAGGGCGAAACAATCAGCGTCGAGGAATTAAAGGCGGCGCTTCGCAAGGCCGTCATTGCCAACAAGACGACGCCCATTTATTGTGGCTCCGCCATGCGCAACAAGGGCATCCAGGTTTTGTTGGACGCTGTGATTGATTACCTTCCCTCCCCGGAGGACATCCCGCCTGTGCGCGGCGCCGACCCCGACAACGCGGAAGAGGTCATTGAACTTCCCGCCAAAGACGACGCCCCACTGAGCGCGCTGGTCTTTAAAATCGTAACCGATCCCTACGTGGGCCGTCTGGCTTACTTCCGCGTCTACTCCGGAACCCTCAGCCAGGGTTCCATGGTCACGAACACGGTCAAGGGCAAGCGCGAGCGCATCGGACGTTTGATCCGCATGTACGCGGACCGTCGCGAAGATATCACCGAAGTGCGCGCCGGCGACATTGCCGCCGCCTTGGGCTTCAAAGAGACCTTTACCGGCGACACGCTTTGCGAAAACAAGAAAGTTGTCCTCGAAAATATTTCCTTCCCCGAACCCGTTATCTCGGTCGCCATCGAACCGAAGTCGAGTTCGGACCAGGAGAAGATGGGCGAGGCCCTCAAGAAACTGTCCGAGGAAGACCCGACCTTCCGAGTCCGCAGCGACGAGACCACCGGGCAGACGATCATCTCCGGCATGGGTGAACTCCACCTCGATGTTCTGGTGGATCGCATGTTGCGCGAGTTCCGCGTCCAGGCTAACGTTGGCAGGCCGCGCGTGGCCTATCGTGAATCGATCACCCGCAAGGTGGCGCGCGCTGAAATGAAGTATGCCAAGCAATCGGGCGGACGCGGCCAATACGGTCACGTAATCTTCGCCATGGAACCGGGCGAACGCGGGACTGGCGTGTTATTTGAAAATAAGATCGTCGGCGGTTCGATCCCGCGCGAGTATATCCCTGCCATCGAAAAAGGCGTGAAAGAAGCTTCTGAGAGCGGCGTAATTGCGGGATACCCCGTGGTGGATTTGAAAGTCACCTTGTACGACGGTTCGTTCCACGAAGTGGACTCGAACGAAATGGCCTTCAAGACCGCCGCTTCGATGGCGTTCAAAGACGGCATCAACAAAGGCGGGCCGGTCTTGCTCGAACCGATCATGAAAGTGGAAGTGGTCATCCCGGAGGAATATCTGGGCGACGTGATCGGACAATTGAACAGCCGCCGCGGCATGATCCAGGGCATGGAAATGCGCCCCGGAAACGCCCAGGCTGTCAAGTCCATGGTGCCGCTCGGCGAGATGTTCGGTTACGCCACCGTGTTGCGCTCCGGCACGCAAGGGCGCGGCGTCTTTTCGATGGAATTCGACCACTATGCCCCGGTGTCTGAAGCCGTGGCGAAAGAAATCATAAAATAACTACTGTCTGTTCTTTTTGGAAAAAGGAGAAACGCAATGGCGAAGCAGAAATTTGAGCGGAACAAACCGCACCTCA
>CAZVAX010000148.1:0-5938 GCA_964625215.1 uncultured Anaerolineaceae bacterium | reverse complement strand
CCATTACGCGGGAACGAGTTGATAGCCCAGTTTCGCCGCCTTCTTCTGCATGTACATTGATCCCAACGCTGGCGGCATACTGTTTCAAAGTCTCACCTTGTGCGCCGTTTGCGCCGTCCCGCTTACGGCGCTAGGCGGAGCGCTGGCGGCGGTCATTTATTTTGTCAAAAAGGGGAAGAAGAACCAGCCAACCGATACAACCAAAGATAACCCCGCGTAAAACTGTTCGCGTCTTATCTTTCCCCCGCCCTCCCTTCCTCCAACACTCTCTTCAACTCCTCCGGCAACGGCGCTTCGAATGTGCGCGCCTGCTTTTCCCCAGGCAAAGTGATTTTCAATTTCGCCGCGTGCAAAAAGTGACGGCCGATCTCCAGCGTGGGCTTTTTCCGTCCATACACCGTATCCCCGACAATCGGACAACCCAGGAACGCGCAATGCAAGCGAATCTGATGAGTCCGCCCGGTGTGCGGATGAAACTCGAGCAGGGTGTGATTCTTAAAACTCTCCAGCGTCTTGTATTCGCTGACGGCTTCGCGTCCCTTGTTGGGCGGTTGGATCGCCATCTTTTTGCGGTTGTGAGGATCGCGACCAATCGCCGCCTCGACGCGTCCGCTCGGGGTGGGAGGCTTGCCGTCCACCAGCGCCAGGTACGTCTTCTCGACGGAACGCAGACGGAACTGGTCCTGCAACCAACGGATGGCGCGCTCGTTCTTCGCCAGGACGATCAAGCCGGAGGTGTCCTTATCGAGCCGATGGACAACGCCCGGCCTCTCCTCCCCGCCAATCCCCTCCAACTCCGGTTCGTAGCCCAGCACGGCATGGACGAGCGTTCCTGTATCATGTCCCGCCGCGGGATGCACCACCATCCCCGCCGGTTTGTCCACCACGAGCAAATCATCGTTTTCAAAAACAATATCGAGCGGGATATTTTCCCCCACCAACCCAACCGACACCGCCGGAGGGATGCGTATCTCCACGCGCGCGCCGGGCTCGATCATCTGCCCGGACTTTTTAGCGGGCGCGCCATTCACCAGCGCGAACCCGTCCGCGATCAATCCCTGCAAGCGGGCGCGTGAAAATTCCGGCAAACAGCGGACGAGGAATTTGTCCAGCCGTTCGGGCCGGTCGCCATCGTAGCGAAAGGATTCGATGCGGTCGGTCATGGGGGAGGAGGTAGACGCGTAGACAGGTACACAGGTCAACTTCAGGAGGCTTTAGACTCGGTTGTTTCAGATTCGGTCAACCCTGATTCTATGATTCCCGGCACCGGTTTGCCGATGACTGATAACTGATCGCTGACAACTGATAACGGATTACTGGAAACCGTTGGCTGATCACGGATAACCGACAACTTTTTCTCCTCGCGTTCGCGCCACCAGATGCCAAGCAAAAGAACCCCTGTCCCCACCGTGATGCTGGCGTCGGCTATATTGAAAACGGGGAAGATTCCCACCGAGATGAAGTCGGTTACTTTGCCTTCGAGCGTGAGGCGGTCAATCAAATTGCCGGCCGCGCCCGCCACCTGCATGGACATGGCAATTCGCAGGAGCCAGTCGCGCGGATCCACCTGCCAGAAGAAATACAAGATCACGCCGATGACAATAAAAGCCAGCGCCATGAAGATATAACTCCCCTGTTGGAAGATACCGAATGCCGCGCCGCGGTTATACCAATGGACAATGCGCGCGTAGGGCATGAGCCATTCCATTCCCTCGGGCATCCACGAGCCGGTGAAGGGAATGTTCGTCCGCACGAGCCATTTCGTCCATTGATCGAGCGCCACGATGAGACCGACGACCAAAAACAAATTCATGTACATGGAAATTTTTTGTTTCAAAGACACCTCAAACGATTCAACGAGCCGTTTGTCATTGCGAGGAGCGAACGAAGTGAGCGACGAAGCAATCTCCGCGTCGGCGAGGAGAGTGCTTCGGGCGGGTATGTCCTCGCAGTGACACCTAAAGATAAGAGCCGCACGATTGTACCACCCAACCTTCGTAACAAACCGCTCAACGCCAAACGCCAAATAACCATCCGACTATCAGACTACTCGACTACAAACGCGCGCGGGACCCGCGCCCCGATGCCGGTGAGAATTTCGTAGTTGTTCGTCCCGGCCCAGGCGGAATACTCGTCCATGCCGATGCCGCCGCCGAGCAAAACGACCGGGTCGCCCACCTGCGCGGGGTCGTCGCCCACGTCGGCCATAAATTGATCCATGCACACGCGCCCCACTTGCGGACAGCGCTTGCCATTAACGATGACTTGCGCGCGATTGGTGAGATTGCGGAAGTACCCGTCCGCGTAACCGCAGGGGACGGTGACGATTCGAGTCGGACGTTCGGCCTGCCACAACGACCCGTAACTGACCGGCCTGCCCGGCGGTGTGACCTTGCTGTAAACCACGCGCGAGCGCCAGGTCAACGCGGGTTGGACGGGCAACGTCCGCGCGGCCTCGCGCGTGGGAAAGACGCCGTAGAACAACACGCCGACGCGCGCCATGTCGAGGTAACTTTCGGGCAGTTGCAAGACCGCGCCCGAGTTGGCGATGTGACGATAGCGCGGCGGCGGGAGACTCCGCTTTTCGTAGAAGCGCAAAACCTCGTGGAAGCGTTCGAGTTGCAGGCGCGCGTGAGTCAGGTCGGCGGCGTCGGAGTTGGCGAAGTGACTGTAGATGCCCTCGATGTTCAGCGACGCGCAACGAAGCGACTCCTCGAGGAACGGTTCGGCCTCGGTATCGCGCACGCCGACGCGTTCCATGCCGGTATCAATTTTGAGGTGGACCGTGAGACGCTTACCCGTGGATTCGGCCAGTTCGCGCGCGGCCCGCAGGAGGTCCGAGGAAGAAGCGGTGAGGGTCAGGTTGAAGTCCGAGAAGAAGGGCAACTGATTGGGGAGAGTCCCCCCGGTCACGAGGATGGGTTTGTCAATTCCCATTTCGCGCAGTTGGACTCCCTCCTCCACCGTCGCGACGCCGAGATAGTCCGCGAAGGGCGCGATGAACGGCGCGACGCCTTCGATACCGTGACCGTAAGCGTTGGCTTTCACCATCGGCATGACGAGCGCGGGCGCCACGCGGGCGCGAATGAGATCGAGGTTGCGTTTGAGTTGGGCGAGGTTGACTTCGAGATAGGTGGGGCGGGTAGGTTGGGACATGCGGCGAATTGTACCAAACGGTTGCATTTTCATTTTGCGAGGCGTATACTCCGAATCGAATCGTCGCCTTGCGTAGGTTGCGCCCTTTCGCGCAACCCCGGCGCAAGAGAGCGCCTGCTCTGTATCGAATCGTCGCCTTGCGTAGGTTGCGCCCTCTCGCGCAACTCCTGGCGTTAGAGAACGCCGGTTACGCGTCGGTAAAAAAGGAGAGTCATGAACCGCCACGCTTTGTGCATTGTCCCGCCTCACATATTGGAAAGCATCAGCCAAAACGGAACGCCCGCCCAACGCGCGCTGGCCGTGCAGACCCTGACGCGCTCAGACGCGATTCGCAACGCGCGTCTTTCGGCGGACGTGCGCGCCCTGGCCGCCGCGCTCGCCGCGACGGGAAAGAGCCGCAACGTGTACGACGCCGCGTTTGGGAGTAGCCTGCCCGGAACGCTGATTCGCGCCGAGGGTTCCGCAGCCTCTCCGGATATCGCCGTGAACGAGGCCTACGACGGCGCGGGCGTGACATACGACTTGTTCTTCAACATCTTTGGGCGCAACTCGATTGACGGGCGCGGCATGAGGATGGACTCCACCGTCCACTTTGGCAAGAGTTACGACAACGCCTTTTGGAACGGGTCGCAAATGGTGTACGGCGACGGCGACGAAGACCTGCCTCCCGCCGAACGACTCTTCAATCGCTTCACCGCCTGCCTCGACGTGATCGGCCACGAACTCGCGCACGGCGTCACCCAGCACGAAGCCAACCTGAACTATTCGGGCCAGCCCGGCGCGCTGAACGAATCCATGTCCGACGTGTTTGGCTCGCTCGTCAAGCAATATCTCCGCAACCAAACCGCCGACCAGGCCGATTGGATCATCGGCGAGGGCCTGCTCACCTCCAACGTCAACGGCGTGGGCATCCGCTCGATGAAAGCGCCCGGCACAGCCTACAACGATCCGGTTCTCGGCAAAGACCCGCAACCCGCGCACATGAGCGCCTACGTCAACACCACGAGCGACAACGGCGGCGTCCACATCAACTCGGGTATTCCCAATCACGCCTTCTACACAGCCTGCGTCACCCTCGGCGGCTACGCCTGGGAAAAGATGGGGCGCGTTTGGTACAAGGCCCTCACCGAGAAACTCAACTCCTCGTCCAATTTTCAAGCCGCGGCCAACCTCACCTACCAGGCCGCCGGCGAACTCTATGGCGTCGGCTCCACCGAGCAGACGGCGGTCAAAGTGGGCTGGGCCAAGGTCGGCATCGAAATTGACGGAACCGCCAACAACGGCGGAAGCGGCGGCACAGGCGAAGGTTGCTGGACGGCCCTCCTGCGCATGGTCGGACTCAAATAGGAGACGACATGACCACGATTCTATTCGAACGAACGGGCGGATTCATGGGACGGAAGGTTTCCACCATCCTCGACCTGGATTCCCTCCCCCCGGATCAAGCCGAGACGATTCGCGGGCTGCTCGAAACCTGCGACTTCTTCTCCCTGGCCGACTCTGCCAACCCCCCCGTCCCCGACGAGTTTATCTACACCATCACTGTCAGCACAGCCACAGTGACTCACACCATCCAAACCAGCGACACGGGCATGGACGAGTCCTTACGTCCGCTGGTGGAGGAATTGGGGAGGCAGGCGAGGTAGGTCGGTTTGGCAAACCGACCTACCGCTTCAGGAGAATTTCATGGAAAACTCCATCTGATTTGCATTTTGGACAAGCGCGTGATGACCAAGCATGGGGCGGCTGTTCATGGAGTCCCTGCCACAGTGCGCGGTCAGGCAGGGTCCGCTGGCGAATTTGCCGCGCGAGGCGGGGAAGCGGTTGGGGGTATAAATTCTCAATTGACGAAAGCGGGGCAAGCGGCTACAATCTAGACAGACTAGACAGGAGATCGCCGTGAATATTACAAACTGGCAGTTGCAAGACGCGAAGAACAAACTTAGCGAGGTCATCGAGCGCGCCCTCAAACAGGGTCCACAACTGATCACACGCCGCGGAGAAAAGGCGGTCGTTGTGTTGTCCTACAAGGAATTCGCGCAGATGAAAAAATCGCAGGGAAAACTCTCGGAGTTTTTCCGCGCCTCCCCTCTCGCAAAAGTTGATCTCGATCTGAAACGCGACAAGAGCCTGCCGCGCAGGGATGAGAAACTATGAAATACCTGCTCGACACCTGCGTAGTCTCGGAGCTGGTTGCAAAACAGCCCAATCCGCGTGTGCTGGAATGGATCGACTCGATTGATGCCGATGGCGTTTATTTGAGCGTCATTACGATAGGGGAAATAACGAAGGGAATTGAAAAGTTACCCAGCTCGAAGCGCAAACAGGAACTCGGCGACTGGATGGAAAACGAACTCCTGGTGAGATTCCAAGATAACGTTATCGCCTTGGATGTGGATGTCTTGATTCACTGGGGTCGCCTGCTTGCCCGCTTGGAGGCAAAAGGAAGAATCCTGCCCGCCATCGATTCGCTGATCGCGGCCAGCGCGCTGGAAAAAGGAATGACCCTCGTGACACGCAACGAGTCGGATTTCGATGGGACGGACGTGGAGACTATCAATCCGTGGAAGGGATAGATTTTCAATACGGCGGCTGTTTTTGGAGTCGCTGCCATAGTGCGCGGTCAGGCAAGGTCCGCTGGCGAATTTGCCACGCGAGGCGGGGAAGTGGTTGGGGGTGTGAGGGAAAAGGAATGCCCTGCGATTTGATATACAGGGCTTTTACTTTTACATACTGCTTATTTCAAGCCAAAGAAGATTCCGTCACTAAAAAGTGGCTCATA
>CAZVAX010000147.1:0-6090 GCA_964625215.1 uncultured Anaerolineaceae bacterium | reverse complement strand
AACGCCCTGCTCGAAAGCGGGCAGGTGACGGGCAATGTGGTGCTGGTCTCGCCTGACCTGGATGCCTTCTCATGAAATCGCCTTTTTCGAGATTGCCGAACACCTTTTTCGCCGCGATGCTGGCAGTTTGGCTTATGACGGCGCAAAAGACCCACCCTTCCGTGCAGCCTGGGAGATACCATGCGTAATCTTTCTACCGTTTCCATACTTTCCACGGCCACAGCCTTGCTAATGACGGCGCTCTCGCTGGCGGGCCTGCTCTTTCCGCTGGCAATCTATCCCAGCGAGGACTTGCGCCAATCTTTCGTTGCCAACGATGTGGTCAACCTGGTGATTGGCCTGCCGGCGCTGCTGGGCGCGCTCTGGCTCGCCCGGCGCGGGAAATTACCGGGCTTGTTGGGACTGCCCGGCGCGTTGTTCTATGTGACCTACAACGCCATTGCCTACGCCGCCGCCATGCCGCTCACCTGGCCCTTTTTCGTTCACCTGGCGCTGGCGATTTTGAGCGCGCTTGCCATCTTCCTGCATCTCTCCAGCGTAGATGGGGCAGCGGTACAGGCGCGGCTGCAAGGCCGCGTGGCAGAACGGTTGGGGGCGGGCGTCCTGATGGGATTCGGCGCCCTTTTCTTCCTGCGCGCGGTGGCAGAATTCTTCGACGGCGCGGCCAATTGGGCGGCGTTTGGCGTGCTGGTCGCCGACGGGCTGACCACCCCCTTCTGGATTCTCGGCGGCCTATCTCTGTGGCGCAAGCAGCCGCTGGGCTACGTCAGCGGGGCGGGGCTGCTCTTCCAGGCCAGCATGTTATTCATCGGCTTGCTCGCCTTTTTCATCTTACAGCCGTTCGCGGCGGGCGTGCCTTTTCCGCTGGCTGATTTTGTCGTCATCCTGGTGATGGGATTGATCGTTTTTGTTCCGTTTGGGTTGTTCCTGCGCGGGGCGGCCTCGTCTCCGCCCGTTCCTTAATCCCCAGCAGGCACTTGCGCATCATCGTCGGGATGCCCGAAACGGTGCAGGCCGGCTTTGATCTGCCGGCCGAAAACCACTTGATTGGGTTATTGCGCCTGGATGTGCCGACCATCCTGGTCATGCCGCTGTATTACCTGAAAGCGGCAAACAGGAGGGGAAGCAAAATGAACTTGGTGACTTTGATTCTCGTGTGATGGCACCCTATTCCTCGTCCGATTGCAAAATCCTTCCCCCAGGCAACACCACCCGAAACGCGTCATCCGCCTTCGATAAGTTCAGCGCCACTTCCACCAGCCTGCGGATGTAATCGTCGGAGCCGCGTATTTCGTGGTAGGTCATGTTCCAGCGTTGACAGTATTCGGCCACGAGCAGGGCGCGCTCGCGGTAGGTGGACAGATCTTCCTCGGAGTGACCGACCAATGCGAGGCGTGTGTAATTTTTGTACTGCGTGTCCATGACGAAGTCGGTGGTTTGCTGTCCATACTTGGGAAGGTAGGTTTCGTATTCCTTGAGCGGGTCGGAACCTGCCTCCAGCCAGCCGCCCGTCAGGTAGTAGGTGCCCGGATGGGCGTTGAATTCGGCGCGGTAGACTTCGTCCGAGCCGAGGAAGATGGCGATGCAATCCTCAGTGCGCGGCATGAGCAGGGTGTGGATTCCCGCCTGGATGCCGAGCAGTCCGTTGCCGCACATCCCGTAGCCAAGCACGATCAGGCTCGGGGTCGGGATGTCATCAATGGCGGCTTGCAGGGACTTGTTCAACTTTTTGGGAACGCGATGCAGGCCATAGTCCAGAAAGGTGACGCGGTCTTTTAGTCCAGGAGGAAGATGGCGCGCGAGCAACATCTCGAAGACACGGCAGGAGAGGAACACGATGGGCAGGTCGGTCACAATTTCTTCTCCCGCGCTTCCGCCGCATTTAAGATTTGCTCGATTCTCTCATGGATTTCGAGCGCGAGCGGTTTGGGCTTATGCGTTTCCAAAATCTTCTTTGCCTTCGCGTTCGCGTGGTCTTCGGTGGAGAGACTGCCCTTGCGCGACCAGACGTTGTACGGATCGCGATCCAGCACGGACGGAACCCAGGCCTCCCTGCGGCACAGCGAGGCCGAACGCGTCTGGTTGAGGAACGATCCGCCAGGTCCCACGGTTTCGATCAGGTCGAGCATGATCGTCTCTGCGTTCACTTCCACGCCGCGCATGACGCGCGCCGCCATGCCGATGATCTCATCCACCAGCACAAGATACGAAAGCGAGCCGATGTCAGCGCAATCGAGAAAGCCCACATCGTGAACGAGCGACGCGCCGCTCAACGCCGAGAGCATCACCTGGAGCGCGGCTTCCGCTCCCGCCTGCGCGTCGACGCGCTTCGCTTCGGACGCGCCCGCCGTCCCCATGAACGGGATTCCCAGATAGCGCGCCAAATCCACGGCCGCGGCAGAATGTAAACTCGCTTCGGGCGAACCGTACGCGGGTCGCGCCGTCCGCAAGTCCATCATCGAGGGCAGGCCGCCGATTGCCATCGCCGCGCCAGGGACGTGGGTTTGGATAACGGTCAACGCCGCGAGCGCGCTTGCCAAATGAATTACAAGCGCGGCCGCGCCCGTGAACGGGGATTCCAGCCCGACGGTTGGACCTCCCAAACAGATCGAAGGAATGCCGACTTCTGCGGCGCGCATCAGCGTGGACAGCGCCGAGTCCGCCAATTTGAGCGGCGACTCGTAGGTGGTGAACAGCGCGAAGATGGGTTTTTCGCGCAACGCGGATTCACTTCCCGCCGCGGCGACTGCCATCTGATGAATATCGTTGAACGTCGCCACGTTATTGACCCACGCCACGATCGGCTTGGACGTGTTCGCCATTTCCTCCGCAAATTCGTAGACGGGCGAAAGGACGGGCGTCACGTCATCGAAGAGGCTCAAGCCCATGATGTAGTCAAGGTTCGGCAGCGCGTCGCAGACTTTGGCCACCATGCCCGCGTCACCGCGCTGCGCCTTGCGCCGCTCGCCTGTGACGGGATCGAGGAAGTACGTGCAGGTGGGACCAGGTCCAAAGTGGACGCGGTCGAGCGCGACTTGCATTTTGTGTTTGTCGTCGCGTCCCCACACGGTGAACTCATGCGGCGTGGAGGCGACGGCCTGCTTCACCAAATCGGACGGAATTCGCACGATCTTGTCCGTCACCGTCGCGCCTTTGGATGCCAGCAAATCGCGCGACGCGGCGTTGTGCAATTGAATCCCCACGCGTTCCAGACATTCGAGCGTGGCTTTATAAATTTCAGCGCACTGCTCATCCGATAAAACGCGAAATTGAGGGGTGTGAAGTTCGAGGGAATTGGCGATAATCATGAAAGGCTCCAAATAAATCAACCACTGATAAACACAGACGAAATGGATTTTGATAAAAAATCAGAGTTCATCCGTGTTCATCTGTGGTTAAAAATTCTACACATGCCCGTAATACTCGCGATGGACAACCACCGAATAAGCATAATCCATCAACGTGCCCCAACTGAAAATGGGAATTTGAATCTCGCGTTGCAAGGCGCGCGCGAACGGCGGAAAGCCCGTGCATTCCAACACCATCGCGCACATTTTGGGATGCGCCTTGTAAAACTCGGTCGCCACCGTGAGGAATTCGGATTCGGCCAGGGCGTAGTCCGCGGCAGGGGGATCGGTGCGCAGGCCCTCGGTCCAGAGATGATCGAACTGGGTACAGCGCAGGTCGTCCATGGCGCCGCCCACCACATAGTTTGATCCGAGTTTAATCCCCACCGATTCCAGATGATGGTCGGTCAGGTATTTCGAGTTCGCCATCAAAATTCCAACAACGCGGCTCGCGCCGATCAACTGTTGCGCCATCGGGACTTGCAGCAGGCTGGACATGAACACGGGGATCTTCACGCTGGCCGCCACCTCGCGCTGGAAATAGGCAAAGTATCCGCACTCAGCGATGATGGCGCGGCAACCGAGTTTCTCCAATTTTTGCGCGGCGCGGATCAACGGCGGCAGGCACATGATCTTGTTCGGCTCGACCACCAGTTTTTTGATGTCCACGCCGCTGACGATCTCGTACTGGATCGGGAACGGGTAACCGCTGGCGTTGCGCACGTCGCCAGGGAAGCCTGGGTACCCATCATCGAGCAGGATCACGCCCAGCCCCATGCCGTAGGCCTGCTGGCCTGGACGCGCTTCAATGCGTCCGATGGCTGGCGCTTTTTGCATTGTCTTCTTCGCTGTTTTCGCGGACGCTTTCTTCACGGGCATCTTCGCCGTTTTGGATGAAATTTTCTTTGTCGCTTTCAAGGCAATTCTCCGTGCAAAATTTTTGTCAGGTGCGCGCTGTTGATGTTTCCACCAGAAATCACGCACACCACTTTTTTCGTTTCCTTCATTTCGAGCGCGGCCGCCAATGCCACCGCTCCCGCGCCTTCCACGATGATGTGATGACGCTCTGCCAACATGCGGATCGCGTCCGCAACCTGTCTCAACTCCACGACGCGCGACCCATCCAGCAGTTGACTCGCCAACGGCCACATCTGTGGGAAGACGAACGGCGCGCCCATGCCCGAGACGAAACTGGACTGGTACGGGACCTCGACCATTTTCCCCGCCGCGAGGGACGCGGTCAACGGAGCCGCGCTCGCCACCTCTGCCGCTTCCACCTTGACCCTGGGCTGGTTCGCCATTGCCGACGCGATTCCGCAACTCAGGCCGCCTCCGCCATACGGGACGAGGATCACGTCCACATCGGGCAGGTCTTCCAGAATTTCCAATCCAACCGTGCCATTGCCTGCCATCACCGCTTCGTCGGCGAAGGGATGGATCAGCAGTCCCTTCATCGCGGAGTGCGAGCCTTCCTTTTGCACGGACTGGTATTCCGCGAACGGGACTTTCACAATATTCGCGCCCAGGTTTTGGATGGCCTGGACTTTTACATCTGGCGCGTCATCGGGGACGAGAACAGTGCAATGCACTTTCAATTTTTTCGCGTACCACGCCAGCGCCTGTCCCATGTTGCCTGCGGATGCTGTCCACACACCGTTTTGCAATTCGGACGGATTCGCCGAGAGTAGCGCATTCCCCGCGCCGCGCACTTTGAACGAGCCTGTGGGCTGGAGATTTTCGAGTTTGAGATAGATGGAGCGCTGGGAGTGCGGACTTAAGTCCGCGCTCCGAAATCGAATCAATGGTGTGCGAAGAATCGTCCCTGCCAGCCTTTCGCGGGCGGAGTGGATGGATTCGAGAGTGGGTGGTTGAAGCGCGCTCATACCTTTGGGGAATACGCCACCACGTCAATCTCGATGAGAATCCCGAAGAGTTGACTCCCCACCGTCGTGCGGACAGGCTTCGGGTCGGGAAAGAAGCGGGAGTAAGTCTCGTTGAAACGCGCGAACAGCCCCAAGTCCGCAAGATGAACCGTCGCCTTGACCACGTCTTCCATGTCCAGTCCCGCCTCATGCAAAACCGCGCGAATGTTCTCCAGCGTCTGCGCGGTCTGCTCTTCGATGGTCTCGCCGACCACCTGCCGCGTGGACGGATGCCAGGGTCCCATGCCCGCGGTGTAAACGAAGTCGCCGACGCGCAGGGCTTGCGAATACGCGCCGCCTGGCGCGGGGGCGTTGGTGGTGAGAATTTGTTGTTTGGTCATTTACACTTTTGCCAGCGCCTGTTCGAGATCGGCGATGATGTCGTGCGGGTCTTCGAGGCCGATCGAGAGGCGGATCATGCCGTCGTCAATACCCGCGATGTCGCGCTCCTCCTGCGTCATGTGCTCGTGGGTGATGGTGCGCGGGTGCATACAGATGGTGCGGCTGGTGCCAAACGTCACCGCGTGAACGATCAGTTGCAGGCTGTTCATCAGCGTGCGCGCGCTGGGGACGCCGCCCTGCACCACGAAGGACAACATGCCGCCGCCGGACTTCATCTGTTTCTGCGCCAGTTCATATTGGGGATGCGTGTCCAAGCCTGGATAATTGACGCGTGATACTTTGGGATGGTCTGCCAGAAATTCCGCCACCTTCTGCGTGTTGGCGCTGTGACGGTCCATGCGCATACCGAGGGTTTCCAAATATTGGAGCGTCAGCCACGAGTCGAAGGGCTGCATGATCGAGCCGACGAACTCGGTGGT
>CAZVAX010000146.1:0-6136 GCA_964625215.1 uncultured Anaerolineaceae bacterium | reverse complement strand
CCCCCCCCCCCCCTCCCCCCCCCCCCCCCCCCCCCCGCCCGCCCCCCGCCCCTGTCGCGCTCCCCCCGTAGCGCGTGGATAGAAACATCAAATTGCAGTAGCAGGAAGACTCCCGATTAGTCGCGCTCCCCCCGGAGCGCGTGGATTGAAACATCAATCCGCCGCGCGCCTTCAAGGCCGCCTGGGTCGCGCTCCCCCCGGAGCGCGTGGATTGAAACCCACCTGATTTCCCTCGAAGCCGATGTTCGTATCGTCGCGCTCCCCCCGGAGCGCGTGGATTGAAACAAGAGGGAGGCGTTCCCCCTGGCATATTGAAAAGTCGCGCTCCCCCCCGGAGCGCGTGGATTGAAACTGATCGTCCGTCAATCCGTTGTTCATAAACAACCGTCGCGCTCCCCCCGGAGCGCGTGGATTGAAACGTTCTGGATGGGATTCGCAAGGCGCAAGAGGATGGTCGCGCTCCCCCCGGAGCGCGTGGATTGAAACAAATCCAATGTCGGATTGCTAATGCTCTTCCAAGTCGCGCTCCCCCCGGAGCGCGTGGATTGAAACCACTGTTTGCCTTTCACGATCACTTGCAGGATGCAAGTCATCTCCCCAGATTGCATTGCACCGTTCCCTAGCATTAATCCATGAGTCACACCCCATCAAACAAATCCCCCACCCTCTTCCACTTCCCCTCCACCTTCGGGTACGCGCGCATATACTCCTCACGTTCGCCCAGCCTCCTCATCATCCAGCCCATCCAACCGCGCCGCATCTGTTGACCGCCTCCCTGCGAGGCGTGACAAGCCGCGGCTTCCTGTTTGATGTGCGACACTTCGCGAATGTCCACGCGCACGTGGACGGGGAAATCCACCTCGGCCAGTTCTTTGATATTGATGTCCTTGTTGCGGCCAAAGCGCGTGGGATCCTGGCCGAAGAGCGGCATGAGTTTCACCGCGAGTTTGAAGAGTCCGCGCGGGAAGATCTGGTAGTAGAGGGCGCGCGGTTGGAAGGGCGCGCCCGCCTCGGGGTGGAAGGAAGCGTCGTCCGCTTTCTCGAAGGCGAGTTTGGTCGCGCGGTGAATGTGGATGTGGTCGGGATGTTTGTATCCGCCGATGGGATCGAAGGTGAGGAGGATATCGGGTTTGAGTTCGCGGATGTATCTCACGACGCGTCCCGCCACTTCGTCAACGGGGTGATTGATCTGCGCGTTCGGATGTTTGTTGTCCTCCGAGCCGGGCATGCCCGAGTCGCGGTAATCCAAAAAGAAGACGCCCTTCAAACCGAGATGTCCCGCCGCGCACTCCAGTTCGTGGGAACGAAGCGAGGCGATGTCTTTGAAGCCGCGCAGATGCTCCTCGTCCACGCTTCCCACCTCCCCGCGCGTGGCGCAGACCAGGTAGGCGTCCACGCCGCGACGGGCATAGAGCGCAAGCGTGCCTCCGAGTCCGAAGGCTTCATCGTCGGGATGGGCGAGAACGGCGAGAATGGTTTGGGGCATGGGTTCCTCTTTTTACTGCAAAGTACGCTAAAGGCATAGATGGGGCAGGTTGGGAAAGTTTACCTCGACTTGTTTGAGTGGGATGGAATTGGCGGGTGTGAATGTGTTATATTGACTACGCGAAATTCCAAAATTGAGCCAACTCTTCACTTTATTTGCTTCCTCATCCACTGTTGGCTCGCTTATAATCCGCCGCACAAACGCACAGAGAAACCAAGACGATAAATCCGTGAAAGTCCGTGGGCGAAACGTCCGCGTAATCCGTGTACAAACAGGAGAACAAATGAATTTTGAAACTCTCGCCATCCACGCCGGCCAGGAACCCGACCCCAACAACGGCGCGGTGATGACGCCCGTTTACCTCACCTCCACGTACGCGCAGGACGGCATCGGCAAGCCGCGCCAGGGCTACGAATATTCGCGCACGCAAAACCCCACGCGCAAAGCGCTGCAAGATTGCCTCGCCGCGCTCGAAAACGGAAACTGGGGATTGGCTTTCGCCTCAGGCATGGCCGCGACGGATACGGTGTTGCGCCTGCTCTCCAGCGGCGACCACGTGGTGGCGGGCAACGATGTGTACGGAGGAACCTTCCGCCTCTTCGATAAAATCCTGCGCCGCTTCGGCCTGGACTTCACCTTTGCGGATACCACCGACCCCGAAAATCTCGCGGAGGCCCTCTCCCCCTCCACGCGCGTCGTCTGGCTCGAAACGCCCACCAATCCGCTGCTGGCCGTCACCGATATTCGCGCGGTGGCCGCGATGGTGAAAGCGCATCCGAACAAGCCCCTGCTGGTGGTAGATAACACCTTCGCCACGCCATACCTTCAACGTCCGCTCGAACTGGGCGCGGATCTCGTCGTCCATTCGATGACGAAATACCTCGGCGGTCATTCGGACGTGGTGGGCGGCGCGATCGTGGGCCGCGACCCCGACCTGGGCGGACGACTTGCGTACCTGCAAAACGCAGTCGGTTCGGTGCCTGGACCCCTGGACTGCTTCCTCGTTTTGCGCGGCATCAAAACCCTGGCGGTGCGGATGGACCGTCACGCCGCGAACGCGGAACGGATCGTGGAGTTTTTGGGGAGGCAGAAAAAGGTCCGCAGGCTGATCTACCCGTTTCGGGCCGACCACCCCCAAAGTCAGGTTGCGAAGCGACAGATGAAGAACGGTGGCGGGATGATCTCATTCATCCTTGAGGGCGGGCGCGAGGCGGCGGTGAAGGTCGCGGAGTCCACAAAATTATTTACGTTGGCAGAGTCGCTCGGAGGGGTCGAGTCGTTGATCGAAGTGCCAGCCGCGATGACTCATCTTTCGACACAAGGCTCGCCGCTCGAAATTGACCCGGGGTTGGTGCGCCTATCGGTGGGAATCGAAAACGCCGAGGATTTGATCGCGGATTTGGAACAGGCGCTTCAGAGGATCTGGCATGCCCATCGTTGATATTGAAATCGTTCTCCGGCCCGGCGAAATCCTGCGAGGTTCTTTGGCGCAAGAATTGGCCGACGGTATCGGCGCCGCGCTCGGCGCGCCCGAAGGTTCGACGTGGGTCAAAGTGCGCGGCTTGGCGCGTGAGCAATACGCGGAAAGCGGCGGCGCGCCCGATGATGTGCATCCGGTATTTGTCTCGATTCTGAAATCGGCGTTGCCATCGCCGGAACAGATGAAAGGCGAGGTGGAATCGCTCGTACAGGTTGTTTCGCAAATTTGCGAGCGGCCGCCGGAGAATGTGCATCTGGTCTATCAGCCGGAGGGACGCGGGCGCGCGGCGTTTGGAGGAAGGTTGGTTTGATAGAGTACGCAGAAACCCGACTTCTTGGAGAAGTCGGGTTTCTGGTTTTGGAGAAACCGGGTTTCTGATTACTGTACGTGGATGGCGACGAGGGTCACATCGTCGTCTTGGGGCGAGCCGCGTTGGTAGCCGCGCAGGGTGGCAACGAGCCGATCGCACACCTCCTGCGCGGAGACGCCGGGCATGAGCGCGAGGGTTTCCTTGATGCGCTCCAGCCCGAAGTCCACGCCGAGCGGGTCGCGGCAATCGGTCAGGCCGTCGGTGAACATGAAGAGGGTGAAGCCGGGTTCGAGGCGGATTCTTTTTTCGTCGAGGGTGATATCCTCCCACAGGCCGACGGCCATGCCGGGATCGTGCGAGAGGCGCGTCACTTCGCCGGAGGGCGAAAGAAGGAGAGGCGGTTCGTGGCCGGCGCGGGCGTAGGCGAACTCCATCGTTTCGAGATCGAGGATGCCGTACAGCACGGTGACAAACTGCGTGGACTTTTCGAGGCGGGTGATGTGCATGTTCACCACGCGCAGTAACTGACCGGGGTCGCTGTTCGAGTCGGACTCGGCCATGATGAGGGCGTGCGCGCGGGCCATGAAGATGGCGGAGGGGACTCCCTTGTCGGCCACGTCGCCGATGACGACCGCGATCTGTTTATCGGTGAGGGGGAACACGTCGTAGAAGTCGCCGCCCACCTCACGGGCCGGGTCAATCGTCGCGCCAAAGTCCACGCCCGGAGACTGGGGCAGAACATCGGGCAGGATGCTGAGTTGAATCTCCGCCGCGACTTTCAACTCGCGTTCCATGCGTTCCTTTTCGATCAATTGCTCCTGCGCGGCCTTCAACTCATCGAAGGCTTTTTGCAGTTGGCGGTTCTTCTCGGTCAGGTCGCGGAAGGTGGCGGTGTTGGTGGCGTCGAGGCGCTGACTGGTGACGCGCACCATCGAGTAGGCCAGGAGCGGGAATCGTTTGAGCAATTCATCGAACTCGACGCGGGTCATCACGAGCAGGGTGGAGGGCGTGCGGGCGCGGACGGTGGCAGTGCGTTGTCCGCCCGGCATGATGAGGGCCATGTCGCCGAAGTACTCGCCCTGGCGGACGATGTTGAGCAGGAGTTCTTCGGCGGTGCCGGCGGCGCGCAACACGTCCAGTTCCCCGTAGGCAATGACGTAGAAATGCTCCCCCATCTCGCCCTCGCGAAAAAGGATCTCGCCGGGTTTGAGGTCAATCACCTTGAGGGCGCTGATGAGGTGGTCGAGTTCTTCGGCGGGCAGGTCGGCAAAGAGGGGAATGCGAGCGAGGAGATTGGACATGTTAGCCTCTCAAGTCCACAACTTCCTTACCGGACAGTTTATCCTGGATGCGATCCACCACTGTTTCGAGGTGTTGCGTCTGGTGGACGAAATCCAGGTCGTCGGAGCGGATGGTGAGGACGGGGCAAAGGTCGAAGGCTTTGAGCCACTCATCGTAAAAGGTGTCGAGCAGGGAAAGGTATTCGGCGGAGATGCCGGTTTCGATGTTGCGGGCGCGGCGGTGGATGCGCTCCACCAGCACAGAGACGGGAGCCTTGAGGTAAATGAGCAGGCCGGGTTTGGGGAGTCCCTGCACGATGAGTTCGAAGAGGCGACGGTAGGCGAGATAGTCGCGCTCGGAAAGGTTGCCCATGTGATGCAGGGCGCGCGCAAAAATGTACGCGTCCTCGTAGATGCTGCGGTCGAGGATGGCGGAGCGTTGGTCGCGGGCGGCTTCGAGGTATTGCTCGGCGCGGTGGCCGAGGAAGAAGATTTGGAGGTGGAACGACCAGGTGCGCATGTCGGCGTAGAAATCCGGCAGGTAGGGGTTGTCTGAAACGGATTCGTACCCGGTCCACCAGCCGAGGCGCGCGCCGATGCGCTCGGTGAGCGAGGTCTTGCCTGCGCCGATATTTCCGGCGACGACGACGAGGTGTTTGGTCATGGGCCTCTCCTCAAATTCGGTACACGGATTTCACGGACAAAAAAGATTACCACGGATTTTTTTCTAAAAAATCCGTGCGCGTCCGTCCGCGAAGCGTCCGCGTAATCCGTATACAGAAGAAATTAAACAATCTCCAACGCGCCGCGGCGTTTGGCGATGACTTCGAACGCGGCGAACATGAAGTAGCCGACGATACCGTAGACCAGCCCGATGCCGACCTCCTGGGCCAGAAGCGGCGCGACCGCCCCGAGGTCCGCGCCTGAGACGAGCAGGCGCGAGGCCTCGATGCCGCGCGTGAGCGGGAGGACGCGCGAGAGGGCCTGCATCCACGGGGAGAGTTTGTCAATCGCGATGTTCGCGCCGGAAAAGATCAGCAGGAGGAAATAGACGGTGTTGTTGATGAACATCACGTTGGCGGTGACGAGGGCGAGGCAACCCATCAGCAGGCCGAGCGCGCAGGTACTGAAAGTGGCCGCGAGGATGGTCAGCGCCAAACCGGGGAGGTTGGTCTGCGAGAGGTCAAGGCCAAGCAGGATGACGCCCCAGGCGAACGCGATGATCACGCCCAGCGCGCCGTTGAGGATGTGCATGAAGGCGCGTCCGAAGAAGAGCGTGACGCGGTTGGCGGGCGTGCCGAACACGTAGGGGAGCGTGCCGAGCCAGCGGTCGTTGCCGATGCTCATTGTCACGCCGAAGATGCCGCTCACCGAGGCGATCTGCATGGCGTTGCCCACCACGTAAAAATCGGTGTCGCCGCCGTCCGTGGCGTACGAGCCGAGAAAGACGAAGAAGAGAATCTGCGCCAGCGGCATGACGATCATCGAAGCCATGTACGTGATGGGACGAACCCAGTTGAAGAGGGCGTAGTAGGAGAGGATCGTGCCTTGAAAGAAGAGGCGGAGGTTGATGAGGAGGG
>CAZVAX010000145.1:0-6141 GCA_964625215.1 uncultured Anaerolineaceae bacterium | reverse complement strand
GGTTCGCAAATTGGTTCGCGAGGACAACCTCGCCGTGCTGGTCGCCCTCCACGATTTGAACCTCGCCGCCCGTTACGCCGACCGCGTCGCGCTGATGGTGGGTGGACGACTCCAATCCGTCGGAAGCCCGCGCGAGGTCCTGACCCCGGAGCGGATTTCGTCGGCCTATTGCCTGCCCGTCAACGTGGTCGAGCATCCGTTTGCGGGAGGGCCGTTGGTGTTGCCAGCACAGTAGAGCGAGATAGTATCTCGCCCTACTTGATAAAGTACGCCACCGACAAAACCACCCCAATCCCCACCACCGTCCACCGCAGCGTGGACGGTTTGATTCGGCCCGCCAGCCTGCCGCCCAGCGCGCCGCCGATGAGCGCGCCGACCATCATCACCAGCGCCACCGTCCACACCACCTCACCGGAGAACACAAAGAAGATCGCCGCGGCCACGTTGACCGCGAGGCCGATCAATTGTTTGAGCGCGTTGAGGCGCGTCAGCGATTCGTCCGTGGTCAGGCCGAGGGCCGAGAGGACGATCACGCTCAGGCCCGCGCCGAAGTACCCGCCGTAGATGGAGGCCAGTCCCACCGGGAGCCAGGACCAGGCCTCGGGTCCGGATTCGAAGCGGTGGGCTTCCAGTCGCTTATTCAGCCAGGCGCGGACCGGGTCCTGAATCGCGAGCAGTCCCGAGGCGAGGAGAATCAAATAGGGGATGAGGTCAGTGAAAAGTTTCTCGCCGGTTTGCAATAGCAAAAATCCGCCGATGACTCCACCCACGATCCCCGCCGGTAGAACGATCCACATGCGCCGCGACTGGCCTTGCAAGTCTTCCTTTTGCGCCAGCGTCCCGCCGAGGTAACCGGGACAGAGCGCGACGGTGTTGGTAACGTTGGCGGCGATGGGCGAAATTCCGAGCGCGATGAGGGTGGGGAAGGTGAGGAGAGTCCCGCCG
The DNA here is from genome assembly GCA_964625215.1 of uncultured Anaerolineaceae bacterium. Lineage (GTDB taxonomy): Bacteria > Chloroflexota > Anaerolineae > Anaerolineales > Villigracilaceae > Denitrolinea. The sequence goes on along the minus strand of CAZVAX010000145.1, from coordinate 5,196 downwards.
CCGGCGAGAGCGTTGACCGCGCCCGCGATTATGGCCGCGAGGGCGGCGAGAAGATAGTGGAGGGGGGTCATGAGGAGTCCTTGAGATGAGATGTGGCAAGTATACATGGGTAAATGGCGATTGGTAGTTGGGCGGCAAGAGTAACCCCGACGTTCCCCTTCGGCGGCAGGGTATTCGCGTGGACTTCTGTCACATCCTTTCGCCGCTCAATCATGTACAATCCGACCAACTTACTTACAGGAGAGCGAATATGTTCAGGAACTATTTGTCGTTCGCATTAGCCCTCGGAATGCTCCTCTTTCCCACCGTCATCCTCGCCAAAGGCTCCTTCGATTACATCGAAGTCAAAGGCCCCGGCATTACCGGCGATATCGTCATCACCGATCCCGCGCTGACCGAAGACTTCTTCGCCTTCGCGGACTTTTCCGCTGGCGCGATTCCCGCCCCCGCCGATCCCGGGCAGGGTTACGAGATCATCCGCGTCTACATGGTGGACGAAAAGGACCAACCATTCGATGAGTTGCATTACTATCCCTACACAGGGTATGTGTACTACGATGGGATTGCCGGAGGTTCATCGGAATACGACGGCAAGTGGTACGTCGCCAACCCCGCCGCGGACGCGCCCTTCCGCGCCGCGCTCAAAGCCAAAGCCACCCTCACGTGGATTCCCTTCGCGGCCTTCCTCGTCATCATGACCGCGATCTTCATTGCTTATCGAAAGAAGTAATTTAATGCAGTACACGGATTACGCGGATTTGACGGATTTGCACGGATTTTTTTAAAGAAAATCCGTGAGCCTCCGTGCAATCCGTGTACGTATTTAATGGGGCTATCGTAACACGAACATATCCGTCGCTTCGTCATACGCGAGGATCAGCACGCGTCCCTGTTCGAAGGTCACTTCGCCCGAAAAGACGAGACGGTAATCGTCCGAGTCGTCCTTCATCCACACTTCCACCAGGCGCGTCCCCGATTCGATCTCCAAAAATTCCAGCGCGGAGATGCGGCCGTTGCCGCTGATGCCCGAGGGCTCGTAGGTGTCTTCGAGAATCACATCCCCGTCCACGAGCACGCGCAGGCTGATCGGGAAGTGAACGCCGCCGAAAATTTTCACAGGGTCGGCGCCCTCGGGCAACGTCACGCCTGCGGGGATGTTCGCGGCTTCGATCTTGCCCTTCGCGTCCAGCGCGATTCGCAGAGCGCTTTCGTCGGCGGCCTGCATACTCGCCTTCACGTCCAACGGCAGAGCCAGCGCGAACGCGCCCAGCAGGAGCGCCGTCCCGACCAATCCGCTGACCAGCGAGGGAATCAACTTGTTGCGGTTCTTGACGGGCGGCAGCGGTTTGGGCGTTTTCGCCTTTTGCGTTTCGTCGCGCTGCAAATTTTTCATAAACGCTTCCAGCGCGGACGAATCGCCAGGCGCAATTTCGAGCCAGTGCAGATCCTTCGTCACCAGCGCGCCGTGCAAGTGCAGGCGGTTCAATAACATGTGCGGGTCTTCGCGATACAGGGCGTCATCGTACGGATGCGACAACAGGACGATGTCGCGCGCGCCCTCGTGATGCAACGCGCGGATCCACTCGATATTGACCGCGCCGATGCTCGGCAGGATCGCCGTCACCACGCGCGCGCCGCCTCCGCACTCGGACGTGAAAACGGGTTCGCCCTCGCGGACGTTTTCCCTCAGTTTGGCGGGGAGCGTGCCAAGCGTCACATCGCGTTCACTGACGAACATCACCGTAACGGGATGCCCTTCGTGCTTCTCACGATGCAGAGCGCCTTTGACCGCGTTGAAGGTCTGTTCGCCGTTGTAGCCGCCCAGCAAATGGATCGCGTCGGTGGGACAAGCCCCCACGCAGATGGCGCAGGCCGTGCATTGCGACGCGTTGATGACCGCCAGTTTTTTGTAGCCCGTATCATCGTTGCGCTCGACCATCGCGATCGCGTCGTAGGGACATTCGGCGTAGCAAAGGTTACAGCCCGTGCATTTCGGGTCGGTAATGACGGCCGGACCGAGGTCGCGTCCGCGCGCGAGCCAGGGGAGCAGGAAGAGACTTCCGCCGAGGAGAATCGCCAAGCCCCAGAAGATCGCGTTGCCCCACGCGTCGATCAGCGGGAGAAAGCCCAGGTAGTACGTGTCCATCGGAACGTCGGAGAGAAGCGTGGTCAGGTCGGCGGGCGCGGCGGATAGGACGGGTTTGATCAGCGAGAGCAGGGTGAGTCCGACGATCGCCTGCACGCTCACCCAGCGCGGCGACCACCAGCGGGCGCGCGAGAGGCGCAGGCCGTGGATGTAGATGCCGAGGAAGCCGATGATCGGCAGGAAGACGTGCAGGAAGAGGATGATCACGAAGTTGGAAAACGTCCGCGAGGCCAGATCCGTTGCGACGTAGGTCAGACCCGAAGTGCCCGCCAGGTATTCCATCATGTACTCGGTCATCCATTGGGCGCGCTCGTCCCAGATCAGCCAGTAGCCCATCGTGCCTGTCAGCCACGTGCCTGCCAGCATGATCCAGCCGCTCGTCCACGCCAGCCAGCGTTGACCCCAGTAGCGGTCACTGAATAGCATTTTGAGCAGGTGCAGGACGATGAGCAGAATCGACGCGTCGGAGGCGTAACGATGGACGGAGCGCATGAGCGAGCCAAACCAGTTCGAGTTGATTTTTTCCACCGTCGCGTAAGCCACGTCGAGGCCAGGGCGGTAGAAGACGGTGAGGTATGCGCCCGTGACCAGCAACACGACCAGCATGAAGATGGTCAGCGTGCCGAGGTGATAGAACGGGTTGAAATCCGAGTGCGTGAAGCGGTTGACGATGCCTTCGAGTCGAACCCAGATTTTTTCGAGGGAGCGGAGGGTTTTGCGTTGGGGATACAAGTTAGGGGTCATGAAGTTTCAGGTTCCAAGTTTCAGGTTTCAGGTTTTGAACCGCTAAGGGCGCAAAGAACGCGAAGAAATTTTTTTAAATCTTTGCGCCCTTAGCGTGCTTCGCGGTTAATCGTCTTCCTCTTCCCCATACAACAACGGGAAGCGATTCATCTTCATCGCGTTCGTGGTGACAAAGATACTGCTCGCCACCATCGCAAACGCCGCGAAGACGGGTTGGAGCAACCCCGCCATCGCGAGGCCGACGCCGATAATGTTGTAGACAAACGCCCAGCCGAGGTTCTGGCGGACGCGTTTCATGGACTCGCGCGAGAGATCGAAGAGCCAGGGGATCACTTTGAGGTCGTCGCGCATGAGCAGGATGTCGGCGGCGGTGCGCGCCACGTCCGCGCCGTGGTTCATGGCGAGGCCGACGGTCGCGGCGGCCAGGGCGGGCGCGTCGTTGATGCCGTCGCCGACCATCGCGGCGTTGCCCGCGAGACGAGTCATCTTCTCGTCGGGGCTGAGCGCGGCGTGGACGGGGATTCCCAGCGACTTCTGCCAGCGCGTCCCCGCCGCGGATTCGTCGCCCGTCAGCACGGCGGGAGTCAGTCCACGCGAGGAGAGATCGTCCACCACTTCCTTCGCTTCCGCGCGGACAGTCTCGCCGAGTCCGATAATGCCGCGCACCTGCCCGTCCCAGCCCGCGTAGACGACGATCCAGCCTGAGGATTTCCATGCTTCGGCGTGTTGTTTGATTTCATCAGGCATGGTCAGGTTTTCATTGGACATCAAGCGAGCCGAGCCGACAACAATCTTATCTGCGTAGCCAGCGTTCTCTAACGCTGGCAGGGCGGACGTTACACCTGCCCTGGCGGGCGGTGCCAGGGGAGAACGTCCGCTACGCGTGAATGTACCGACAACGCCAAGGGCGGGTAATGATTTGAAGGTGTCAGGTTTGATGAGTTCGATGTTTTGCGACTTGGCGTGTTCGACAATTGCACGAGCAAGCGGATGTTCAGATTCATTTTCTATCGAAGCAACAACTTGCAGAAACAACTGATCACTGTTCACTGATAACTGATCACTGATCACTCCCTGCACCTTCATCGGCAAAACAGTCAACGTCCCTGTCTTATCGAAGAAAACTTTATCCACTTTCGCGAGTCGTTCAAGCGCGGCGGTGGAGCGCAGGATGGCGCCTGATTTGGCGGCGCGGCCGAGGGAAAGCCAGAGCGTGAGCGGAGTGGCGAGTCCCAGCGCGCAGGGACAGGCGATGAGCAGGACGGAGAGCGCGACGAGCAATCCCTTTTCCGCGCTGTCGAGATAATTCCAGATCAAGAATGCAACCGTCGCGAGAGTTAAGGCGATGGGAGTCATCCACGCGGAGAGTTTGTCGGCCATGCGCTCGAGAGGCGAGCGCGCCCACAGCGCTTCGTGGAGCAAACGTCCGATCTGCCCTGCGACGGTCGCGTCACCGACGGCGGTGGCGATGATCTCGAAACTGCCGTCGAGGTTGATCGTCCCTGCGCGCACCGACTCGCCTTCGCGGCGCGTCACGGGGTTCGGCTCGCCTGTCAGCAGGGATTCGTCCACGTCGCCTTCGCCGCGCGCCGCCAACCCGTCCACGGGGAAGCGTTCGCCAGGGCGGACTCGGATGCGCTGACCCGCCCGCAAGTCCGCGACAGAAACGGACTGGTCGCCCGCGTCCGTCACGATGGTGGCGGTGTTCGGAATCTGTTCGAGCAATTTCGTCACCGCTTTGTTGGACGATTTGTGCGCCTGCATTTCGAGCCAGCGTCCGATCGAAACCAAAAAGATGAGCATCGTGGCCGTGTCAAAATACAAGCCGCCGTGACCCGCGATCAAATTGCGAATGGACAAACCGAACGCGGAAAACGTGCCGATGGTGATGAGCGTGTGCAGGTTGGGTTGTCCGCGCAAAAGGCTCGCGAACCCCGCGCGCAAAATCGGCAGGCCGAGCAACACCAAAACGGGGATGCTCGTCACCAGCATCATCACCTGGAAAAAATCCACGAGCGGTTGCGACGCGGCGGTCTGCCAGCCAAAAATTTCGCGCGCGTAAATCCCCGTCCCCACGATCATGTCGTGCAGCGCCATCACGCCGCCAATCAGCAGGCGTATGTAAAACGACTCTTCCTCATCGTAGGGTTTTTCATTTGGCAGGGTCGCTTTGTAGCCGAGCGAGCGCACGCGCTTTTTTAGTAATTGGTAATTGGTAATTTTTGAGTCGAAGGTGATGTTGGCTTGTTGCTGGATGTAGTTGACTTCCGCGCTGGCGACTCCCTTCGTGCGCTTCAACTGTTCGC
>CAZVAX010000144.1:0-6256 GCA_964625215.1 uncultured Anaerolineaceae bacterium | reverse complement strand
TGTGGCGCGGCAAGCAGGGACTCGACCGCGGCATGGATCGCGCCACCGCCGATTACATGGGCATGCTCGGCACGGTGATGAACGCCATGGCCCTGATGGACGCGCTCGAACGCGATGAGGTCTACACCCGCGTGATGTCGGCCATTGAGATGCGCGCAATTGCGGAACCGTACATCCGGCGGCGCGCCATCCGTCACCTCGAAAAGGGACGCGTGGTCATCTTCGGCGCGGGGACGGGCAACCCCTTCTTTTCCACCGACACCGCGGCGGCTCTGCGCGCCACCGAGATCGAAGCCAACGTGGTCATCAAAGCCACCAAGGTGGACGGCGTGTACGACTCGGACCCGAAGAAAAACAAGAGCGCCAAAAAATTCGATCAACTAAGTTACATTGATGTGCTAAACCGCCGCCTCGAAGTGATGGACAGCACCGCCATCACGCTCTGCATGGAAAATCAACTGCCCATCCTGGTGCTGAATTTGTGGGACGAGAAAGCCCTGATGGGCGCGTTGCGCGGCGAGCAGGTCGGGACGTTGGTCAGCGGGTAATCGCTCCCGACACGAAGTCTCGAAGTCACGAAGGCACAAAGTTTTTTTCCTTTGTGTCTTCGTGACTTTGTGTTTGGAGGTTCGTAAGACTCGCGCTATGAGAGTCTCTCAACACGTCTCAAAATCCTCTCGCGTTTGTAGCGTTTTTCGAGGTTTTGGTGTATCCTTATGGCGAACAATTTTCCCCGGAGGCCACGTTGATTAAAGACATTCTCAAGGAAGCCGAAACTCGCATGCGCGGCGCGATCCACTCCCTGGAACAGGATCTCGCGACCGTCCGCACCGGGCGCGCCAGCCCCGCGCTGGTCGAACGCCTGATGGTGGATTACTACGAAACGCCCACCCCGCTCCTGCAACTCGCCACCATCTCCGCGCCCGAGCCTCGCTCGCTGATGATCAAGCCCTTCGACCCGACCACCCTCAAAACCATCGAAAAGGCGATCCTGGCCTCGGACCTGCATCTGACTCCCAACAACGACGGCAAGACCATCCACCTCAACCTGCCGCCTCTCACCGAGGAGCGTCGCCGCGAACTGGTGAAGCACGTCCACAACCGGCTGGAGGAGTCGCGCATCGCCATCCGCAACATCCGCCGCGACGTTCACAACGACATGCGCGATTTCGAAAAGGAAAAACTGATCTCGGAAGACGACCTCAAACGCGGCGAGGATGAACTCCAAAAGTTGACCGACCGTTTCATCGAAGATATCGCCAAGCACGGGCAGAACAAAGAAAAAGAGATCATGGAAGTGTAGCGCGGCGCGCCTTCCTTTTCCTGTTCCCCACCATGGCCGACACCCCTCTCTCCATCCCGGCTGACCGGATTCCTCGTCATGTTGCCATCATCATGGATGGAAATGGGCGTTGGGCCATCCAACGCGGGTTGCCGCGTCTCGCGGGACATCGGGCCGGCACCGAGAACCTGCGCCGCGTCATCCGCACGACCGTGGAGTTCGGCATCAAATACCTCACCATCTACGCCTTCTCCACCGAGAATTGGGGACGCCCGCCCGAGGAAGTCCAGGGGTTGATGCGCATCCTCGAAGATGTGATTGACAAGGAGTTGAACGAACTCCACAAGGAGGGCGTGCAATTGCGTCACATCGGCCGACTGGACGGGTTGGCCATGCGCCTGCAGGAAAAAGTTCTGGACGCGATGGACCTGACAAAGAACAACGACCGCCTGATCATGAACATCGCTTTCAATTACGGCGGACGTGATGAGATCGTCCAGGCCATCCAGCGCATCATCAAGGATGGAGTTCCGGCGGACCAGGTGACGGACGGCTTGGTCGGTCAATACCTCTACACAGCGGGCGTCCCGGACCCGGACCTGATCATCCGCACTTCGGGGGAACTACGGGTGAGCAATTTCCTGATTTGGCAGGCGGCCTACTCTGAGTGGTACATCACCCCCACCTTCTGGCCCGACTTCGACAAGGGAGAATACCGCCGGGCCCTCGAAGCCTTTGCCAACCGCGACCGCCGCTATGGAGGCGTCTCGGAAACGGTGATGAACAGGGCCAATGGCTAAACGGACCGTTACGGCGCTGTTGCTCCTGGCGGTTGCCATGCCGGCCGTTTTATTTGGGGGCATTGCATTTTTCCTCTTGATCGGATTCTTCATTGTGGTCGCCTCGCGGGAATATGTGTTGATGTTCCGCGCAGTGAAGATGGAACCCTCGGCGTTCGTCACCATCGGCGGGACGGTTGCCCTGCTGGTAGCGCGCGGATTCTTCCCCCACTGGGCCGAAGCGACCCTCGCGTTTTTGGTCTTGGCGGCCATGGCCGTTCACCTCTACGCCTACGAGCGCGGCCGCGACCAGGCCGCGCTTGATTTTGCCGTCACGGTGGGCGGTTTCCTCTACCTCGGCTGGGTCGGCGCCTACTTGGTGGACCTCCGCAACCTGCCGGATGGAGGCTGGTGGCTGATGCTGGTTCTCCCCTCCGTTTGGGGCGCGGACACGGGCGCGTACGTGCTTGGGTCCCGCTATGGCAAACACAAAATGGCGCCGCGTCTCAGCCCGAAAAAGTCGTGGGAGGGATACCTGGCCGGCATCGTCATGGGAACCTACGTGGGCGCGCTTTTTGCCTGGGCGTTCAACGTGAACACTTTTGTCGGTCGTCTCACCATCAGCCCGTGGGAGGGAGCCCTGCTGGGATTCGTCCTGAGCGTATTTCCCACCCTCGGCGACCTGGGCGAGAGCATGTTCAAGCGCCAGGGCGGGATCAAAGACTCCGGCGCCATCATCCCCGGTCACGGCGGCGCGTTCGACCGCATCGACTCGTGGTTGTGGGGCGCGGCCATCGGTGTGGTCTGGATTCGGGCGTTCTTTTTGTAGTTTGAAAAAAATTCGCTTGACACTCTCCCACCTTCCCTATATAATCCCGCTCGCATTCCTCGCTAGCTCAATCGGCAGAGCGGGCGGCTGTAAATGAAGCGCAAGTGGCATCTCTGCAACAACCAACTCTCTGGCAGGCAACGCGCATTTTGTAGTCCTCGATGCAAGAACAAGTTCTACGTGGACAAGCGTCGAAAAACGCTAAAACAAAAAGCCGTGGCCTACAAAGGTGGAAGTTGCGCCTTGTGTGGGTATGCAAAATCGCTTGAGGCTTTATCCTTCCATCACGTTGGCGGCAAGGACTTCGGAATAGCGTCTCGCGGTCATACTCGTTCATGGGAGAGGGTTCGGTAGGAACTGGACGCTTGTGTGTTGGTATGTAACAATTGCCACGCAGAGATCCATGCCGGCTTGCACGAAAATGCAGCCCTACTTAGTAATAAGTAGCGGAAAAATCGGGTGAATTCAGGGAAGCCTTCGCACGGCGACGCGCGATGGGAATCCTGAGCCAAGCCCAGCGAAAGGCAAACGGTTATGAAAGTCACCGTAGTAGCTGGGAAGGTGCAGAGACTAGGAGATGAGGAGCCTACCCAATAAACTCCGTCAGCGCCCGACACCCCAAGCAAGACCGGGGTGATGAGATAGTCCGTTCCTCATGGAAACGTGAGGGCAAACGTAACCGCTAGGTTCGAAGTTCAAGTCTTCGGCGAGGAGCCAAACAAAAAACTGCGCCCGCATGGACGCAGTTTTTGATTCGCATCATTTGCTTACTCAGACTTGCTTTCGCTCTTGCTCCCCACCGGTTTGCTCTCGCTAGCGGCGGGCTTGGACTCTTCCTTCTTGCTCTCGCGACTCACCTGCCCGGAAGGCGACTTGTGGTCGGTGGCGTAGAAGCCGGAGCCTTTAAATACGATTCCCACCGGCGCGATCACTTTTCTCAGCGATTTTTTCCGGCATTCGGGACAGGTTTTGAGCGGGGCGTCGCTAAAGGATTGGCGGCGTTCGAATTGCACGCCGCACGATTCACAGCGATAGGCATAAACGGGCATGGTTTTTTTCCTTATCTTTCCAGTTGAACGGGCTGAATTATAGCGCGGGCATCGGGCAATAGCAAGACTTTAGAGTGGGCATGTTATAATTTTCATACACTTTTGCGGAGGGCATGCCCCATGTTAAAGATTGAGATCGTCTATTGCGCGGTGTGACATTACACCGACCGGGCCGTGAGCCTGGCGAATGAACTGCTCAAAGGATTCGAGATGGAAATCCAGTCGTTGAATCTCCTTCCCTCGGACGGAGGCAAGTTCGAGGTCAGCGTGAACGGGAGCCTGCTCTTCTCGAAGAAGAGCCTCGGGCGTCACGCCGAAGCGGGCGAGGTGGTGGGACTCGTCCGCAAGTTGGTTGAAAAATCGTAGCGCCGAATTAATTCGGCATTACAAATTACGTGAGGCAGAATGTCAAAAAAAGGACGTGTCTTTTCCGGCGCGCGGCCGACCGGCCGCCAACATCTTGGCAACTACCTGGGCGCGATCAAGAACTACGTCGCGTTGCAGGATGACTACGAGTGCGTCTACTGCATCGTGGATTTGCACGCGCTGACCACCGTCGAGTCCACCGAAGACCTGCGTCAGAACACCTACGAGATGGCCCTCGACTGGCTGGCGGCCGGCATCCGCCCCGCGGAGACGATTATGTTCGTCCAGTCGCAGGTGCCGCAAGTGACGGAACTTCACCTCCTGCTTTCCATGGTCACTCCGCTCGGAAAACTTACCGACCTGCCGACCTTCAAAGAGAAAGTCCGCCAGCAACCGGAGAACGTCAACTACGGACTGGTCGGCTACCCCGTGCTGATGACCGCCGACATCGTCCTCTACAAAAGCGACATCGTCCCCGTCGGCGTGGACCAGGCGCCGCACATCGAATTTGCGCGCGAGATCGTCCGCTCGTTCAATTATCGTTTCAACACCAAGGCCCTGATCGAGCCGCAGATGAAGAACACCGAGATTCCCAAAGTCCTCGGCATTGACGGCAAAGAGAAGATGGGCAAGAGCCTTAACAACCACATCGAACTCGCCTCCACCCCCGAAGAGACGGGACAGCGCGTCATGCAAATGGTCACCGACCCGGCGCGCCTGCGTCGCAACGACCCGGGCAACCCGGATGTGTGCAACGTCTTCTCCATGCACAAAGTCTTCTCCCCCGCCGAGGAAGTGGACATGATCAACCGCGACTGTCGCACTGCCGCGCTCGGTTGCGTGGACTGCAAGAAGCGCTTCGCCGCCAACCTCAACAAGAACCTCGAACCTTTCCGCGCCAAGCGCGCCGAAATCGCCCAGAAACCCGATCAAGTTTGGGACGTTCTGCACGACGGAGCCAAACGCGCCCGCGCCCTCGCCGAAGCCACCATGAAAGAAGTCCGCGCCGCGGTCCAACTCCCCGAGTGATTCGGCGAACGGAACACGCACCACTGCCCACTGATGACTGATGACTGATTACTGACCACCCCCATGCGCGCCCTCATTCAGCGAGTAACCAAAGCCTCCGTCACTATTGACACCAAGACCATCTCCTCCATCGGGCATGGTCTTGTCGTTTTGTTGGGAGTCGGTCACGTAGACGGGGAGGAGCAAGCGCGTTGGATGGCGGAGAAGATCGCCACGCTTCGCATCTTCAGCGACACGGAGGGGAAGATGAATCTCTCCGTGCTGGACGTGAAAGGCGAGGCCATCGTCGTCTCGCAGTTCACGCTCTTCGCCGACGCCCAGAAGGGCCGACGCCCCTCGTATATTGACGCGGCCCGCCCGGAGGTCGCCAGTCCGATCGTGGACCGGTTCGCCGCGTTGCTCCGTGAGCAGGGAGTCCCCACACAGATGGGAATCTTCGGGGCCGACATGCTCGTCGAAATTCACAACGACGGCCCGGTCACCATCTGGTTGGAAAAATGAATCGCCCCAACGCCCTCCAAAAATTTCTCCATCGCTTCCTCATGCTCAAGCCAGTCTCGCTCGTGTTGGCGCGCATCCTGCCTCCCGCCGATGAATTCGCGCGCTGGCTCACGCGCGGCAAGCACACCGTCGCCGAGTGGGTCGGCCTGCCCATCATCGAACTCGACACCCTCGGCGCGCGCAGCGGCCAACGCCGCTCGCATCCCCTCGTCGGTTTGTTCGACGGCGACAAGATCGCGCTCATCGGCTCGAACTTCGGACAAAAGCGCCACCCCGCCTGGATCTACAACCTGCGCTCGCACCCCGATTGCATCGTCCACGTCGCGGGCCGCGCCAAAAATTTTCGCGCCCGCGAAACCGACGGCGAGGAGCGCGCCAAATACTGGGAACTCGCGCTCTCCTACTACAAAGGCTACGCCGC
>CAZVAX010000143.1:0-6324 GCA_964625215.1 uncultured Anaerolineaceae bacterium | reverse complement strand
TGCAAGGGCGGGCGCGGCGGACGCGGCAACCAGCATTTCGCCTCTTCGCGCAACCAGGCCCCGCGCACCGCCGAACGCGGCGAACCCTTCGAGGAAAAGCGCCTTAAACTGGAATTGAAGTTGATCGCCGACATTGGATTGGTCGGCCTGCCGAACGCGGGTAAGTCCACCCTGCTTTCGGTGTTGACGAATGCCAGGCCGAAGATCGCGCCCTATCCCTTCACCACGCTCGAGCCGAATCTCGGTGTGGCGCAAATTGACGATGATACAACAGTCGTCATCGCCGACATCCCCGGCCTGATCGCGGGCGCGGCGGGAGGCGCCGGACTCGGCCACGATTTTCTCCGTCACATTCAGCGGACGCGCGCGCTGATCCATCTGCTCAACGGCCTGTCCGACGATCCGCTCGCCGATTTCAGCCAGATCAATTCCGAGTTGGCGTTGTTCGACCCGAACTTGGGCAAGAAGCCGCAGATCGTGGCCCTCAACAAAATTGACCAACCCGAGGTTCAGGAAAAACTTGCCGACCTGAAAAAGAAGTTCAAGAAACAAAAAGTGGAGTTGTTCGCCATCTCCGCGCTGGCGCGCACGAACACGCGCGACCTGTTGTTGAAAGCCGCCCAAACCCTGGCCGAGACGCCCGCGCTGGAGGAGGTGGAACCGCCCCTGCCAATCTACCGTCCGCAGGCGGATGAACGGCAGTTCGATGTGAAGCGCGAGGGCGCGAACAAGTGGCGCATCATCGGCGCGGCCATCGAGCGCGCCGCCAAGATGACCTATTTTGAACACGCCGGATCCCTGCGCCGGTTCCAACGTTTGATGGTCAAACTCGGCGTGGATGAGGCGCTCCGCAAAGCCGGCATTCAAGAAGGAGATACGGTCTCCATCGGCGAAGACTTTGAATTGGAGTGGCAGGATTAGTCAGCGATCAGTTTTCAGTGATCAGTTGTCAGTCCCTTGCGCACGGAGTAAATCGTCATCCCCAGGAAAAGGAGGATGGCGATTTCGTTTAAGAGTCCGCCCCATTGGCGGCCCGCGTTCCACAAGGCCAAGTCGCCGATGACGCGCAGGGCCAGGGAGAGATGGAGCAAAATCAGTTGCAGGTAAAACGCGGGATGAAAGTTGATCGGCGTTCCGAGGATGGCCGGGAAGATGATCGGCGCGTGACCGAAGATCATCGAGATGACGAAACCGACGAAGACCGCGTGCAACAACGCGTCGTATCTTGGACCCGCGGCCTGCGCGCCCAACACCAGGCCGAGTCCACCCCCGATGCCCAACCAGACGAATCCCAGCGCGAGACACCAGGCGATGTAACGCGTGAGCGCGAGTTTATGACGCAGGTTGCGCCAGGCGATGTCGTTGGGAAACGACCACAACGCCAATCCCGCCATCCCCGCGCCGCTGAGACGCGCGCCCAGTTGCAGGTCAATGGCGCTGACGAGGACTCCCGCCAGCAGGAGCGCGGCCAACGCGCCGAAGAGAGTCTGCTGCCGCTTGGAGGGACGCAGGACGCGGTTGAGTTCCAGCCGTTCGCCGGCGATGGTGAGGATGAGGAATCCCTGCCAGAAGTAGACCACCTGCGGAAGGGATTTGCCCGCCAGCCAAAGCAGGTTTCCGGCCAGCCAGAGGAGCATTCCAACCAGCATCGTGAGGGTGTGAAGCGCGGTCTCGCGGCGGACGATGACCGCGAGGATTCCAACAGCGACCCCGCTCGAAGCGACGAACAGAAGCGGCCCGAGCGGTAGAGTTGGGGCGAGCAGCGCGGCCCCCCAGCCCAGCGCGGCGAGAAGCGGCGCGGCGTACATCCAACGTTGGTGGAGGGCCACCGCGCGCTCCAGTCCGATCAACGCGCCGAGGAATCCGCACACCATCAGCGGGCCGTGCGCGAGGGCGAGTCCTTTGAAGGAGGGCAGGGTCCAGCCGAGGCGCAACAACCCGGCCCAGAGCGCGAGGAGCAATGCCAGGATTGCCAACACGAGGAAGGGAAGGAAGCGTTTGTTCATGCCCCTATTATACGGGGGTTGCTTCGGAAAAACCGCCCTCGCAACAACAGACGAAAAATAAAAGAGACCCCGGTCTCGCCGAGGTCTCACTGGTCACTGATTACTGGTCACTGAACACTGGTTACTTCTTCCGGTTCATCGCGTCCATCACCGCGACAGAGGCGATCTGCACGATGGCGTTCACGTCGTCGCCGGTTTGGAGGACGTGGATGGGAGCGCCCATGCCGAGCAGGATCGGGCCGATGGCTTTGGCGTTGCCGAGACGCGAGAGCAGTTTGTAGGCGATGTTCGCCGACTCGAGCGAGGGGAAGACCAACACGTTGGCGTCCTTGACCTTGCTGAACGGGTAACGCTCGTCCATAATCTCGGTCACGACGGCGGTGTCGGCTTGCATTTCGCCGTCCACGATCAGGTCGGGGCGGCGCGACTTGGTGAGGGCCACGGCCTGCGCCACTTTGTCCGAGAGCGGATGCGGGGTGGAGCCGAAGTTCGAAAAGGAGAGGAAGGCCACGCGCGGTTCGATCTCCAGTTGCTGGGCGAAGTCCGCCGCGAGAGAGGCGATCTCGGAGAGGTCTTCCGCGCTGGGGTCAATGTTGACGGTGGCGTCGGTGAAGAGGTAGACGCGGTCGTCCACGATCATGATGTAGACGCCCGCGGCGCGCGCCGCGCCCGGCGCAGTGTGATGGATGCGCAGGGCCGGGCGGATCACGTCGGGATATTCGTAGGTGAGGCCCGAAACGAACGCGTCCGCGTCGCCCAGTTTGACCATGATCGAGCCGAGGATGTTGGCCTGCGTCACGCGTTTGCGCGCGATGGCGAGGGTCACGCCTTTGCGTTCGCGAATCTCATGATAGGCTTTGGCGTACTGTTCGTGTTTGGCGAGTTTGGCCGGGTTGACGATCTCCGGGAACCACGGCAGGCCGAGTTCCTCCACGTGTTGTTGGATGACTTCGGGATTGCCGATCAGGATCGGAGTGGCGATGCCCTCTTCCTTGATCTGGTAGGCGGCGCGGATGACCTTGGGTTCCTCGCCCTCGGCAAACGCCACGCGCTTCGTCCCGCCGCTGGCGCGGGCCTTGTTCTGGAAGAAGTAACGCACCTGCTCGCCCTTGCCCTGACGGTTACGCAATTGCTCGCGATACTCGTTGATGTCAATCGGTTTGCGCGCGATGCCGGTCTTCATCGCCATCTCCGCGACGGCGGGCGCTTCCCACAAAAGGACGCGCGGGTCGAGCGGCTTGGGGATGATGTACTCGCGTCCGAATTTCATGCTGTCCACGCCGTAGGCGCGCAGGACCGAGTCGGGGACATCCTCTTTCGTCAACGCGGCCAGGGCTTGCGAGGCGGCGAATTTCATCTCCTCGTTGATGGCGCGCGCGCGCACGTCGAGCGCGCCGCGGAAGATGAAGGGGAAGCCCAACACGTTGTTCACCTGGTTGGCGTAGTCCGAGCGTCCCGTTGCGATGATCACATCTTTGCGGGCGGCCTTCGCCAGTTCGGGTTTGATCTCCGGGTCGGGGTTCGCCATCGCGAAGATGATCGGGTCTTTCGCCATGGACTTGACCATATCGGGCGTCAGCACATTCGCCACCGAGAGGCCGTAGAACACGTCCGCGTCTTTCACTGCGTCGGCCAGGGTGCGATGGCCCTTGTCTTCCACGGCGAGTTTGTCTTTGTACTTGTTCATGCCCACGGTACGGCCTTTGTACACCACGCCCTTGGTGTCCACCAGCATGATGTTCTCGCGCTTCACGCCCCACGAGATGGCGAGCTCCGCGCACGAAATGGCCGAGGCCCCCGCGCCCGAAATGACGAGGCGGATGTCCTTGTGTTTCTTGCCGACAATTTCCAACGCGTTCGCCAGTCCCGCCGCGGAGATGATGGCCGTCCCGTGCTGGTCGTCGTGGAAGACCGGGATGTCGAGCATCTTCTTCAGTTCTTCTTCGATGTAAAAACATTCCGGCGCTTTGATGTCTTCGAGATTGATTCCGCCGAAAGTGGGCGAGATGGCCGCCACAACCTTGATGATCTCATCCGAGTCGTGCGAATTGACCTCGATATCGAATACGTCAATGTCGGCGAACTTTTTGAAGAGCACGCCCTTGCCTTCCATCACGGGCTTGCTCGCCAGCGCGCCGCGATCGCCCAAACCGAGGATGGCCGTGCCGTTTGAAACAACCGCCACCAGGTTGCCTTTCGAGGTGTACTCGTAGGCGTCGTCGGGATTCTTTTCGATCTCCAACACCGGTTCGGCCACACCCGGCGAATAGGCCAGGCTCAGGTCGCGCTGGGTGTCCATCGGCTTGGTCGGCACAATCGCCACCTTGCCGGGTTTGCCCTTCAAGCGGTGATACTCAAGGGCTTCTTCTCGGGTTATCTTTGCCATGCTTCCTCCAGGATTTAAAATTGCAAGCGGGATTATCACATAGCCCGAGCAATCGTGACAGTCCTTTTTGTCACAAAAAGGCCGGATATTCTCCAGTCAGAGATTGTTACCCCCAAGAACCGAAAAAGTTGTGCAAACGATTTTTTAATGTATAATTAACCGCAACTTACGAAACTGACCCTTTCCCGCCGCTTGACGGCCTGGCTTTGCAAACGGAACTTTGAATTTTTTTGGGTACGTTCCCGCCCATCTGGGGCGGATAAAAATCTGTTGACAGGACTTTCGTTGCTGGTGATCGTTAATTGGACCGCCGCCTGAACTACTATTTCCAACGTTTCGCTTCACGCGTGACGTTGGGCCTGTCACACCAACCCAAACCGATTCGCACAGCCGAGGCCGCCCCGCGCGGGATCTCGGCTGTTTGATTCCCGGACCCCCTCCCGGCCTCCGGCCACCCTCCCCCATTTTCGCCTGAAGTTCGGCGAAAATGGGGGAGGGCAGGGTGGGGGTAGTAGAAAATGAAAAAGATTACCGCCCTCGAACCGCAGAAGAACCACCCCAACCGGGTGAACGTGTACCTGGATGACGAGTTCGCTTTCGGGCTGTCGAAGATCGTGGCGGCCTGGCTCAAGGTCGGGCAGACGCTCGATGAGGCGAAGATCGAAAAACTCCAAGTCGAGGAGTCGCGCGAAGCGGCCTACCAACAGGCCATGCTCTTCCTGGGTTTCCGCGCCCGCTCCGAGGCCGAAATCCACAAGAACCTTGAAAAGCGCGAGTTCCATCCCGCCGTCATCGAAGAGACTCTCCAACGCCTGCGCGAGGAAAAACTTGTCAACGATGACGAGTTCGCAGGGAGTTGGGTGGCGAATCGCTCCGAGTTTCGTCCGCGCAGTAAGCGCGCCCTCGCGATGGAGCTGAAACGAAAGGGGTTGACCGAAGCCGCCATCCAGTCCGCGACCGAGGCGCTGGATGAATCCGCCCTGGCCTACGCGGCCGCGCAGAAACGCGTCCGCCGCTTGGAAGGCATGGAGTGGATCGAGTTCCGAAAAAAATTGGGCGAATATCTCGCGCGTCGAGGTTTCGCGTATGAAGTCGTCGCGCCGACGGTGAAACGCCTTTGGCTTGAGCGCGGCGGCAGGCACGACAACAACTTTGAAAACGAGGAATTTCCATGAACCCGATTTGGATCGTCATCAGTGGCTTGGTCGCCATCGCGGTGGGTCTGTTCGTCGGTTACTATTTTCACCGCTATCAAACCGACAAGGCCGCGCGCGACCAGCAGGAAAAGGCCGCCAACATTTTGAAGGGCGCCAGCGAACAGGCGCGTTTGATCGAGTCGCAGGCGCGTGAGAACGCGCTCAAGATCACCCAAGCCGCCGAGCAGGATATGAAGGAGCGCCGCGCCGAAAACAGCCGCGAGGCGGAACGCCTCGATAAACGCCGCACCGAGATCGAGCACCGCGCCGATAAACTCGAACAGCGCGAGCAACTTCTCAACAAGCGTCAATCCAACATGGATCGCCGCGCCAACGAGATCGAGAAGTTGTACGAGCAGGAAGTGATCAAGCTCGAACAGATCGCGCAACTCTCGCAAGAGGAGGCGCGCAAGGACTTGTACGCCGCGGTCGAGAAGGAAGCCCGCGCCGACATGGCCCGCATCTACCGTCAGATCGAGGCGGAGGCGCGCGAAGAGGGTGAGAAGCGCGCCCGCAAACTTATCGCCGACGCCATCCAACGCGTCGCCTCGGAACATGTGGCGGAGGTCACCAGTTCGCGCGTCGACCTGCCCAACGAGGAAATGAAGGGACGCATCGTGGGCCGCAACGGGCGCAACATCAAGGCCTTCGAGCAGGCCGCGGGCGTGGATGTGATCGTGGACGATACGCCCGAGTCGGTCACCATTTCGTGCTTCGACTCGGTGCGCCGCGAGAT
>CAZVAX010000142.1:0-6339 GCA_964625215.1 uncultured Anaerolineaceae bacterium | reverse complement strand
TCAGCCTTTGGTTTTTCAAAAAACCTTGACAGCGTCATAGTATTCGCAGTGACGGGGGCATGAATTTGCGCTACGGAAATATCGGCTCCGGCTCGCCCAGCACAGGGACAGGCTTCGCGTACAAAATGTCAGTGATGGAGCCGAAGGTGGCGAGGGTTTCGCGGAAATGCCAGATGGCGCGCGAGATCTTGCGATAGTATTGGAGGTCCGCCGGAACGCCGATGCCATCCACGCCGAGCATGTTGCACAGGTAGAGCGCGCGCGGCAGGTGAAAGTTTTGTGTGACGAGGATGGCCGAGTCCACTTGGAAGATGTGACGGGCGCGGTAGCAGGTGTCGTAGGTGCGACGCCCCGCGTAGTCGAGAACAATGGCTTCGTCGGGGACGCCGAGGCTGAGGGCGTATTGGCGCATGGACTCGGGTTCGTTGTAATCCACATAACGATTGTCGCCGCTCATCAGCAATTTTTCCACTTTACCGGCGAAGTAGAGGTTGGCCGCGGTTTGGACGCGATCTTGCAGGACGGGAGTCGGAGTCCCGTCGCGCCAGATGCCCGCGCCGAAGACGATGGCCACGCGGCGCGGCGGGATGTTGGTCGCGGTAAACGTGCGGGGTTTGGCGTAGAGCAGGAGAATGAAACGGGGGAGGAGAAGTCCGAAAAGGCCGATCAGGCTCAGGGTCAGAATGAGGCGGTAGGTCCATTTCCAAAGAATTTTGAACATGGACGGGATTCTACATTGAAAAACGGGACCCGTTCCGCGAGTCCTGTTTTCTCAAGCGTTTCTAATCTGCCGATTAGACCACGCCCTCGCGCATGGTGGAAATGAGGTTAATGAATAAATACAGGCAGATCCACGCCGGTTAGTTGGAGCGCGGCGCGCAGTTCGTTGAAGAACGAGTCGTCAATCCACTTCAACCCGTCCACCCCATAGGCCGCGCGCAGGTTTGACATTCCCTCCTCCGAACCGGCGAGGGCCAGGAACGCGGCCGTGATGTGGATGCGATCTTCATCGGACAGGCCGGCGGCATACGCCAACGCGTCGTTCGGGACGATCGGCTCGGCGCGCCAGACCACCAGCACCTTGTCCATCACATCCGGCAGGTCGGAAATCACATCGGCGCGCGCGTCCACAGCGGTGACTCCGAAATCGCAGAGCGAGCCGGTCGTGTCGCGGTAGAGGGTGTTGACGACGGTCGCGTCGCCTTGCAAGAACGCGCCGGATTTGGGAGTCCCATGGTTGGCCGCGAGAAGTTGCAACGGTAAAACGTATCCGACCGCGGAATAAGCGTCGGGCCAGCAAGGGCGCTTGCCTGCAAATTGCGCCAGCGCCAGGGAAACCTGCGCGGCGTTCGCGCCGCTGGACGGTTCGAAATACACTTTGAAGCCGGCCTCGCCCGCCGTACGCGCCGCGTTGACGAGGAACTGCGCGGCGGTTCGATCCCGGCCCGCCACGAGCGCGCCCAGCGCGGCGTCCGCGTGACCGTTTTCATGCGCCAGGAGATACGCCAGCGGCGGGAGCCAGGCGATGTGGACCGTCCCATCTCCGAGCGCGGCGACCAGGTCGGTGTACGATTCGACCGGCCGCGCCACGATCGTCAACCCAGTCAGGCTCGACAACTGCCCGGCCAAGGCCTCCGCGCTCGCCGCCGCATCGGACTTGGCCCCGGGCGGCATCGCCAGCGCGATGGGATTTCCCTCCGACCCCAACGGACTTGCCTCCGGCGTGGATGTCGCCTCGTCCGCGGGGGCGGGGTTTTCTTGCGGCAAATTACACGCCGCCAAAAACAGACTCAAAGCGAGCAGAAACAAAATCGGGCGAAGATTCATGCGATGTCCCTTGTCACGCAGACAGAATAATCCGAATCAACGATTTCAGCAAGTCGCGCTTTCATCCTTCATCTCTTCCTTCTGGTATACTCGCGGCAACACAGGATTTCTCATGCCCCCCCGTTTTGAACTCGACATTGACCCCTGCGAACATATCACCGCCGACGCCATCGGCCAACCCGGCAAGCGCGTTTTCTACCTGCAAGCCTGGGAAAAAGGACAGTTGGCCGTCGCCGTTTTGATCGAGAAAGCGCAACTCCACTCGCTGGCAATCGGCATCGAACAATTTCTGGCGCAGCTTGCCAACCAAAACCCGAATCTCGAAGAGGCCTCCGCCAAATACGATGAAGACAAAATGCGCATCCACCCGCCCGTGGATCCGCATTTCCGCGTCGGTGAAATCGGCCTGGGCTACGATCAAAGCCGTGACCTGACCGTGATCATCGTCCGAGAACTGCTCACCGAGGACCAGGATCCCGAGTCGGCGGCGGTGATCCGCTATTGGTGCAATCGCTCGCAACTGCGCGCCCTCTCGCGCTGGGGCGCGGAGGTGGTTCAGCGCGGACGTCCCATCTGCACGCAATGCGGGCAACCGATGGAGCCCGAGGGACATTTTTGTCCCAAGAAGAACGGGCATAAGCATTAGGCCAGTAATCAGTTTTCAGTGACCAGTCATCAGTCCCCCGATCTACAAAACGCATTTCAATTCGGCGACCTTTCCCTCAAGGGCCAGTTCATGCTCGGCTCGAACTACACCTTCCTCGTGGATGTGACTCACGAAGGCCAGACCTTTCCTGCCGTTTACAAACCGAGTCGCGGCGAGCAACCGCTGTGGGATTTCGAGGAGAACACCCTCGCCCTGCGTGAGGTGGCCGCGTACCTCGTCAGCGAGGCGCTCGGTTTCGGCTTTGTCCCTTTCACCATCCTCCGGGATGGGCCGCACGGTCCCGGCTCGCTCCAACAATACATCGAATACGATCCCAACTACCACTACTTCACCTTCACCCCCGAAGACAAACGCCTGCTCCAACCCGTCGCGCTCTTCGACCTGCTCGTCAACAACGCCGACCGCAAGGGCAGTCACGTCTTTTTCGACGCGGCCCACAAACTCTGGGCGATTGACCATGGCATCTGCTTCCACGAGGATGACAAACTTCGCACCGTCATTTGGGACTTCGCCAGCGCGCCGATTCCCGACTCCCTGCTCTCGCCTCTTTCGGACCTCCCAGCCTGCCGCGCCGATCTCGCGCCCTATCTCAGCCCGGACGAAATCCGCGCCCTCGAATCCCGCGCCGACCGCCTGCTGACCTCGCGCCGCTTCCCGCCTCCCCCGCGCGACCGGCGCGCGTTTCCATATCCGCCACTCTAGAGCGTTCCGGCGTCACGTTTTCCAGCGCCAAGCGACACGGGCCAACGTGGCGCCTGACGCCTGACACAGGAGAACTTATGCACTACAAACTCGCCTTCATCGGTTTCGGCAACGTCGCCCGCGCGCTCGTTCGCCTGCTCGAACGCAAGCGCGGACTCCTCAAATCGAAATACGGAATCGCCTACTCTGTCACTGGCATCGCCACGGGGAAACATGGCTTCGCCGTCAACCCAAACGGCCTCGACGCCCAGCAAGCCATCAAGCTCGTCGAGAGTGGACAATCCATCTTTCCTCTTTCTTCTTTCGATGTGCAAGACTCTCTCGCCGTCATCAGCCATTCCCAAGCCGACTTCATGTTCGAGAATTCCCCCGTCAACTACGACGCCGGCCAGCCCGCCATTGACCACGTGCGCGCCGCGCTGAACGCGGGGATGAACGTCAGCACGGCGAACAAAGGGACCGTCGTCCACGGCTACCGCGAGTTGACCGCGCTGGCGAAGTCGAAGGGCAAAGTGTTTCGTTTCGAGTCCACGGTGATGGGCGGGACGCCGTTATTCTCCACCTTCCGCGAGTCGTTTCCCGCGGCGGAGTTGCTCTCGTTCAAGGGCATCATCAACGCCACCACCAACATCATCCTCTCGCGCATGGAAGACGGCGAGACCTTCGACCAGGCCGTGAAGTATTGCCAGTCCATCGGCATCGCGGAGACCGATCCCTCCGGCGATGTGGACGGCTGGGACGCGTCGGTCAAGGTCGCCGCGTTGGTCACGGCGCTGATGGACGCTCCTTTCACGCCGCAACAGGTAGATCGCAAAGGCATCCGCGAGATCACGCCGGAGATGGTGAAACAGGCGCGAGCCGAGGGGAAGCGCTGGAAGTTGGTCGCCTCCGCCGAAAGGGAGGGAGACCGAATCAAAGCGCGCGTCGCGCCCGAAATGGTTGAGTCCGCTTCGCCGCTGTATGGCATGATGGGATCCTCCACCGGCCTCTCCTTCCGCACGGACGTGTTGCCCGATTATTCTGTCACCGTTTCCGAGCGACCCGGGTTGAAGGGCGGCCCGGAAGAAACCGCATACGGACTTTTTGCGGACTTCGTCAACGCGGCGAGTGGGGTACAATCGAAATAATGTGGGGCGGAATGGCATTCCGCCGCCAACTTGATTGATGGAATCCCGAAGTTCAATTTCGGGATGAACAGCGCCCCGAAAGTAGAACTTTCGGAATCCTTTGCCCCAACACCGGAGCCATCCATGACCTTTCACGATCCCACCTCCTACGCCGACCTCACGCAAGGCAAGATCAAGCACATTGACTTCCGCATCCGCGCCGATTTCAAGGCGCACGTGCTGGAGATCGAAGCCGCCTACCAAATGGACGCGCCCGTCAACGGCGAGTTGTTTTTGGATACCGACAAGATCGAGATGAAAGCCGCGCGCGCCAAAGGCCGCAACCTGATCTGGGAATTCGATAAGGAAGACGAACATCTCGGCAAGCGCATGTCGTTAAAAGGCCTGAACGGCGACGCGAGTTTCACGCTCACCTTCCGCACCGCGCCCGACGCCACCGCCCTGCAATGGACCGATCCCTCGCAGACCGCGGGAGGCAAGCATCCCTTCCTTTTCAGTCAGTGCCAGTCCATTCACGCGCGCAGCGTCTTCCCGTGCCAGGACACACCCTCGGTGCGCTTCACCTACGCGGCGGAAGTGGAAACGCCCAAAGGGTTGACCGCGATCATGGCGGCCGAGCAGTTTGGAGGTCAGGAAAGAGGCGAGACGACCGTGTTCAAGTTCCGTATGCCGCAGGCGATTCCCTCCTACCTGTTCGCGATCGCCGTCGCGCATTTGTCGTTCTACAAGTTCGGCCCGCGCACAGGAGTCTACGCCGAGCCGGAGACCATCGAATCGGCCGCGTGGGAATTCGCGGAAAACGAACGAAAAATGACCGAGGCCGAAAAATTGCTCGGCCCGTACAAGTGGGGACGCTACGACCTGCTGGTGCTTCCCCCCACCTTCCCCTTCGGCGGGATGGAAAACCCCCGCCTCACCTTCCTGACCCCAACCTGCATCCTCGGCACGCGCGCGCAGACCCCCCTCATCACGCACGAACTCGCTCACGCCTGGACCGGCAATCTCGTCACCAACGCCTCGTGGGAGGACTTCTGGCTGAACGAGGGCTGGACCACCTACGCCGAGGGACGCATCACCGAAATCCTGGAGGGGCGCGAGGCCGCCGACCTGTACTCGGCCTACAGCGCCATGCGCCTCGACCGCATCAGGGACACCGTCGGAGCGGATTCGCCGGACATGCGACTCAAACAAACCGGCGACGGCCGCGACGCCCACCCAAGCGCGTTCAACGTGCCGTATTACAAAGGCGCTTTCTTCCTCGAGGAATGCGAGATGGCCGTGGGACGCGCGACCTTCGACGCCTTCATCCAAAAATACATGGCGCGCTTTGCCTTCCAGTCGCTGACCACCGAAGAATTTTTGGAATTCTTGAAAGCCGAACTCCCGCAGGTATTCGAGAAGGTGGATGTGGACGCGTGGATCTACAAACCCGCCATGCCCGCTTCGTGGCGTCGCCCGAAATCGCGGATGTTCGATGAGGTTCAAAAAGTTGTGGAAGAATACCGGCAGGGCAAACGTCCCGCCAAGGAGCAGGTTCAGGGCTGGCATCGCCACCAGATCCTGACGTTGTTACACAGCCTGCCGCGTCAACTGCCGGTGGACGACTGCCGCCACTTCGCCTCCATCCTCGATCTCGACAAGCGCAACGACGGCGAAATGTTCTCGCTGTTCTACGCCATCTCCATCGCCAGCGGCTACCGCGAAATTCTGCCCGAGGTGGAGCGTTACCTGGGGACGATTGGCCGCATGTTGTACGTCTTTCCGGTGGCGCGCGCCCTGATCGAATCGGATTGGTCGCGCGAGCAGGCGCGCTCGCTGTTCGAGCGCGTCATGCCGCGCCATCACCCGGTCACCGCGCAGGGGATGGAGGGGATGTTGAAACGGGCCGGGTTGTAACATGCCTATCACCGCAAAACGCGTTTTAGATTATCTGACTGATTAACTTACAGAAAGGCTAAAGAGCTACTGCTCACCGAATAGGGCATAATTTGGTTGCTTCACGACCAAAGGAGGCCG
>CAZVAX010000141.1:0-6372 GCA_964625215.1 uncultured Anaerolineaceae bacterium | reverse complement strand
ACGGGCACAAAACGCAGTTTGCTGGTCAATGAGCAAGGCTTGCCCTTGGGGTTGGCGACGTGGCGTTGCACTGAGCCTGTCGAAGTGTGGAGGGGTTGTTTGAGTCATTGTTGAGTGGGGCATTTCAAAATTGAATTACGGAGAATGAGATGGAAACCTTGAAGAAATATCTATTCGTTATCAACGACGCGCCGTACGGGAACGAACGTCCGTACAACGCTTTGCGTATGGCGCTCAACCTGGTCAAGCGCGAAGGCGTGCAGGTCAAAGCCTTTCTCATGGCTGATGGTGTGTTCTGCGCCCGTAAGGGACAAAAGACGCCTGAAGGCTATTACAACGTCGAACGCATGCTCAAGTCCATTGCCAAGCGCGGCGAAGTCGCCACCTGAGGCACCTGCTCCGACGCCCGAGGTCTCGGGCTGGATGATTTGACAGAAGGCGTAAAAATGGGCAATATGGATTTGCTCGGCGACTGGACGCTTGACGCCGATCAAGCGCTTGTGTTTTAGGAAGGCAGAGGTGGCGGCGCGAGCGGTTGTCGAGCTGGTGATGGAACCTGTCGAAACCCTGTCGAGACATCGAGTCCTTGCCGGAGACGTCCCGGCTAAAATTTGCTTCTTGAAAATCGCTCCTAAAATTGCTATCTATCTCGCAGGCCAACCAGCCGGAACCTCGGTCGAGGATCTTCATGCCAGCGGAGCCGCGTTTTGGTTCTGCCGGGAAGCGGACCGGGAGTTGGGATTGAACGGCGCGCTTAATCGCTATTGGGACGCGAATCCCAAGCCATCCATTGAATCCATCCCGTTTCTCGGGCCAGACAATAGACCGAATTTTTTCGATCAACAAGCGAACAGCCCATTGGATTGTTGCTTCATTGACAGAGCGTCTCTCAGCGCGGAAGCGGGGACAGCCCACCTGCTCGTGGAATACATCCTAAAAAACTCGCTTCAAATTGAGGAAGCGGATCGCCAGTTCATCTATCTTGAAAGTAGGAAATTATTTGCCCGAAGCCTTGCAGAGTTTAAAGCCAGCCATCCGACAGTCTCCGAGAACGAAGCCAGCCTGGAGGCGCTATCGGAGGCGTCGGCGAAAATGTTGAAGGATTTGGGAATCCCTCACGAGAGACTTGCGGAGATTCTCAAGGAGGGGCGCGTAAAATGGCAGGCTATTCCAACGAGCGCCAACCTGCCGCATCGTTATACATTGATTCATCTTCCGAATTATCGCGCTCTTAACGGGAAATTCCTGAAAGGCATGAAAAAATCGTCCGGCAACGACCTGGTCAGGCAGATCGCGGAAAACCTGAAATCGCGCCAAAAGCCCGAACCGGTGAAGGCCGATCGGCCGCGCGTTGCCCCCAAAGTGAATTATGAGGCAAAAGTGATCAAACGGAATGTCACCGGAGGGGAAGACGCGATTGACCTGGAATATGAAATGTGGAAAGAGGAACTACAGAAAAACAAAACGAACCGCGACCGCGGGTCATGACCTGAACCGGGCCAAGCCCCTTCCTGTCGCAACCCAGAGGGGAAACCATCCAAAGGCTGGAACACAATCCCAACATTGACCGTCTAATAGGACAAGCCATCGGTTCGCGATGGAATCGTTTCGTCTGGTCCCAAGGACCGGGTCAAATCCCCTCTCGGTTCTTGGGAAGGAAGGTGCCCATGTTTTCTCCCAATATCCGAAAACGACTGATCGTCGCCGCCCTCCTCCTCGCCTCGCTCACATTCACGCTTCCCGCCAACGCCCAATCAGGCTACCCGCTTCCCCACCTTGCGACCACCGTCCCAACCACGGTCTTCCCTTCCGGCACAATCCCCATTTCACGCGCCGTCTACATCTGGACGGCCGTCACGGGCGCTTCGCAATATGAATATCAGGTCTCCCAGGGCGGAACCGTGATCTGGGATCAGGTCGCCGACGCCTCGGTTTGCGTGGCCGGGACCTGCTCCGTCATGCCGGCGTTGGACCTGGTGAACGGCCCCTACTCGTGGAGAGTCCGCGCTTTGATCAGCGGCGCGTATCAGGCCTTCACCTCGTGGATGACGTTCACCGTCTCGGTCCCGACCGAACCGAGCGGCTTCTACTCCCCCTTCACCTCGGAGGCCAACGGTTGGGTTGTCCACAAAGGCTCGTGGATGCTCGAAGCCTCCAACTACCTCACTACGCCTGGAGTGGCCGGGAAGGCCGCCACCGTCAGCCACGTCAATGATTACACGACCCTCACCTACGAAGTCCGCATGAAGCGCGTCGGCTGCGCTAGTTGCGCCAACACGCTCAACATTCGCGGCAACCCCACTGTGCTGGATAGTACTGGCTGGTGGAAAACCGAATACACGTTTGACTACACCAACACGGGTCTCTTCTCGGTCTGGAGGGACTACAACGGCACATACACCGCGCTGAAAAACTGGACCAACACCACGGCCATCAACCAGGGCGGATGGAACGTCTTGAAAGTCACTGCCAGTGGATCAGCCCTCAAGTTTTACATCAACGACATCCTAGTCTGGTCCGGCACAGACACGGCGTACCCCAGCGGACGCGTGGGCATCGGCATGTATCGCAACACCACCAGTACTGGCGACAAACTCTACGTGGACTGGGCGCAGTTGATCACCAGTGTGGTCGCGCCCGACCCGGCGGCGATGGAAGCGATTCCAGAAGATCAGGCCGAGGTTCCGGGCGGCAGTCACAACGTCGCGCCATAACAAATCCATCCTCCACCCTCCAAAGCCGCGTGTTCTCGTTGAGCGCGCGGCTTTTCTTCTTCCTCACCACAAACTTGAACCTGACACTTGACACTTGACACTCCGATACGTATAATCTAATCATCCTATTCATCTGATTAATTATAAAAATCCGATGTTACGAGACCGACCCACCCCACCCCTCTCCGAGTTCCTTCAATACCTCGCCTCGCACGAGCAGACCGAACAAAGCCTGCCCGCTCTCACCGCGTTAAGCGTTGAACTGGGCGTTTCGGTTGCGTCGTTGCGCGAGCAACTTGAAGTGGCGCGCGCCCTCGGTCTCGTGGAAGTCCGTCCGCGCGTTGGCATCCGTCGCCAGCCGTACACTTTCCTGCCCGCGGTGCGGCAGAGCCTCACTTACGCCATCGCCCTCGACAAAAACCATTTCATTCACTTTGCCGATCTTCGCCGCCATGTCGAAACGGCCTACTGGCACGAGGCCGTCAAATTGCTCACCCCCGAAGATCACGCCGCCCTCAAAAGTCTCGTTGCCCGCGCCTGGGACAAACTGCGCGGCTCCCCCATCGAGATTCCCCACCCCGAACATCGCGAATTGCATCTCACCATCTACCGCCGCCTCGACAATCCCTTCGTCACTGGCCTGCTCGTCGCCTATTGGGACGCTTACGAATCAGTCGGCCTCAACGTCTTCACCGATTACAAATATCTCACCGAAGTGTGGACCTACCACCAGAAAATGGTGGACTCCATTTGCACCGGCAATTACGACGCGGGCTACACCGCCCTCGCCGAACACTCCGACCTGATCAACCAATTGATCTCTTCATCGCAATAAACTATTTCACCTCATCGAGGAGTTCTATGAACCAGAAAGTAGTGAACGATTTTTCGATCACCGTTGGCACCGTGAACGGCTCCGGCTCGTCCACGGCCAACAACACCATCCTGCGCGCCATCTTCAAGATGGGCATCCCCGTCAGCGGCAAGAATCTCTTCCCCTCCAACATTCAGGGCCTGCCCACCTGGTATACCATCCGCGTCAGCAAGGACGGTTACATCGGCCGCGACGAGACACATCATATTGTCGTCGCGATGAACGCCAACTCGTTCGCGCGTGACCTCGCGGAGGTCGCGCCGGGAGGGGCCTTTCTCTACGCCGACGATATCAAGCAACCCATCACCCGCGCCGACATCTCCGCTTACCCCATGCCGGTCAAACAGATCATGCGCGAACAGGGCGAAGTCCCTGCCAATTTGCGTGACCTGGTCAGCAACATGGTTTACGTGGGTGTACTCGCCCAGATGATCGGCATGGATTTGGAGAAGGTGAAAGCCGCGCTCTCCTTCCACTTCAAGAACCGCGAAAAGCCGACCATGATGAACTTCAACGCGGTCAAAGCCGGCGCCGACTGGGCGAAGGCCAACCTCACGAAAACCGATCCCTTCATGCTCGAACCGATGAGCAAGACCGACGGCATGATCATGGCCGACGGCAACACCGCCGCCGCGCTCGGCGCCATTTACGGCGGCGTGCAGTTCGTGGGCTGGTATCCCATCACCCCGGCTACCAGTCTCGCGGAGGCGCTCAACGATTACCTGCCGCAACTCCGCAAGCGCGACGATAACAAGCACACCTACGCGGTCGTGCAGGCCGAAGACGAACTCGCCGCGCTGGGCATGTCCATCGGCGCGGGCTGGGGCGGCCTGCGCGCCATGACATCCACCTCCGGCCCCGGCCTCTCGTTAATGACCGAGTTTGCCGGACTGGCCTACTACGCCGAGGTCCCCGTCGTCATCTGGGACGTGCAACGCATCGGACCCTCGACGGGCCTGCCCACCCGCACCTCCCAAGGCGACTTGACCTTTACCGCCCACATCGGACACGGCGATTCGCACTCCATCATTCTCCTGCCCGGCGACGTGTACGAGTGTTTTGAATTCGGCTGGCGCGCCTTCGACCTGGCCGAGCGTTTGCAAATCCCCATCTTCGTTCTCTCGGACCTCGATATCGGCATGAACCAGTGGATGAGCAAACCCTTCCAATACCCCGATGCGCCAATGGATCGTGGCAAGATTCTTTGGGAGAAGGATATCGAAGAACTCAAGGGCAACTGGGGTCGCTACCTCGACGTGGACGGGGACGGCATCCCCTACCGTACCCTGCCCGGCAACCAACATCCCATGTCGGCGTACTTCACGCGCGGCACCGGCCATGACGATCACGCCCGCTACAGCGAAGACTCGACCGTGTGGGTTAACATGATGGATCGCCTCGCCAGGAAACACGAGACCGCCCGCAAGTACGTTCCCGGGCCGATCGTGCGCGAAACGCGCGGCGCGACGGTGGGCATCATCGCCTACGGCTCGACCGAATCCGCTGTGGAGGAGGCGCGCGCCCAGATGGCCGCGTCCGGCCTGAAGTCCGGCATGATGCGGGTGCGCGCGATCCCGTTCAACGAGGAGGTCCGAAAGTTCGTCGCCAAGTACGACCAGATCGTTGTCGTTGAGATGAATCGCGACGGGCAGATGTATCAACTCTTGTGCGTCGAGTATCCCGAATACGCGGCCAAGTTCCGCTCGGCGGCGTATCAAGACGGTCTGCCCGCTTCGGCCAAATGGATCCGCGAGGGCGTGCTGGCCAACATCAAAGATGAAAGCGGAAAGATGAAAGATGAAGGCCGGAAAAAAATCGCGAAGAAACCGGTTGTCAAAAAGACTATGAAGAAAACCTCCACCAAGAAGGGAACGAAGAAATGACCTCACCACTTCCCATGGCCGGGGCCGCGCCTGCCAACGTCAACGCGGTTGGACTGGCCCGCAAAGATTACCAGGGCAATCCCAGCACCTTGTGCGCGGGTTGCGGACATAACTCGATCTCAAATCAGATTGTGGCGGCTTGCTACGAGATGAACATCGTGCCGGAAAAGATTTTGAAATTTAGCGGTATCGGTTGCTCGAGCAAATCGCCCACCTACTTTTTGAATCGCTCCTTCGGCTTCAACGGCCTGCACGGACGCATGCCCTCCGTGGCGACCGGAGCGATGTTCGCCGATACGTCACTGGGCGGCATCGGCGTCTCCGGCGACGGCGACTCGGCCAGCATCGGCATGGGCCAGTTCAAGCACATCGTCCGCCGCAACGTGGACATGGTGTACATCATCGAGAACAACGGCGTGTATGGCCTGACGAAAGGCCAGTTCTCCGCCACCGCCGAGGTTGGACTCGAGTTGAAAAAGCAAGGCGTCAACCAATATATGCCGATTGACATCTGCATGGAAGCCATCGCCTCGAACGCGACTTTCGTGGCGCGCTCCTTCGCTGGCGACCCCAAGCAGGTGAAGGAACTCATCAAAGCCGCCATCGCGCACAAGGGCATCGCCGTGTTGGACATCATCAGCCCGTGCGTCACTTTCAACAACCAGGAGAACGCGTATCACTCGTACACCTGGGGCAAGGATCACGAAGCGCCCCTGCACGAACTCTCTTACATCCCGGCCCGCGACGAGATCATGATCCAAGACATCGAACCCGGCGCCGAGTTGGATGTGGAGTTGCACGACGGCTCCATCGTCCGCATCAAGAAACTAGAAAAGGATTACAATCCCACCCACCGCTGGGAGGCGCTGAAAATGCTCGAAGAGTCCCAACGCGAGAACCT
>CAZVAX010000140.1:0-6558 GCA_964625215.1 uncultured Anaerolineaceae bacterium | reverse complement strand
CAGTTGGGGCTTGCGCGTGGAGGACATCCCGCTGACCGACATCGAGTGGATTCGCCCCGCCACCGACCTCTCCTCCCCGCTTCATCCCCCGACCCTCAGCCTGCCCGGTGGACTCCTGGGCGTTCGCCGCCACCCCGACCTGGGCGCGGTGGAGTTCATTGCCGCGACCACGCACAACTTGTTGGTGGTCGCCACCGCCAAACGGATGTACGCCATCTCGCCCGAGCGCGCCGCCGAGTTTCTCGACACCTTCCGCCGCGCCACCGAGTTGGGCAGTCTCGCGCCCGCCGAGGCAGTTTCACAATACCCGTCCTTCCTGCTGGCGCGCGCCTGGGAAAATCCCCTCGCCCGCTTCACCTGGCTGAGCGGGCTGCTGATGAACCTCGGCCTCATCGCCTGGGTGACCTTCCTGATCCCTTCAATTGGCAGCGTCACCCTCGGCTTCGACCCCACCGGCGCCCCGCTAGAAGCCGTCCCCTCGGTGCGACTCATCCTGCTCCCGCTCCTCAGCGCCTCCCTCTTCGTGATGGGACTCATCGCCGGTCTCTTCTTCTACCGCGAAGAGCGACACCGTCCCCTGGCCGTCATCGTTTGGATTTCAAGCACGTTGAGCAGTCTGCTGTTCTTGCTGGCAGTGTTGTTCATTGTGACGACGCCGATTTAAAAACTTTATAAGCGCTCCATAGTCCAATACAACGAGGAAAATGACACCTCAGATGCCGCAAACCATTCTTCCTTCCTCACCACGGCGTTGTAGATTGTGGATAGGCTGGTCTATCTTCATTATTGTTTTGTGCGCGCTGTGGTATTACAGCCCCATATTTGAGTATTGTTGGGGCGATTGGAAACAGGGTAGTTTATATAGGCAAGGTAAGTATCAGTGCTATTGCCCGGCGGCTAGTGAAGAGGCGCGAATCCCGCAGCAGGCAGATGTGATTGTCCCTGCATGTAATAGCGGCAGCGTGAAGATCTCACCAAGTGGGCGCTTTCTATACGTAGCGGAACAAAATCCAAAAACAAACTTGTCGAATCGCTACGTGTTAGATTTTCAATCAGGCGCAAAGATTCCAATTAACATTTCCGGCTACACCTATTTTCTCACAGATGATTTACTATATGTTTCCTTGGGTATTTTGGAGAATGAGTACATCTTAGATCGTGCGACTGGCGATCAATATCAAATACATGAATTCGAATTTTTACACCCTGAAGCATATGAAAAAAGAAAAGCAGATTTAAACCTTCTCGCGAAGGAATTACAAAAAGCAAAAAAAGTTTTCTTGGTTTCTGTTGATAAATACTACTCCTACGATGTGCTTGCACTACCATCCGACTTCTTTGACATTTCGAGTCAGGGGTTTGTGATTGGTGCAGATGAGTTTCCAGATGGCGTTGACGTGAAGCAGTTTCTACAGGGCAACAACATTATTTATCAAATTACCCCACCTAATTACCAAAAAGAAGCTGTATCGTCTGATGGAAGATTCGTCGCACGCCCCGAAGGAATTTTTTTAGTGAAAACAGGCGAAAAAATTGTTGAAGGCTATTCTGTCCACAGAGAGTTTTACGAACAGTTTACCGAATACCTTACAGTAGTTGGCTGGACTTTCGATAGCACAGGAGCTATTTATTTTGGGCGCGAAATCTGTTCATCAGATGTTCCTATAATTTACGGAATTTTCCTGGAAGAAGATAATCTTTATTATTGCGTCCCTCAACCCACCATCATTCTCAAGGTGCCGGAGAAATATTTGTTACCTCAGGAACACCCTGATCGGCACTGATGAAGAACCCGACAAATCAAACTAAAATCGTAAATCGCCAATCGTAAATCACATGCAACTCCTCTACGGCTTCCTCCTCGCCCTCCTGATCGCCTCCATTGCCTACTACGCCGACAGCCTCGACCAAAGCGGCGCCATCGCCGCCACCGTGGTTGGCACGGTCATCTTCGGGCTGAAAACAACAATCCTGACAAATTGTCAATCCGGTTGACAATTTGTCAGGATCAGTTCATTTATGCAATTTGCCACACGGGGCATTTCCAGTTACTGTTCACTGGCTCCTGCTTACCAACTATCTCCGCTCCGCAACCTGGTAAGCCGTCGCTTTGGATTGCTTGTATTTCTTCCCAGGCACTTTACCCACCAATTGAATCAACGACCGTAGCGCCTCATTGACCGATTCTGAATCCGGAAAATATTCGGCCACGTCGGGCGCGAGCAACACCGTTCCTTCGGCCAGGGTGTAGTGATTGACTTCCACCGTCCCATCCTTTTTCGTCACATGGACGGTATAGCCCTTATCCATCGGAAGATGGAACTTCCCGCGCTCGGCCTTGCTGAAATCGTATTCGGCGCGCATTTCATCGGTTTCTTTTTTCTTAGTCGTTTTCATAATATTTTCTTTCGGCCAGGGTCGCCTTTCTGGCGCTGATCAATCGAATTCTTTCTGGTCGGTATGTGTGAATGATCAACAACAAACGTCTCGCCACTGAAGTTCCAATCGAAATGTAGCGATCCTCTTGTTCTGAATGGTCCGGGTCGGGAATGGTGGCAACCTTTGGATCGTTGAAAATTGTCGCGCCTTCCTTGAAACTGACGC
Source organism: uncultured Anaerolineaceae bacterium (assembly GCA_964625215.1). Lineage (GTDB taxonomy): Bacteria > Chloroflexota > Anaerolineae > Anaerolineales > Villigracilaceae > Denitrolinea. The sequence continues at coordinate 3,954 of CAZVAX010000140.1, read as the reverse complement.
CATGTTTCCTGAGGTTGCTCTCTGCCTTATCATCGCTCCATTCGAACTCGGAATTTTTCATGGTGGTTACCTGCTCAAATTATACCGCCCTGACTGGGCATTTCCAGATACAATTGCCGCGTGGACTTCCCCAACATATCTCCCGCAACGCAACACGCGCCACCTAACTCCTAATTCATCCCATGCAACTCCTCTACGGCTTCCTCCTCGCGCTCCTCATCGCCTTCCTCGCCTACCGCGCCCACAGCCTCAACACCAGCGGAGCCATCGCCGCCACCGTGGTTGGGACGGTCATCTTCGGAGTGGGCGGATGGCAGTGGGCGATTCTCCTGCTCACCTTCTTCATCACCTCCTCCGGCCTGAGCCGCGCCTTCAAAAAGCGCAAACAGGGACTGGATGAAAAATACTCCAAAGGCCACGAACGCGACGCGGGTCAAGTCTTCGGCAATGGTGGGATCGCGGCCTTCTTCGCCCTCCTGCACGGCTTCTTCCCCGAAGCCCTCTGGCCGTGGCTGGGATTCGCCGCCGCGCTGGCCGCCGTCAACGCCGACACCTGGGCGACCGAACTCGGAGCGCTGAATCCGCGTCCGCCGCGCATGATCACGAATCTCGCCAGGCAGGTCGAGAAGGGAACCTCGGGGGGCGTTTCTCTCGTTGGGACAAGCGCGGCCCTCGCGGGGTCCGGCCTGATCGCCGCGTTAGCCGTTCTCCTCTCGCCCGCGCCACTGATCACTGGTTACTGGTTACTGATCACTTTCTCTGGGTTAATCGGCTCCCTCTTCGACTCCCTGCTGGGCGCGACCGTCCAAGCCATCTACTTCTGCCCCAAAGACCAAAAGGAAACCGAGCGTCACCCCCTCCACACCTGCGGCACAGAGACCGTCCGCCTGCGCGGCTGGACATGGCTGACGAACGACTGGGTTAATTTTGCGTGCGGGGCGATGGGGGCGGTATTAGCGCTCGTGCTGTAGATCACATCTATCGAATCAAAAACCCGTTTTCTTCGAGAAAACGGGTTTTTGATTCTCATCTCTTCCACACCTTGAATTCCTTCAAACTGGAACCGCCCAAAAACTCGCGCACGATGGAGTTGGCGGGAATGAGACTCGCTTCGACAGGCAGGAACCATTCGAGGAAGGCGAGCAGGCGCTTGGCTTCGATGTATTCGTGCGTGCCGTGCGGGACTTGTCGCAGGAGGGGTTCGGCGAGGGGTTTGAGAGCCGAGAGTTCGTAGACCAGCGCGGAGTTGAACATCACGTCGCAGTTTTCCTGGAAGGGGAAGATGTGATTCTTTTCGCCGCGGCGGACGGATTCCCAGCGTCCGATGGTCTGCGCGGCAGAGTAGCCGCGTTCGCGCGCGTCGCGGACGATGCGGCGGATGAGGCGCGTGTCGGTGGTGGAGACGCGGTTGTGACGGTCGAGGTTGATCTGCGTCAGGGCCGAGACGTAGGCCCGATACGCGCGGCCCGCCAGGGGTTCAGGGATGAGGCGGGGGTTCAGTCCGTGGATTCCCTCCAGGATGAGAACCTGTCCCTTGTGAAGTTTAACTGTGTCGCCTGGCTCGCGTTGCCCGGTCTTGAAGTTGTAGCGCGGCAGGCGGACTTTCTTCCAGTTGACAAGTTGGTTCAGATGTTCGGCGAGCAGGGCCAGGTCAAGGGTGTCGAGGGTTTCGTAGTCGGGCTTGCCATCGGGGCCGAGAGGGGTTTTTTCGCGCGGGACGAAGTAGTTGTCGAGTTCGAGCGGGTAGGGCGAGAGGCCGTGCGCGAGGAGTTGAACGCTGAGGCGGCGCGAGAAGGTGGTCTTGCCTGAAGAGGACGGGCCTGCGATGAGGACGATCTCCGCGCCGCGATCACGGATTTGGCGCGCGATCTGGTTGATGTGGCCCTCGTGCAGCGCTTCGGAGACGAGAACAATTTCTTCGGCGCGACCCTGCTGGATGGCGTCGTCGAGCGCGCCGACGTTTTCGATGCCGAGGCGTTCGAGCCAGTTTCCGTATTGACGGAAAGCCGCGAGAAGTTTGGGGTAATCGCCGATGGGTTCGATCTGGGTGGGCGCATGGCGGCGCGGGAAACGGAGCGTGAACCCGCCGCTGACGAGCGTGAGGTCGAACCATTTGAGATGGCCGGTGGAGGGAACCATGTAGCCGTGCATGTAATCCATGCGCTCTTTGAGGCTGTAGAGGGTGAGATAATCTTTTTGGCGATGCGCAAGCAAGCGCACCTTGTCGTCGAAGCGAATCTTTTTGAAGTACTCCAACGCTTCGGCCATCGGGACTTCGCGGCGCACGAACGGAATATCTGCCTTGACCAGGGCGCGGATGTGCGACCGGAGCGCGTCCAATTCTGAACGGTCGAGCGGGCCGCGCCCCGACACCTGGCAGAAGAATCCGCCCGAGGAGACCGAGTGATCAATCGTCAATTTGCCCTCGGGGAAGAGGTCCGCGAAGGCCATCTCCAGCAGGAAGATGAGCGAACGACGGTAGATGCGCGCCCCGTCGGCGGTGTCCATGGTGACGGGTTGGACGCGGCTCTCCATCTCGATGGGATAGGTCAATTCGTGCAGTTGACCATCCACAATCGCCGCGACGATCGGCGCGCCGAAGTCATCCTTGACGACGCGCAGGAACTCGCCCACGTTCGCCCCGCGCGGACCCGTGAGGGCGCGGCCATCCGGAAGGTGGAGCTGGACGGTGGGAGAGGGAGAAGTGAGGGAGATTCTGCGTGGCATAAGTTTTCGTGTCAAAAGTCAAAGGTCGGCGACTTTCGACTATGAATGTGCGTTCAATTTCGCTAGTAACTTCTCCGGCTGACCCGCGAACTCTTGGAGCGGGATTTCCTTGTTTGTGAGCGCGAGCAGGGTTTCGGTGAGCAACTTGTTGACCGGCGTGGCGATGCCGTGTTTCCTGCCTTCGCGGACGACCGCGCCGTGCAGGTATTCCACTTCCGATTTGCCGCGGCCGGAGTACAGGTCAATGTGGAAGGAGGGCATCTTGGCGCCGCGTCCGCTTCCGGCGGCGCGACCGAGCAGGGGCCGCGACAGCCAGAGCGGAAGTTCGGTGGCCTTGGTCAGCAGGCGGACAGGGGTCTTGGGCAGATCCACTTCTTCGAGTCCGAGAGCGTCCATCACAGCGAGACATTCGCGCAGCATTCCAATTTCGAGTTTGTAAAGTTTTTTGTTGGCGAAGACCTGGGCGGCGGTCATGTTGAGGATGGCCGAGGTGGGGTTGGCAAGCAAGTTGGTGAGCATCTTCGACCACTTCATGGCGGCCGCGTCGGGGAAGAGACCGGCGTTGAGGTAGGCCGCGTTGAAAGCGGAGACCAGTTTTGTGGACAGAGCATGCCCGTCCGCGATGCCGATGCCGCGCAGTTTTTCGAGCACGATGTCGCCCGCGGCGCGACGTCCGATGGCAGTGGTGACCGTCCCGTAGATGACCTTGTCCGCGCCAAGGACGGCGGCGATGGCGGGTTCGTTTTCCACGCCGTTTGAAAGGCAGAGGATGGGCGGAAGTTTCTCGGCGAAGGGCTTCATCCCTTCGAGGGCGGCGGGGGTATCGAAGGATTTGAGGGCGAAGAGGGCTACGTCGAAGGGCCAGTAGTTGAGCGCGTCTTCAAGCGAACCGGCGACCACGAACGCAGAGGGCGTTAGAACGAATGCGTCTTTCGTTTTTCGTCTTTCATCGAGGGTCAAGTCGAGGCGCAAGCCGCGCTGGCGAAGTTCTTCGGCCACGGAGGGTTGTTCCACGAAGACCACTTGATGTCCTGCGAGGGCAAGCGAGCCGCCGATGTATGTGCCAATCGCGCCCGCGCCGAAGGTGAGGATTTTGAGGGAGGAGGAGGAGGAGGAGGGGGATGGTTGCATGGGTAATTGGTAAATGGTAATTGGCTGTTGGCTAATTATTCTTTTAGAACCTATCTCTAAACTTCACATTTGCGCCAACAGATGATGGCACAAGCG
>CAZVAX010000139.1:0-6703 GCA_964625215.1 uncultured Anaerolineaceae bacterium | reverse complement strand
CCTTCCGTCCCGAGTTCCTCAACCGCATTGACGAGATCATCATGTTCTCGCCGCTCTCGCTCGCGGACATGGAGAAGATCGTTGACCTGCAATTGAAGGAAGTGCAAGAGCGCCTGATCGAACACAACATCACCGTGCAACTCTCGACCCAAGCGCGTTCCTGGCTGGCGAAGGAAGGCTACGATCCCGCGTTCGGCGCGCGTCCATTGCGCCGCGCTTTGCAGAAGCATGTCGAGAGTCCGCTCTCGGTGAAACTGCTGGCGGGCGAGTTCCCCGGCGGAGCGACCGTGCTGGTGGATGTAGACGAGAAAAAGAACGCGCTCACGTTCACGGCGGGCGAGGCGGTGACATCCAAGAAGCGGGCCAAGCAAAAAGTGGAAGCCTAGCAGATTTGAAACGGCGCAGGGGGCGCCGTCTTTTTAAATAGACCTCTTGCAAAAGCGCGCTCGAGAGCGCACAATACGCCTCGCGTAAGAGACGTTCTCTAACGTCGAATGACTTATGCAAGAGGTCAAGTATAATCGCGCCAGTTTTGAGGAGCAAATTAGGAGAGGCGTCCGATGTCCAATTTCACCTTGATCGTGGATATTGTGATTCTCGCGCTTGGCACGTATGGCGCCATTATTTTGGTGGGGGATTTTGTGGAACTGGAACGGCTTCGGCTTCCCTCACTTAGACAGATTTTCAACACCCTCGGAAGGCAATGGAAAGCAACCCTGGCCTTGCTCGCGGCTCACCCCCTGTTTATCCTTCGGCTTTATTTTGGTTTGTTTTGAGGAACCCTCGGCGCGCGGGGGATTCGTAACGATTTCCAGCCAAAAGGGAACAAACTTCACTTGTGGAGGAACTGCCAACCCCGTACAATGGGAACGCTGGCAGTTGGCGTTAAGCCTCTGCAATTTCATTCTTATTTGGGCTATTTAGCCCAACCCTTTTGGGTAACTGCTGCTGATAACTTGCGAAAATATTCACGAAGAAGTAGAATAATGTTGCCTGACAATTAATTTCCAGCGTATGCGTATCATGCTCAGGATCGTTGAGGGCGATCCTACCATTTCAAACCGGGTGATTTATTCCCCGCAAGGAGGCTCCCATAGCAGATATTCACGCTTTCCTCTTCCCATCGTGTAAAAAACATCGCTAAAAAATCTATGGAAATGACCGGAGGGGTCAACCCCATGAACAAAAACACTACCACCCGGCGTGCGTTCACGCTCATGCTGACGCTCGCCATTCTGTTCTCCCTGTTTGCATCCACCGTCACTGCGGCGCCGACGTTCGCGCCGCCATCCAACGTAACAATCACAATTCTTCATACTAACGACTTCCACGGCCAATTGGAAGCGTCCGGCAGTAATCCGGGCATGGCGCGCGTCGCTTCTGTTGTGAACGGAGTACGCGCCGCCGTAGGCTCGGGCAATGTCCTCCTCGTTGACGCCGGCGATGAAATGCAGGGCAGCCTGCTTTCCAATTTGGGGCAAGGAGAGCCCACCATCGCCACCTACAACGCCATGGGCTACAATGTGGCGACCTTTGGCAACCACGAATTCGACTGGGGTCAAACGATTCTGGGCGACCGCACCACGCAGGCGAGCTATTCCTACGTCACCGCGAACATCGTCAAGAACGATACGGGCAACTGCGCCACCGCCGGTTGGACCCGGCCCGATTTCGCCGACGCCCCCTATCAACTCATTGACGTTGGAACCCCCGTGAGCGTTAAAGTCGCGTTCATTGGCGTCACCACCACGGAAACCCCCATCATCACGATGGCCGCGTCCACAGCCGGATTGTGCTTCAAAGACCCGGCGGATTCCATCATCCACTACTACGATGAAATGAAAACCGCCGGGGCGGATGTGATCGTGGTTTTGAGCCACCTCGGCAACACCGACGCGGGCGGCAATTATGGTTTGCCCGTGTACGGCGACCAGACCCTGGCGCAAAAACTGACCACGGCCGGCAAGCCCGTCAACTTGATCATCGGCGGACACAGTCACACCGATCTGACCGCCGCGCAGACTCCTACCGGCACAACCACCAAAGTCGTGCAGGCCCATTACAACGGACGCAAGGTTGGGCGCGCGGATATCACCGTGGACACGCTGGGAAATGTCTCGGTCACCTGGACGCGATTGGTGGTCAGCGCCACCGGCCCGGAAGACGCCTACATCAAGAGCGTCATTGACGCCTACGCCACCGATCCTGACTACGTCAACCTGGTGAACACTCCCATCGGCTACTCGGCCGTGGACTTGCCCCGCCTGAACGGCACGGTTGACAACATGATGGCAACCTTCATTGACGATGCCATCTACAACCAGCTTAACACCGACGGTGAACCCACCAACGATGTTGACATCTTCTTCAACAACGCCGGAGGCATTCGCACCGATTGGTGTTGGAATGGAACCGCCTGGATAAACACGGGCTGCGCGACCGCGCCTGCCACCCACACTCCCGGCTTGCTCACCTACGGCAACATGTTCACTATCCTGCCGTTTGGCAACGCCACCATTACCGGCCAGATGACCGGCGCGCAAATCCTGCAAGTGGTACAGTACGGCCCGCTTGTATCGAACGGCGTTATCCAGCCGGCCGGCTTGAAGTACAAGTACTACAAGTACACCGATACTCTGCCGCCCGGTAGTCCCTCCAGTCCATACACCTATGCCTGGGGCGCCTACGATGTGACCGTGTACAACAAAACCACTCACGCCTGGGAGCCGTTGGATCTGGAAAAAACCTACAACGTCGGCACGAATGAGTTCCTCGCGCCGGGCGGCGGCGATGGCTACAACGCCTTCAAGTACATGACCAATGTCATCTCCTGGGGCGACATGCTCAACGCCGTCAACGCTTACGTGAACGCGCACTACGGGACTCCTGAAACAGCCTACATGGGTCCGAACGGCGACGGTTCGCTGGATGGCCGCATCGCCCGCGACGGCGACGGCGACAACACCTATGATGGCGGGAATGAGGTCGTCCCGCTCACCGTTCTGCATCACAACGACTCACACGGCAACCTCTACAAAGGCTCGTACGTCGGTTACACCCAACTGGCGACCTTGATCAACCAGGAACGCGCCCACAATTCCACTCGTACGATCCTGATCAGTTCCGGCGACAACATCCAGGGCGACGCGCTGACGTACTACTATCGCACCTCGCCCACCGGCTTCGCCAGCGACGGAACGCCTCTGCCCATGAACTTGTGGCTAAATCCCATGATGGCTGTAATGAATGCCATGAACTACGATGCCATGGTGCTGGGCAATCACGAGTTCAACTTCGGCAATGCCGTCTTCACCAGCGTGCTTGGCCAGGCTACCTTCCCTCTCCTGCAAGCCAACGTGAGCGACGATGGCGCCTATGGACTGGCCTCGGTGCCTAACTTCAAGGCTGAGGGCTATGTTCAAAAAACCGTGGGCGGCGACATTGACGTTTCGATTCTCGGCATCGGCAACCATCGCGTTCCCAACTATGAAATGCCGAACAACATCGCCGGATTGACCTTCACCAATCCGATCGCCAAAACCCAGGAACTCCTCGCCAATCCGCTCATCACCGCCAGCGACGTGATCATCGCGCTGACCCACATCGGCTTCACCGAGAATCCAGCTAGTGTGGAAGTGGACACCAACGTGGACACAAACCTGGTCATGCAAACCTCAGGTATTGATGTTCTTGTCGGCGGTCACAGCCACACCAATCCAGCCAGCGGCTTCGGCAACTACAAGTTCCTGCCCACCATCGTTCCCGACGCGGATGGCAATCCAGTGGTTATCGGTCATGCCTATCGCTACAACAACACCTTGGGCGAACTCACGGTCGGCCTGCTTCCCTTGGGCAACGGCCAGTATCAGGTTGTCAGCCAAACCGGACGCTACCTCACTGTGAGCATGTCCACCTTGGAAGATCCTGTGATCAAGGCCATCGTGGATCCGTACCTCGTCCCGTTCAACACCTACAACAACACCACCATCGGTCAGACCACCCAGCCAATTGACACCACCAACGCCTACATCGCCGAGACCAACGCCGCTAACCTGCAGGCCGACGCGTCCGTCTACGAACTCGCTTCGCACGGCATCACCGATGTGGACTTCCACCTCTCCGGCGCAATGACGCGACCGAGCAGTTCCAGCAACTGGATTCTGTTCCCCACCGCCACGCCGGCCACTCCCGCCACCATGAAGATCAGCGACATGTTCACGCTCATGCCCTACGAGAACTCGCTCGTCGTCCTCAGCATGAACGGTCCGCAACTCAAGGCAGTGCTGGAGCGCGCCTACCGCAACTACTTCTACTATAAGTATGTGACCGGCTACGGCGGCTACTCCTACTACACCACCTGCATGCTCGATACCAACACAGGCAACCAGATCACGTACAACGATGAGTTTCCTACCTATCCAACCGGCAACAACGTGATCTCGCTGGTCATCGGCGGCGTTCCCGTGGACTTCAACGACGCATCCACCTACTACAACGTCTCCACGGTCAACTACCTGGCGGCCGGCTCCTGCAACTTCAACGATGGCGGCGTCTCCCTCTGGCCGTTGAACCAGATCGTTCACGACACTCAATACTACGTGCGCGACGCGGTCATCAACTACGCCGCCGACATGGGCGTCATCGGCCCTGTTCTTGAGGGTCGCCTGCGCTTCGTGGCCGACACCACGGGACCTGTCCTCAACCTGCCCGCCAACATCACCGTCCCGCAAGTGACAGCCGGCGGGGCAGTCGTGACCTTCACCGTCACCGCCACCGATGACTACGATCCGAATCCGGTTGTGGCGTGCGTGCCGCCTTCAGGCTCCACCTTCCCGGCGGGAACTACCACGGTCAACTGCACCGCCACCGACAACATGAGCAACACCACCAACGGCAGTTTCACCGTCACCGTGACGCAGACCGCCAACCTCCTGCTCAACCCGGGCTTCGACCAGTTCAACCTCATCCCGCGCGCCTGGACCTACTCCGTGCTCCAGCCCCCGCTCGCCTCGCTGACCGACTGCACAGTCTTCGTCAGCCCGAACTGCTCGTTGAAACTGATCGGCTCGCGCATGACGCGCATCGTCACCCAGGCGGTCGCCAAGAAAGGCCTGGCCGGCGATTCCTACTCGTTTGGCGTCTACAACCGGGCGCAAAACCTCCCCAACCTGGGCAACTACTACGTTCAGGTGATCTTCTACAATTCACTGAACAGGCAGATCGCCACCCAGATCGTGCACATGAACCCCGGCACGCACGACTTCGAAATGGTAAATGGAACGCTCGCCGTTCCAACCGCCTATAGCAAGATCGTGTTCCGCATCTACTTCCAGAAGGGCGCAGGTATGGCCTGGTTCGACAACGCCTACCTGATGCGTCTACCGTAACCTTCCCTTCTGCCGCACACATTGCGCCCCGAGGCTCTCCCTCGGGGCGCAATCGTTTACTGCAACAAACGCCCCCTCCTTCCTGTATTTCCTTTCGTGAAGCGCTTCCTCACCCTCGCGCAGGCTCCGTTTTGGATCCTCGTGTATGGGCTGATGGTCTGGTTGCCCGCGGCCGGCCTGACGTCACGCGCGGAGGCGAAACGACCGGCGTGGTGGGCCTACGGGGCGGCGGTCCTCCTGCCGTTTTTGTTCGCCGCGCCGGCGGCGGGTCTGGTCGGTTTTCTGCATCCAATCCCAATTCATTTCCCACCCATCCCGCCTAATTCTTAAAGAGACGCTCCCCGTCGCGCTGGCGGGGAGCGTTTTCGTTAAGTGGGCGGGACAAATTTGTCGGTGTTTTCGCTGATCTTCTCGATCCGGTTTCGGAAGGAGGAGAGCATTCCCAGGTGCGCCAACATGAGCGCCCCCACCACAGCCGTGACCGCGAAAAAGATGGCGTCTCCCCACAGGTAGTCATAATCCACGATCTCGCCCGGGATAAATACGTAATGGAAAACGATCAAGTAAAGATGCGAGAGGCTGATGAGCAGGATCGGAAACGAGAAGGGAATTAGGTTGTGGCCTTCGATCAACAGGTGGAGGCCGATCAGCGCGAACATTCCCGCGCTGAACAAAATCAGGTAGAGGATGAACTTCACGGGGTCGTATTGTTGTTTGAATAGTTTGGAGAGGATGGCGATTTGCATCACACAAATGCCGGTCAGGGTGAGCCAGGCGTAGACCCTGATCACATCCGGCAGGATGCGCGTATTGAGTTTGCGAATGCCGAATAATCCCACCAGCCAGCCGACGAGGTAAGACAGCCCGGTGGCGGTGATTCGGGCGACCAGACCCTCCTGTTCGCTCAGACCGTCTTGAAGGATGCCAATGCCGATCCATGCGCCGCTCATGAGCGCGATGCCCAAACTGAGCGAACTGATCAGCAGGATGGCCGCGCTCAAGAGGCCGCGCTCCGAGAAGTTGGCAAAACGCGAGGCGGGGGGAGGGGGATTCTGTCGCGTTGGCGGCGGGGAATCCTGAAATCGAAACGGAGGGACCTTGGGTAGGTTTTGTTTTTGACTGTTCATGCGCACACCCCGGCGAGGGTACTTGCTCCCATTCGCCGGCGTTCGATAACTTCGGCTGGCGCCGGGAGTGCTTGGGATTCTATCGCTTTTTCACAAAGACGTTCCTTCCGGCGGCGGCGTTCCCCTTCCAAAATTCTTAGAAATTATCTCAAAAGGTACTCTGAGCCAACCTGCGAAACCAGAGCATAG
>CAZVAX010000138.1:0-7013 GCA_964625215.1 uncultured Anaerolineaceae bacterium | reverse complement strand
TCGGCGGAGGCCGCGCCCAATTCCACCGCGAGACTCGCGCCGCCCAGGTTGTCGAACTCGTCGGCGTGGATCTTGAGCGGGAATCCGAGCGACCCGGCCCGGGTCAGGACCTGACGCGACTGCGCGAGGGTGAAGGCCTTGTTCTCGCAGAATACGTCCACGAAGGGCAGGTCGCGATGCGGCGCGTGAGTCCCCCACCAATCTTTGAGCATGGGCAACATGGTGTTCGTCACTTCGTCGGTGTAGCCTTGCGGGTTGTCTTTGAATTCGGGCGGGATGGCGTGCGCGCCGAGGAAGGTGATGGCGAGGTCGAGCGGACCTTCGTCATCGAGCGCGAGTAGGGCTTGAAGCAAACGCAACTCGGAGGCCGCGCTGAGACCGTAACCGGTCTTGGCTTCGGCGGTGGTCGTCCCGTGCGCGAACATGCGCAGGAGGCGCGGCCGCGCCTGCGCGATGAGCGACTCGAGGCTGGCGGTGCGCGTCGCCTTGACCGTCGAGATGATTCCGCCGCCCGCGGCCAGGATGTCGAGATACGGCGTCCCGGCCATCTTCATCGAGAACTCGTCCGCGCGGTCGCCAGCCCAAATGAGATGCGTGTGCGGATCCACGAATCCCGGCATGACGACGCAACGCGCCGCGTCGAGAGTCGGCTCGTCGGGGTAGGCGAGGCGCAGGTCGTCCGTCGCGCCGACAGCGACGATCTTTTCTTCGCGAATCACGACCGCGCCGTTTTCGATGATGCCGAGGTCGCCGAGGCGATGTCCGCGTTGCGGGCCGCCTTTGAGGGTGAGCAATTGGGAGGAGGAGTGGATTAACATCGGTTGAAGGTTGAAAGTTGAAGGTTGGATTGCGACAGCAGATTGATTTTACCCCGAATGCAAATAATAAAAGCCACCCGATGAGGCGCGGTATGAAACAAAAGCATACCCGGTCAAATTTCTTCCATGGTCTTCACCGCCAGCTCAATCGCCTCATCCATCGTCATGGCGCGACCCTTCTCCCACGTCGCGTGGAAATCCCTTTCCTCCATGCCCGCGCGCAGAGCCGCGACTTCCCTCTCGTATTCTTCGCGCTCGAGCTGGGTCATGTGCGTATCAATGATCTGGCGCAAGGCCTCCGCCGCGCCGAGCAGGGACGCGGCGCGTTCCGGCTCCTCTCGCTTGATCAGAATATAGGCGATACATTCCAACTCATGCGCGATGGCAGCCCGATGACCCAGATCCTTCCAACCGGGAATCACTTCTTTGTAAATTTCATACGCCTCATCGAATACGCCATGCTCGCGTAGCACATGCGCAAATTCACTGCGGCTTGAATACACCATGCGCCGATTGCCGAAACGTTTTGAGATCTCCGCGCTTTCCATGAACTTGGCGCGCGCGGTATCGATGTCGCCCAAGTGCCCCGCCAATCTCCCGGCGCCATACGCCGACATGGATGTGATCCATTGGAAGCCCGCCTCGTTTCCCAAAGCGGTCGCCTCATCCAGATTTTTCTTGGAAAGCGCCGGATCGCGTGTGCCAAAATAATTTACCTGCGCCTGAGACGTGAGCGCCATTGCCAATTCACCCTTAAACCCGAATTGGCGCGCCAGCAACAGGGCCTCCTCCGTCGCCTGGAGCGCGACGTCCATATCGCCAATAAATAAAGACGACAATCCAAGGATGATCAGCAGATGAACGATCGTCCGCTTTTCATCCGCCTTTCTCGCCAACGGCAAACCCGCTTCCGCCGCGGCGCGACTTTCTTTGTGGTTGCCCGTCGTGACGGCAGTCCAACCCCACATTGCGTACAGTTTGGCGCGGTGTTCATCTGCATCCGCCAGCGACTCGCTGCGCTCCAGGATCGTGCGGCACCAATAACGCGCCTCGCTGTTGTAATCGCGCGACGTCCAGAATCCGCCGAGTCCCAGAGCCAGTCGCATCGCTTTCAAAATATCATTGGAAGCCGCCCACTCCAACGCGGCGCGCAGGTTATCGTGCTCCAATTCCATTTGATCGAGCCACTCTCCGCTTTCCGCGCCGAACATCCTCTGATCGGATTTTTCCGCGATCTGCAAAACAAATTCCAGGTGACAATTGCGCGCTTCCACCGCCTCCCCTGATTCGAGCAATTTTTCCATCGCGTATTGGCGGATGGTTTCGAGGAAGCGATAACGCGACGCGCCCTCCTGCTCCTCCACGTTGACCAGCGACTTGTTGACCAGCCCCAGCAACCCGTCCATCGCCTCCGACTCCCCCACAGCGGATTCAGCCGCCTCGAACGTCCAGCCCCCCGAAAAGACCGCCAACCGCCGCAGGGCGCGTTGCTCCATCTCGTTGAGGGACAGGTAACTCCAGTCGATCAACGCGCGCAGGGTCTGTTGGCGCGGCAGGGCGGTGCGACTCCCGCCGGTGAGGAGTTTGAAGCGGTCGTCGAGTCTTTGCGCGATCTGCTCGGGCGTGAACAACTTGACGCGCGCCGCGGCCAACTCGATGGCGAGCGGGATCCCGTCGAGGCGCGTGCAGATTTGGGCGATGGAAGAGGCGTTCTGTTCCGTCACGCGGAAGCGCGAGTCGACTTTTGCGGCGCGCTCGGCAAAGAGTCGCGTCGCATCGGTGTCCGGCAGGGATGGAACGCGGAACACGCTCTCGCCGTCAATGCCCAGCGCTTCGCGGCTCGAGGCGATGACCTTCACCTGCGCGCAGGCGTGCAGGATCTGATCGGCGGCCTGTGCGCTGGCCTCGACGAGATGTTCGCAATTGTCGAGGATGAGCAGGAGTTCCTTGGCGCGTAAATAATCGAGCAGAACGTTGCTGAACGGAACGCCTTGCACCTCACGCAAGTCGAACACAGAGGCGATGGCGGAAATGACGAGCGCGGGACTGCTGATGGGCGCCAGTTCCACGAACCACACGCCATCCTTGAAATGATGAAGTTGCTCCACCCCCACTTGAAGCGACAAGCGCGTTTTGCCCGTGCCTCCCGGCCCGATGAGGGTCACCAGCCTCGAGTTTCCCAACCGTTTCTTCGCCTCCGCCAGTTCGCGCTCGCGGCCGATGAAGGAGGTCAATTGCGGCGGGAGATTGTTCGTTTTGGCGGAAAGCGATTGAAGCGCAGGAAAATTTTGTTCCAACCCCGGCGAGGTAAGTTGATAAATGTGTTCCGGCCGGAGCAGGCCCTTGAGGTGGTGTTCGCCCAGATCGATCAGGGACTCACCCCCGGTCAAATGCTCGCGCGCCAAATCCGCGGTGACGGAGGAGAGCAGGATCTGTCCGCCATATCCCACCGACATCACCCGCGCGGCGCGGTTCAGGCTTTGACCATAGTAATCGCCGTCGCGCAATTCGGCTTCGCCGGTGTGAAGTCCCATGCGGACGCGTAACGAGGAGGCCTCGGAGTTCTCGAAGAGCTCCGAGGCCTGAAACGCGCGTTGCGCGGCAAGCGTCGCATGCACCGCGTCGATGGCGGTTTCAAAGACCGCGTGAAAGCCGTCGCCGGTGGTTTTGATGATGTGGCCGTGGTTGGATTCAATCGCCTCCCTCAAGATCGAATCGTGCCTTGCCAGAGCGGTCTTCATCGCTTCGGGATGGTTTTCCCAAAGTTGGGTCGAGCCTTCGATGTCGGTAAATAAAAATGTGACCGTGCCGGAGGGAAGCGCGTTCATTTCTCATCCTTTACCATTAAAACGAATGAACGCCATTTTACCCCTCTTCCGCGCGATAAAACAAAAAGCCGCCCCTCGACCTTCGAGGAGCGGCGTCAACGACCGGGCAGGGTCATTCCCCCCACGCGAAGAACTGAACATACCCAAAAGCAAGCGCTACACACGCGTAGACCGCGAGAACCACGTAACCGAACCAGCCGAACGCGCCGGTCAATGCGCCGTTCAGGGCCACTACCACGCCCACCGCGCCCGCCGCCATGTTTGCCATGTTGATCGCCGAGCGCGTCTTCGCGTCGGTTGTGTCGCGCAGGAGCAGGGTGATCAGGCCGCCCACCACCAACTCCACCGCGATCAACTGGCCGAGCGTGGCCGCCTCTTTGGTATCGTTCATGCCAAACACGCCGAGCATGACCGCCGGCATGAGCAACAAACCGAGCGCGAATAGAAGCGAGACAACGGAATTGATCAGGTACACAGTTTTCTGTTTCATGGGATTCTCCTTTTCTTCATTCTATAACAACCCCGGTCACCGCTCAACAGTACGGCTGTACTGCGCCGGCACGACGTACAAAAACAACAACCCCTCGCGATCCACCTTCGCCGGATTCCAATTCGGGAAATCCGATCCGACGCTGACCACCCGCGCGCCGGCGCGCAACTGACTCTCCAAATGTTTTTGCAAACGCGATAACTCGCGCGACGTGGCATAGACGAAGACTACGTCCGCCGCGCGCAGATCGGCTCGATAAAAATTCCCTCGCTTCACCCGGACCTCAGAGCGGACTCCGCGCACCCACGCGTTGACCCGCGCCGCGAGGCATTGCGCCGGTCCCACTTCGATGCCGGTGGCCCGCGCCTCAAACTCGCGCGCCGCGATGACGAGAGTCCGCCCATCGCCCGCGCCCAGGTCAAAGAAGGCCTCACCCGGCTTGAGGTCCGCCAGGCGAAGCGCCGCGCGGATACGCTCGGGCTGAGTCGGCACAGAGGGGAGTCCATAAAACGCGGGGACGAGAATCCATGTCAGCGCGAAGATCAAAACAAAAAGCAAAATCGCAAGAATCGCCACGTCTTTACCTGTGTACTTTCCCCACATACCACACTGCCGCCAACCCAAACAAGTTGACGACAATCGCCGCGCCGGCGACCGCGCCGAAACCGAGCGCGTACAACCCGGGCGCGGCCAAAGCCCCGATGGCGCGGCCCAAATAATGCGCCGAGGCCGTGAACGAAAGGGTGGTGGCGCGCGCCTGCGGCAGGATCTCGCTCATCAACGGGATCTGGCTGACGATGGTGAATTCGAACGAAATATAAAAGAGAAAGAGTCCAATCAGCGCGCCGATTTCCGTGCGGCCAATGAAGGGCAAAAGCAAGGCCGCCGCGCAGTTGACCGCAAATCCCAACCCGGTGGAACGCGCCTTGCCGAGTGTATCGGAGAACGCGGCCACCAACCCCTCGCCGCCCAGTTCCGACGCGCCGATGACCGCCGAGGCCAACGCGAGCGCCGCGATCTGCAAACCGAAGGAATCCTCCAGCCACACGCCGAACACCAGGTTGACGACTTCGTTCGCCATGCTGGCGCACAGGCCGATGGACAGCGCGACCAACACGGGCCGGGATGTGAAGATGGCGCGCACGTTGCCCAGCGCGCCGTCTTTGTGCGCCTCCACTTGGTGCGTGTCGCGGACGAAGAACAGGATGACCGCCAGGGCGAGAAGCCCCAGCGCGGACATCCAAACGAAGGGCGAGTTCCAGCCAAATCGGGCGATCAGAAATCCGATGAAGGGAATCCCGGCGATGAACGAAAGCGACCAGGCAAACTCCGAAAGAGCGGTCACCAGTCCGCGCCGTTCGTAGGGGGAATGATCGGATAAATACGCGATGACGGAGGGGTCGAAGAACGCCTTGCCGAACATGGCAAGCACGAGCGCGATTCCCAGAGTGAGCAGGCTGGGAGCGAACGCCACGAGCGCCATGCCCAAAATGAACAATCCCAGCCCCAGCGCCATGCCAAACTTTCGTCCGCGCGGCTCCACGAACGGAAAGACCATGGGCATGAAGACAGCCGCGAACAACGAGCGATTCGCCACCAATGCGGAGACGGCGGTTAAGTCCACGCCAAGACCGCGCGCAAACACCGCCAGGAAGGGATAGATCATGCGGTGCGCGGTGTTAAGCACAACGCGGATAAGGGTGAGGAGAGCGAGGCGGAGGGAGGACATGAAGCGAGTCAGTGATCAGTGATCAGTGTTCAGTGTTCAGTCATCAGTGATCAGTCATCAGTCATCAGTCATCAGTCATCAGTGTTCAGTTGGAGGAACCAGCGCGTGAGGAAATATCCCGCGAGCCAGGCCAACAGGTTGAGTCCGATGAAAAAGGCGATCACGTTCCACAATCCCGAACTAAAAATGGGCGAGGGAGGCGGGTGCATAACGTTCTCTGCCGTCGCGAAGACGACGCGCAACGCGATAAAGTACGCGAGGTTCGCCAACGAGGTCAGCCATTTCTGGTTAATGATCCACAAGCCGACCTGCAACAATACGCCGACGACGGCGAAGGTGAGCGCGAGGCGAAAGCGCGGCTCGGCCAGGAAGAGTCCGTTCCAGTTGGCTTGCATGGCGAAGAGGGAGAGCGGCAGGTACGTCACCCAAAAGACGATGCCCGCGCGGCCGAGCGCGGCGCTCCAGGCGTGGAGTCGGTCGTGACGCAGAATCAGGCCGGCCAGTCCCGCGAGAGCCGAAACGAGGAAGGCGATCTCCGCGGTCAACACCCACGCGCCGTGCAGGTACACGATCCGCACGTTCGAGCCGAGTGATTTTTCCTCCGGGCCGAAGAGGGTCAACAGGGCGATGATCGCGAGAGTCGCGCAGAAGGAGAAAAGGGGTTGTTTGGTTAATTTGGACATGAGGCGGATTTTACCGTGTCTTATTGAATTCAACACAAATTCTTGACATTTCGCCCGCCGATTTCGGTTATCATTCCCGTCATGCAAAGGAGTTCCTATGAGTAAAACTTTGAAATGGATTCTCGGCATCGTACTGGTTCTCGCGTTGGTCGGCGGCATGTTCGCCATCGGCTACTTCTGGCAAAGCCGCGCCTACGGAATGATGCCCGGCCTCCCCGGTCAATTCGAACGCGTCGCCCCGTCCTTCGGCGCGCGCGGCTGGCAACATCCGATGATGCGCGACCGCGGCGGATATTCCCCGATGATGCACGGCGGCTACTACCCCATGGCAGGCGGCTTCTTCCTGCTCGGCGGGTTTGTGAAATTCGCGCTCTTCCTCGGATTGCTTTACGGGGCCTACTGGCTGGGCCGACGCAACGCCCGCATCGCCCTCGACCCTTCGACAGGTTCGGGACAAAGCCCCCC
>CAZVAX010000137.1:0-7327 GCA_964625215.1 uncultured Anaerolineaceae bacterium | reverse complement strand
TGGATGTAGTTGACTTCCGCGCTGGCGACTCCCTTCGTGCGCTTCAACTGTTCGCTGACCAGCCACGCGCAGGAGGGACAATACATCCCGCCCAACGTGAGAACGACTTGATCGCTTCCTTCCACGACCTGGGCGGGCGCGGCACTCGCTTCGCTCGCAGGCGGATTCTCCGCGAGCAGCGCGGCAACCTCGCGGCACGAGGGACAGCAAAACACGTCCCCCGCATCGTTCATGAGGGGATGGAGGGTGGTCAGTCCGCAGAGGGAACAGGAGACGAGGGTTTTTGTGGCAGAGGCGGTGGTGGCGAGTGTCATGGGAGAGTCGAAGGTCGAAGGTTAAAAGTCTTACCAGAGCATGAAGGAACCGAGCATGAAGTGGTCAACGAGTCCGAGTGATGCAAATCCGCGCATGGCGAATTGGAAGCCGAAGAACATCATAACGACGGAGGCAAGTCCGCGCGACCAGGTGCGCGATTGCGTTTTACCTGCCAGCCATTTGACCGCAAACAAACTGGGGATGGTGGCGAGACCGAAGATGAGCATGGTTAGCGCGCCGAGGAGGATATTGGCGGAGGCCATGGCGGTGACGAGGGCGGTGAGAATCAGGCCACAGGGTAGGAGTCCCCAGAGGAGGCCGAGCCCGTACGAGGTCCAGAGAGAGGCGGTTTGGAAGGCGCGGATGGCGCGTCCCCAGCGATGGGTCAATCCGGAGAGGAGAAGCTCGGGGGAGGGAGTCAATCCAATAAATGCAGAGGCCATGTAAAAGGCGAGGAGGGCGAAGAGGATGGATAGCCCCGCTTGGAGTTTGTCGAAGGCCCACAGGGTTTGGCCGAACGCGCCGAAGACGAGACCCAGCGCGGCGTAGGCGGTGAGGCGTCCCGCGTGGGCGAGAACCCAGGCGAATTTGTTTTGGAAGAGGGGTTGCCGGTCGAAGAGGATGACGATGGCGCTGCACATTCCCACGCAGTGACCGAGGCTTCCGAGCAGACCGAGGAGGAGGGGGGCGATCATACCGTTAAGATTTGCCCCGCCCAGGGCAGTGAACCCTGGGCGGGAGCTCAAAAGGAGAGGAGCCCGTTACTTGATGAACCAGGTGCGGCCCAGCAACCACCAGTTGCCAAGGTAGTACATGGCAAACCAGACGAGGAAGGCGATGACGATCACAAGCGTGCCTCTGGGCTGGTTCTTAGGATGCTCGAGGTCGCGGTCGGTGAGTTTGGTGGATTCGAGCAGGGGGTTGTTCGTTCCCGCGACGAGGAGCAACTGATTGGCTTCGACGCGAGGGCCGGTGAGGATGGAGACCAGCACGACCGTGACGTACATGATGCCGCCGGTGACGGCGACGAGCGCGCCGATGCCGAAGATGGCGAGGGTCAAATCCACTGTGCCGGGGACGACGCCCGCGAAGGTGATGTCCCAGTTGCGGCGGGAGACGCCCTGCAGGCCGCTGGTAATCATGCCCAGCGAGACGAGGAGCGAACCAACGCCGTACACGTAGGGTTGCCACTGCGCCCACTTCTTGAGTTTGAGTTCCTTGCGGAAGATGAGCGGGATGACGTAGTAGGTGAAGCCCATGAAGGCGGTGGTGGTACCGCCGACGACGGTGGCGTGGAAGTGGCCGGGCAAGCGAAGGGTGTTGTGCGCGAGCATGTTAATCTGCTCGGTTCCAATGGTCACGCCGGTAACGCCGCCGATCCAGCCGAAGAGGATCATGGACATGACGAGGGCCGCGAAGCCCGGTTCATTCCACGGCGCGTTGCGAAGCCAACCGAACAAGCCTTTGGTGTAACCCTTGGCGCGCAGGGCCACTTCCATGGCGGCGGGAATGGAGAAGGCGTGCATCATTGAGCCTAGCACGGCCAGGTACATGGCGTAGGAGGTGTTGACTGCCTTCCAGGCGAACGAGAGGCCGGGATCCACGAGCAGGTGATGCGCCGAGCCGAGGTTAATGAAGAACAGGTAGAGGATGAAGGCTAGACGCGAGAACTTTTCGTTGAGCGGGCGGATGCCGACGGTCATCTGCGCGAGGGAGTACCAGATGGCGACCATCGCGGCGAGATTGACCTGTTGGGCCGGGTGCCCAAAGCCCCAGAAGAAGTTGCGGTAGATGCCGGGGTCGTAGTTCTGCATCCAGCCCATGGACCAGAAAAAGGCGGGGACAACGGCCGCGGCGCCTTCGAGCAAGGTGTAGGTGGCGAGGATGGCGGCGGTCATCAAACCGAAGACCACCAGCGGGAGGGAGCCTTGAATGCGTCCTTCGCGTTTGGCGACCACCAGGTTGATGAAGAAGGTGATGACCGTGATCAGCGCGCCGACGGCAAAGAGGATGTAACTGAGATAGAAGAGCGGATGCGCCTTGAGCGGAACATACGCGGTGAAGGTGACGATGCTCTGGTTGTTGAATAGCACAACGCCGTTCACCAACAGTCCGCCGATCATCATTAGCGCGAAACCGAACCAGGCCAGTTTGGGCGCGGCATGACGCGCGTTGAGCAATACTGTCGAGCCGAAGTGCAGGCCGGCCATTTCGAAGAAGACGATCCACGCCACGAGCATGTCAATGCCGTGCAGGGTGAGCAGGCGGTAGAACCAGGTCGCGTCGAGCAGGTGAACGGCCTGCCAGCGCGTGAGGGCGATCAGCAACGCGGCGATGCCGCCCAGCACGAGACAAACAACCGCCATCACCGCGTTGGCGATGATGAGGCGCTCGGTGTGCATGTCCACTTTGAGGGTGGTCACAGGGCAGGCGCGGTAGTCGTCCTTCGCGCCGGCCATCCATTGAGTGGTTGGAGCCAGGGTAGTCATCGAAAGCCTCCTATTTCACGATGATCTTGCCGATCATTGTGTGATGTCCCAGCGAGCAGAATTCATTGCACACAATGGTGAAATCGCCCGTCGAGGTGGGGATGATCGTGGCGACGTAATCGTAGCCGGGCAGAACCTGCAGATTGATGTTCACCGGTTGAAGCGAGAATCCGTGTTGAAGATCCATCGAGGAAATATGCAGGCGGTAAGTCTCGCCTACTTCCAGTTGCAAAATGGGATACCACTGCCAAGTGCTGGCCCGTAGGTACACATCCGAGCCGGGAGGCGGCGCAGCCACGGGCAGGGTCACGCCGTTGATGGTTTCCTCGCCGACCTTGTATTGATCCACGAAAGCGTTCACCTTCGCTGTGAAATCGGCGGCGGAAATGCGATAGGTTTCGGTTGGAACGTTCTGCTTGCCCATGAAATACCAGAGCGGCATCATCACGGTCAGGAAGACGCACCACACAAACGCCACTGTGAGCCAGGTCTTTTCGAGACGGCCCATGGGCTTCCACCAGGTTCGTTCGGGAGCTAACATTTTTATTCTCCTTTGTGTCTCGTTCTCACGGGGCCGGCGGCACGTTCAACAGGTCAATGATTCCCCACAGGTTGTAGATCACGCCGCTGATCGCCAGCGACAGAATAAATAGCAGCCAGATGTTGTCGAACACCTTCTGCCATTTCGTCGCGGCTTCGTTCTCATGCTCGTTCTTTTCGCTCATCGCATTCTCCTTTTGTGTAATGTGACTTATTTCACACAGGTTATCCACTTTGAGATAATATTAGCCTCGGACACCCAACTTCGCCGTGACTTTTGTTACATTGTGAAAATTCTGTTTCCACAAGTATGGCCTGAGCGATGTAGTTTTTTTCAATCCGCGCGCCATTCTTGACGCCATCTGTTCCCCCGCGTATAATCTCCCTAACATCCAGGAGTAGTAAGCAGACTCGCACGCTGATAGAGACGGAGGTTGGTGGTCGAGCAAGTCGAGACCCGGGCTGGAAGCCTCCACAGCAAAAAGCCGCTGAAGTCGCTTGGATCATGATGACGAAGAAAACCAGTGTTCAGTAATCAGTAATCAGTAATCAGTGAACAGTGATCAGTAGACCGTCACGGGCGCGCCCGTTACAGCGCAGGCTGATGAACACGTCAGCGACAAGCGCATCGAGCAATCGATGAATTGAGGTGGTACCGCGGAGCCAACGCTTCGTCCTCACGACAGGACGAGGCGTTTTTATTTAACTCGTCCCCAATTACCATTTACCAATTACCAATCTCGGACCATCAGACTATTCGACTATCAGACTCTATGACCACCTACTTCATCACCGGCGGCCTGGGATTTCTCGGCCAATACATCGTGAAAGCGATCCACGACCACGACCCCGAAGCGGAACTGCGCGTCCAGGTACGTACGCCGCGCACGACCTTCCTCGGCATCGAGTCGCTCGCCAATGTCCGCTGGGTGCACGCTGACCTGCGTCAGCCGGAGTCCTTCGCGGAGCATTTGCGCGGCGTGGATGTGGTCATTCACAACGCGGCGATGGTCTCCTTCCGCAAGTCGGAGGCGGAGACCATCATCGAGTCGAACGTGATCGGGACGCGCAACCTCGCCCAGGCGGCGCGCGCCGTGGGCGTGAAGAACTTCATCTTCGTCAGTTCCATCTCGGCGGTCGGGTTCAATTCCAACGGCCTCACCGACGAAACGATGTACCCCGACCTCGAGACCAAACGTCGCACCGACGCGTACGGCTACAGCAAGATGGTCAGCGAGGCCGAGTTGAACGCCCTCACCGGCGACATGCGCGTGGTCATGCTCAACCCGAGCGTGATCCTCGGTCCCGGTTCGGAGCGCGTCGAGATGGTCATGCGCGCCGCGCGCTTCCTGCCGGTCATCCCGATGTTGGAGTACGTCAACAGTTTCGTGGATGTGCGCGACGTGGCGCACGCGGTCGTGCTCGCCCTCACGCGCGGCCGTAGCGGCGAGCGTTACATCGTCACCGCCTGGAATGTGGGCATGCTCGACTTCACCCGCGCCCTCCTGCAAGTCACCGGCAAGCGCGCCTGGCTCACCCCCGTCCACGGCGCGAGCGTGCGCCTGCTCGACGGTCTGCTCTGGGCGCTCGACATGGCCAAACTCAACCCCGGCATTCGTCGCCTCTCCGAGATGAACGTGGACAAGGCGTGTTCGTTCGAAAAGATCCAGCGTGAGATGGGCTGGACGCCTTCGATGACGATGGAGCAATCCATCCGAGATTCAATTAGTCCGTCATTGCGAGCGGAGCGAAGCAATCCCCACGTTAACGAGGAGATTGCTTCGGGCGGACGAAAACCGCCCTCGCAATGACGAAGCAAGACATGAACCTTACCAACAAGACGATCCTCCTCACCGGCGCGGCGAACGGACTCGGACGCGCACTCTCGCTTCTCCTCGACGGGTTGGGCGGCTTGCTCGTTCTGGTGGATCGCGACGCCCCCGGCCTCGCCTCGCTCCAATCCGAACTGACGCGTCCCTCCCGCGCGATTCCCTGCGACCTCGCGGACTTCGCCGAGCGCAAGAAGCTGATCGAGCAACTCACTGGAAGTAGTACCGCAACATTCATGTTGCCCCCAGAGATGCAAGATGAATCTTGCGGTACTAATACCAAAGTGGACATCCTCATCAACTGCGCGGGCATTGGCAGTCACTCCACCCTCGCGCAGATGAGCGTAGACGAGGTGGAGCGCGTCATGCAAGTCAACGCCCTCGCCCCGCTCGAACTGATCGCCGGACTCGCCCCGCTCGAATTGGTTGTCAACATCGGCTCGGTGGCGGGTGAGATGAGGTTGCCGTCCATCGCGTTGTACGCGGCGGGCAAGTCGGCGCAACACGCGTTCACCCGTTGCATCGCGCTCGAAGGGACGCGCACGCTTCTGGTCGTCCTCGGTCCGCTTGGGGGGACCGGGTTTGCCGGGTCCATCGCGAATCCGCGCGTGGGCCAGCCGGAATGGTATCGGCGGTTGGATTTGCCTGTGCAACGCGCGGCCCGCCTCATCGTCGAGGCCATGAAGCGAGGCCGGAAAGAGTTGGTCGCGCCGGGCTGGTATCGTCTTGTTTTTGTCGGAGCGCGTGCGTTCGCTCCGTTGATCAGGTTGATGAAAATCGCATAATAGACGCTCTCTAGCGTCGGAACAGCAAGGAGACAGAATGACAAAACACGAACTCCCCAAAGCCTATGACTTCAAATCCACCGAGCCGCGCATTTACGCGATGTGGGAAGCGGGCGGCTACTTCAAGCCGTGGAACGATCCGAACCGACCCAACTTCGACCCGAACGTGGAGCCGTTCATCATCTCCATCCCGCCGCCGAACGTGACGGGCGAATTGCACATCGGTCATGCCATGTTCGTCAGCATCGAAGACCTGATGATCCGCTATCATCGCATGAAGGGATTCTCCACGCTGTGGGTGCCCGGAACCGATCACGCGGGGATCGCCACACAGCTCATGGTGGAGCGCGACCTGTTGAAGAACGAAGAAGTGACCCGCGAGGAGATCGGCCGCGAGGAGTTCATCAAGCGCACCTGGAGTTGGAAGCATAAATACGGCGGCATGATCACGAACCAGATTCGCCGATTGGGCGCTTCCTGTGATTGGAGCCGTGAGCGCTTCACGCTCGACGATGGACTGAGTCGTGCGGTGCGCGAGGCCTTCGTCCGCCTCTACGAAAAGGGACTGATCTACCGCGGCCCGCGCCTCATCAACTGGTCGCCGGGACTCAAGACGGCCGTGTCGGACCTCGAAGTGGAATACTCCGAGGAAGACGCGACGCTGTACTATTTCAAATATATGCTCGCGCCGGAGAAATCGGAAAAACCAGGTTTCTCTGAGAAACCTGGTTTTTCCCCGGAGGGAGAATTCATCCCCGTGGCGACCATCCGTCCTGAAACCATCCTCGGCGATACCGCAGTGGCCGTCCATCCCGACGATGAACGCTACAAGAAGTTCATCGGACGCAAAGCCATCGTGCCAATCCTCGGACGCGAGATTCCGGTTATCGCGGACGAGTACGTGAGCATGGAGTTCGGCACGGGCGCGCTCAAGATCACGCCGGGCCACGACCCGAACGACTACGCCATCGCACACCGCCATAACTTGCCAATTATCTCCATGCTCGATCAAGCCGCGCAGGTCAATGAAAATGGCGGCCCGTATAAAGGTCAGGATCGATTCGAGGCGCGAAAAAATCTGTGGGCCGATATGAAAGAAGCCGGCTTGGTCGTCAAGACTCAGCCGTATCGCACCACCATCCCGCGTTCCCAGCGCGGCGGCGAGATCGTCGAGCCGATGATCTCCGAGCAATGGTTCGTGGAGATCAAGCCGCTGGCGGAAGCCGCGTTGGCCGCGGTGCGCGACGGGCGCATCCGAATCGTGCCCGAGCGCTTCGAGAAGGTTTACTTCAACTGGCTGGAGAACATCAAGGATTGGTGCATCAGCCGCCAGTTGTGGTGGGGACACCGCATCCCGGTGTGGTATTGC
>CAZVAX010000136.1:0-7565 GCA_964625215.1 uncultured Anaerolineaceae bacterium | reverse complement strand
ACTTTACCAGCAAGTTCCATTTTTGTTAAGGCGCCTTGAACTCTAAACTCAAGTAGTTTGGTAGTTGATAGTCAAATAGTCACATAGTCACATAGTCACATAGTCTGATAGTCTGATAGTTGGTGGGGAATCGTCTCGTAGATTTTCACTATGAGACTATAAGACCAGCGACTATCAGACTATTCGACTCACAATACGTTATCCATCTCCGCTTCGCCATCCGTCAACACATAGAGCGAGCGATTCGTCGCGCGGTCGTAGATGAAGTCGGTGACGAGGTAGCCGGCGCGGAAGGCGGACTCGAAAACGTCGCGCGAGAAGAGTCGCCAGTCGCGGGCGAGGGGGAAGTCGGTTGCTTTGAGGGCCATGAAGTCGGAGGGGATTTCGGCGAGGGCGAGACGTTCGGTGGGAGGGGAAAAACCTTCGGGCGGTTGGATGAATCCGTTTGGGCGCGGGAGGGGAGCGTAGAGGGATTGGGTCTCGGCTTGTTGGACGGCGTCCAGGGTGAGAGTCCCGCGCGAGCGTTTGGAGAGGCGGCGTTCGACGCGCGGGGTGCGAATCCACCAGTCCACCTGGAAGCGGTCAGAGGGGAGTCCGGCGTTCAGCCCGTCGCGCATGTCGCCGTATTGAGAACGGAGGTAGGTGTTGCAGACCGCGCCGAGGCGGGCGATGTTGAGGTGGGCGTTGCGGCTGAGGAGGGGATCGTAGGTCCAGGTGATGTGGTCGAGTCCTTGGTGGCGGACCATTTGCCACTGCGCGCGTTTGAGCGCGAAGCCGAGGCCCGAGTCGCGATGCGATTCGAGGACGCCAAGCATGTGCGAGCAGTGTTTGGCGCGCGGGCCGTCGGGGAGCGATTCGAGGCCGGGGAAGCCGAAGATGAAGCCCACGAGTTGATCGCCCTCGAACGCGCCGAGGATGAGTCCGCCGTTGTGCGCGGCGGTGACAAGCAGGTGGACCGGCACGACTTCGGTTTCGTCGCCGGGCCAGACCTGGCGTTGGAGCTCTTCGACCTGGGCCATTTCTTCGGGAGTTTCGAGGAGTCGAATGGTCATTTAGTTTGATAGTCGAATAGTCGGGTGGCAAGGCAGGTGTGGGACGAATTGCCAAGTTGTCTTACTCCGGCGGACGCAACGATGGGAAGCGTTCGCGCAGGCGTTCGGCGGCGCGTTTGGTTTGGACGGAGGTCCAGCGCGAGAGACGTTGAGTCCACGGCGTGCGGCGGAGGTAGTCGAGGCGGTAGGAGAAGCGGGCCGGCATGAGTCCGAACGCGCGCGGCAGGTTGTCCACAGGGCAGGTGCGGTTGAGGGAAAAATAGTCGAGCGAAAAAGACGAGAACGGAAAGTTGCGGAACGTGGCGTCGAGCATGATCAACAGGGCGCGCATCTGCGGCATCGAAAGCGAGACGATGGCGCGGCGGCGGTGGGTCAATTCCATGATCGTCTCCGCCACCTGGCGCAGGGGAAAATACTCGCTTCCGCCGATCTCATACGTTTGACCGGCCATGTCGGGATTATCCACCGCCCACAGGATGCAGGCGATCAAATCCTCGATCCACAATGGTTGGACGACGGCGCGTCCGCCGCCGGGGAGGGGGAGCAGGCCCGGAGCCAGTCGGATCAACCGGGCCAGCGGGACGGTGAAGCGGTCTTCGGGGCCGAATACGATGGAAGAGCGCAGGATGGTATGCGGGACTCCCGTGCGGCGGATGTGTTCCTCGGCGATGCCCTTGGCCTTGAGAACCGGAAAGGCGGACATCCGGTCCGCGCCGAGGTGACTGAGATAGATGATGCGCTTCACGCCCGCGTCGGCGGCGGCTTCGGCCAGGTTGCGCGTGCCGTGAATGTCGGTGGCGAGCAGGTCGCCGCGATTGCCCTGGCCTTCCGCGCTGGCGAGGTGGATGAGGGTGTCCACTCCGCTCATGGAGGCGCGCAGCCCGCGCGGGTCCGCAAGACTCGAGACGGCCACCTCCAGCGGGACTCCGCGCGGCAGGTTTGGCGTGCGTGGCGAGGGGCGGATCAAGGTCCGCACGGGGTAGCCGAGTTCGTTCAGGTGGCGTACGAGCGAACGTCCGATGAATCCCGTACTGCCGGTGATCAGGAACATGCGATGATTATAAAGGATGACAAGCGCGAGTGGAGATCAAAACGCCCCACCGGAGGTTTGGTGGGGCGTGAGTGCGCGCGAAGGAGGCGGGTCAGCCGACGCCGCCGGCATTGTCGGGAGGCGGGACGAAGGTCGCTTCGTCCACGACGGGGGGAGCGACGGCCGCTGATTCCGCGATGGGAGGCAGATTGCCATCGTCGGCGTTGCGGACAGTGTCGTTGATGAGGTCCTCCTCTTCCAGCCTGGCGCTTTGGAAGGCCTCCTGCATGGATTTGACGTATTCCGTGTTCTGCGTCCACAACACAGTTTCGGTGTCGCGCACCATGCGGTAGTATTCCTTTTCGGTTTTCTCGTTTTCTTCGAGGCGATTCCAGTGGTCGGAGATGGCGGTCAGGTCAATGATGACCTTGCTGTAGTTGCGCACGGTCATATCCAGGTTGCGGATTTCCTGCCAGCCGAGCATGGCCGTGGTGACGGCCGTTGCGAGCGCCACCCACAAACTGAGCGCTCCGCCCATGGCCGCCAGAAAGGAGCCGACGCCGCCGGCGAGCAGGATCAACACCTGCAAGCGGATGCGTTCCTTTTGGATCTTGTTCAATTTTCCCACGTGCCAATCCAATTGTTCGCGCAGGCGATGTTCGTAGTATTCACTCGCGTCGAGATCGTCGAAGGGCGAGTAGGCGCGCGGCGACCCGTCTTCATACGTGGGGGGAATCGGGCCGTTGTAGGGATCGAGGGTCAACTCGCCGTTCAATCCGGTGAACACCTGCGTTTGGATTTCGCGCAGGCGTTCTTCCAGCCATTTGCGGCGTTCGCGGTCCGTTTTTTGCAGGATGGTGCGATACTGGTAGATTTCTTTCAACGTCTGCTCCGCGCCGGCGCGCAGGACGAGCCAGTCGGTGGCGGAGTAGAACTTGTTAATAAAGGCCGCCATGATCGAAGCCATGATCGGCAGAATGATCAGGATGATCTTGATGCCCAGGGCGCGCCAAGCCGGTTCGGCCGCGGGGAAAACGGAGGAGAGGATGGCGAACAGCGTGGCGAGGATGCCAAGCGCGGCCACCCATTTTCGCAGGCGATATTGGGTGTGATTCTTTTTCAGCGAAGCCGCGTCATATTGCGCAAAGCGCTGCCAGGCCACGTCAAGGATGGACATTACTGTTTCATTTTTTGGTTTTTCTTCCATGGGGAATCTCCGGTGCAGGTCAAGGCGGGATGGCGTAATTATAGACCAAAACATTTATTTTTCCATGTCTGCAACCAAAGCCGGTGGTCCGCGCCAACCGGATTATAATTATCCAAATTATCCCTTTGAGTTGGAAAGGAACATCCATGACAGCCAACATCTTCATCAGTTATTCGCGCCGCGAAGTGGGATTTGTGGATGATTTGGTCGCCCAATTGGAAAAAGAGGGCCACAACGTTTGGCTGGATTATCGCAGCCTGATTCCAGGCACGCCCTGGACCGACCAGATCAAGGCGGGATTGGAACGCTCGGAAACCGTTTTGCTGGTTGTGTCGAAGGCTTCGCTGGCCTCGCAATACGTGGAGATGGAATGGCGTCACTTCCTGGAAGCCAAGCAACGGATCATCCTGTTGATCTTCGAGGCGGTGGACTTGCCGCAAGAATTGGAAAAATACGAATGGGTGGACTTTCGAGGCAGTTACAAGAAAGGTCTCGCAGAATTGCTCGTTCAACTTGGCAACCCGGCGGCAGAGGAGCGCCCCGCGCCGGAACGCGGCTTTAAGATCCCTCTCGCGGTGTGGATCGCCTTTGGGCTGAGTCTGATCGTCGCTCTCTATTCGTTTGGCGCGGCGTGGACTCTGTTCCTTCCCTGGATTTTGGCGCCGCTCCCGTTTCGCATCTTCAAGCGGAAATTCAATTTCATCGAGGTACAAACGGCGTTATGGGTGTTGCCGGTCGCCTTGTTTCTAACTTCGTTGATGGTCGCCTATGACGAGGACGGCGACAGGTTCTTCGCCGCGGCCGTAGACAGCCTGTTCTTCATCGGCGCGCTCCTCCTCCTGCTGCGGTCGCGCGCGATGCAACGTTGGGGCCGGCCCGAAGCGCTCCGACCCAGGCCCGCCAAATTGAACCTGCCCGCCAAAATCCAGCCGCGTCCAGTCTCCTATTTCATTGACTATGCCCCGCAAGATCGCTTGATCGCGGACGAGATGACGCGCGTCTTCGCGCGCTACGGTCATACGCTCGCCCCGGACCACAAAACGGCGGAGGTCGCGCTCGTTCTTCTTTCCACCTACAAAACGGACACCGAAGCCGATCCCCAAACGCAGGTGGTGTTCCCGATTCTGATTCAAATGGTGGAACCGGCCGCCAAACTTTCCAAGATCCAGTGGATTGACTTTCGCTCCGGCGTGCGCAACCTGGACGCGATGGCCCAATTGTTGCCCGAGCCTTCCAAGTTGCTTAAGGCGTTGGGCATTCGTCCGTTGGGCAATCAACTCGTCCTGCCCGCCATTGTGACGGCCATGCGTTATTTTGTGATCCTGCTGGGAGTATTCACGGTCGGCGCCATTATGCAATACATCCTGGATTTTTTCAGCGCGGGCTTCGACCTGGTATTGGGCAGTATCGAGGCCGGCGGGATGGTCCTCAATCTGTTATTCAACCTGCTACTGATCGGCGCGCTGACCTTCTTGATGGCGCGCCACCTGACCGCGCGCAAAGGCTGGTTTGCCTCCTTTTGGAATTTCACCATCGGGTTGGCCGCGCTGGGAACCTTGATCGCTTCGCAAACCTCTGTGGATATTCAGGCATACACGATGCTCGAGGCGCTCGGTCATTCCTCAGAGACCAGCCTCGCCATCATGTTTCCGATCGCGGTGTATCTGATCGGGTCAGTCGTGATGGCCGTCTTCCTGGTCGTGCGTCATCAGGATGTGCGGCGTTGGTTTCCCGCCAAGGTAAAACAAGCCCCCCTTAAAAAAGGCTCATAAAAAACGTGGCGTAATCGTTTGAGTGACGTAGGGATCGCGTCCAGCAGTTTTTACAGGCGGATGATACAGTTGCGTTCGTAAGGCGTTTCTCTTCTCCTCCTGAGAAAAATTGAAAGAGCCGGAATGGAGACCCGGCTCTTTCGGTTTAAAACGACCGAGGAACATTTCCGCGACAAACTCCGCGTCGAAAACTGGTCTCACTGGCGCGGACGTATCCGCTCGAAGAGCCGCGTGCGCGGATTTGACTTCCTCATGAAGTGGATTCCCGAAAAACATCCCGAGTTGCTGAAGGATTAGCAAAATTCGAATTCAAGCCCCGCCCGCAGAGACTTTCATTTCGCAATTGAATGAGTTGGGGTAAAGTTTGTTGCTGGTCAAGTAGCGCAGACCTGATAGGTTCCTCCGCCCCTCCTTGCAATTGGCCTCAAAGTGTCTATAATGGGTTTGGATGTTGATATAACAAATCATCTAAACCAACTAAAGAATGAAAAAAGACATGAAAAAAAACATATTCACATTCCTGGCGACCATGCTCCTTCTCAGCGCCTGTGGCAACGCCCCAGCCCCAATCCCAACCCCATCTGGCCTCGAGGAGCGTCCAACTCCCACCGTCGCGTATCAGATCATTGGAAGCACAAAATATACCGCCATGGTCGTCGTGGACCCAGCGAGCAACACGGACCGGGCGGGGCTGTTGGAGATCGGCGATTATCTATGCGCCGAGCATGAAAAATGCAAGGTCTGGTTCTGGGACGATATCAACAAAGCGGATGCCACATACCCCATTGACCCGGAGAACGAGCAATATCTGATCGCATACTACAAATTTGACTGGCAGGTTTATGCCAGTGAAATCAAAGTGTATACGCTGGGGGATCCGAGGTAGGCCTTTACCGCGCGGACAATCCTCAGCCCCATCGCGGACAAGACCTTCTCCCGCCGTTCATCTTCCTCTTTCTACAAGTCGCTTTTGCCCCGCCTCACCATCTGAGCGCGGCACATTCCATGCAATAATACTTACCCATGTGCATGGAATAGCCATCCGTGCCCAAGTGGATCACCTTCTTACACTTCGCGCAACGCGTCGGTTTGAACTTGGGTGGATTTTCGAGTTTTTCAAAATTGTATTCATTCGTCCCATAGTAGACGTACATTTCAGTCTCGAAGCCATCCCTGCATTTTTTACAGGTCTTCCAATCGCCCGAATGCCCTTCGTTGAAATGGGAACTGCATAAGGTGTAACGATCGTGGTTTCGGTAACAACTGTTTCGAGCGTAGGAGAACAGGACATAACTGTCTGCGTCGTCGCAAATCCAGTTGCCGCAGCATTCGGTTTTGGTCAGGTTTTTAGTTTTACCGCACAGTCCGCAACGGGGCTTTTCAACTGTTTTTTGCTTGACCATTTTTGAAGTTTGTTTTTCAGCCGTCTTTTTGCTCATGGATTACCTCGTTGCAGAGTATACCAAAATTGATTAAATCTTGCCCACCACCGCGGACAGTCTCCTCACCACCTCATAATTTCCAAATCCCTGAAACGGCAACCCTCAGCCCCATCTCAGTCAACACCTTCTCCCGCCGTTCATCTTGCTCTTTCTGCAAGTCGTGGACATCGCCATCAACCTCCACAACCAGCCCCGCCCGATGACAGTAAAAATCGACAATGAATCTCTGAATCACCTGCTGCCTCCGAAAGTGGAC
The DNA here is from genome assembly GCA_964625215.1 of uncultured Anaerolineaceae bacterium. Lineage (GTDB taxonomy): Bacteria > Chloroflexota > Anaerolineae > Anaerolineales > Villigracilaceae > Denitrolinea. The sequence continues at coordinate 806 of CAZVAX010000136.1, read as the reverse complement.
TCCCAGTTTATCCCCCCGTAATTCTTCCCACAGAATTTTCTCGGCAGGTGTCATCTCGCGGCGGAGTTCTTTGGCGCGCTCAAGTTTTTCTTTGGTTACTTTTTGACCTGGGATGATATTTTGACTGGCATAATGTTATTTTACTTGAGGCAACGATATATCGCAAAAATTGCAAAATACTGATATATCATATTCTATATGTCAGTTGATTCGATATATCAATCAGCAAACAAACCCCTCTCCCGTCTCCCCCAAGGGGGAGAAGCCCAGACATCCTCGAACAGAGCCGCTCTCGGAAAACCGTCACAGCCATCAACCGACCAGCCCCCTTCCCATTTGGGAAGGGCGGGGGGATAGGTCACTCGACACGACGATCAGCCCCGCCAATCAGGGTGAGGTCCCAACACCAAACCCCTCTCCCGTCTCCCCCAAGGGGGAGAGGCTAAAACCATCCTGAAACCAAGCTTTGCTCTGGAAACCGAACACGCCATCAGGCAGAAAAGAAGTCAAGCCCATGCCCTCTCCATTTGGAGAGGGGCAAACGACTTGCCGATTAATCGTCTCAATTTGGGTGGGTCTCTTCCCTCCCCCGTTTGGATTTGACATATCACATAATCAGTAGTTCACGAAAGGGCTTGAACGTGGTTAACTTGGTTCCGACCAAGGAGACCAATGCCCATGTCCAAGCCCAGCTCCAAGATTACCCGAACAATTCGTTCTGAGCAAGTGTTGAACGCCTTCGTGGAGGTGGTGTACTGCACCCCCAAACTTGAACAGTAGCGCTAAACAAGATAGACTACTGTGCA
>CAZVAX010000135.1:0-7818 GCA_964625215.1 uncultured Anaerolineaceae bacterium | reverse complement strand
GTTAAACGTTTAACCTCCAACCACTTTCGGAGAACGTGATGCAACATCGTTTACGCAACACGCAATACGCAGTACTGATCGCCCTCCTCCTGGCGGTCATCTTCATCGTCCCCTCTCTCGCTCAAGGCGGCGACCCTCCCACCGACGATGAGGTCAACGCCATCGCCAAGCAGTTGTATTGCCCGGTGTGCGAAAACACCCCGCTGGATGTCTGTCCCACCCAGGCCTGCGCCCAGTGGCGCGACTTGATCCGCTTGAAACTTTCGCAGGGCGAGAGCGAGGAACAGATCAAACAATATTTTGTGGAAAACTACGGCGCGCGCGTTCTGAACGAACCGCCGCGCGTCGGACTGAACTGGCTGGCGTACATCGTCCCGCCCGTCGTTATCCTCATCGGCGCGTTCTTCCTCTTGCGCGCCATTCAGGCGATGAGAAAGCCCGCCACGGCCGCGCCCGCACAGGGTCCGGCGAATGAAGCGTCGGGCGATGATTACGTCGCGCGTTTGGAAGAAGAAGTCAAGAAACGGAATTAAGTCGGGCGCTAAAGGTCTCGGAGACCTTTAGTGTCTGCGAAACTGGAGAATGTCATGACCGAAACCACAGAAACCGCCCCGCGCCGGGGCGTCGCCACTTGGATCCAGGCAGTCGTTTGGCTGGGACTGATCGGCCTGCTCGCGATGATGTTTATCATCCTGGTCAAACGCCAGCAGGGAGGCATCCCGCAGGGGAATGCGATTCCCAATTTCACCATCCCGCTGTTTGACGATTACCAATACCAGGGACGATCCGAGTTCACCCTCGAAGACATGCGCGGCAAGGTGGTGGTGATCAACTTCTGGGCCTCGTGGTGCAAGCCCTGCGAGCAGGAAGCCGCCGAGTTGCAAGCCGCTTGGGAAATCTACCAGCCGACCGGACAGGTGGTATTCCTCGGCGTGGATTACGTGGACACCGAACCGGAGGCGCGCGTCTACCTGCAAAAGTACGGCATCACCTACCCCAACGGCCCCGACATGGGAACGCGCGTTTCGCAGTTGTTCCGCACCACCGGCGTGCCGGAAACGTATTTCCTGGATAAGAACGGCGTCCTGCGTTACGCGCAGATCGGGCCGTTTACCTCGCTTGGGGAAATCCAAAGCCAGATTGACCTGTTATTGGCAGAATAAGGAATCCCATGGAATTTGGCGCCCTTCTCCTCCTCCTGGCTGTGATGATCGGAGTGAGTCTCTTTCTGGCACAGCCGTATCTCAACAATCGCTCGCGCCGCATCGTCAGCGAGACGCACGAGGTCTCGGCCCTGCTGGCCGAACGCGACCGCGTCGTCAACGCCCTGCAGGAATTGGACTTCGACTACAACCTCAACAAGATTCCCGCCGAGGATTACCCGATTCAACGCGCCGCCCTCCTGCAAAAAGGCGCGGCCATCCTCAAGCAGTTGGACAACCTGACCGCCTCCAGCGACCTGGCCGAACCCGCCGAGGATCGCGTGGAGCAGGCCGTGGCCGCGCGCCGCGCCGACCTGGCTCGACCCCTGGATGACGATGACATCGAGTCGCTCATTGCCAATCGCCGCACGGCCCGCAAGGAAAAATCGGGCGGCTTCTGCCCGCGTTGCGGCAAACCCGTCCTGAGCGCCGACCGCTTCTGCCCCAATTGCGGGAAAGCCCTCTCGTAATACTACGTAATGCGTATTACGTAACCCAATTACGCAATACGCATTACGCAACACGCAACACGGAAATTCTCCATGAAATTGAAAACACCCATCTTTATTCTCGCCGCCGCCCTGCTCCTCACCGCCTGCTCCTTCTCGCTCGCGCAGGATGTCACACCGCCGCCGAACTATATTTCGCCCACGCCGCCTCCCACCCTCGGCCCGCTCTATCCGCCCGAACCGGTCAGCATGGAACGCGGCGCGTCCATCTACGCTGAAAAATGCGCGGCCTGTCACGGCGACGCCGGCCTGGGCGACGGTCAACAAGGCAAAGGACTGCCCCTGCCCGTGGCCGCGCTGGCCCTGCCCCAATTCTATCGAGCCGCCTCCCCCGCCGAATGGTTCACCATCGTCACCCGCGGCAACATCGAACGCTTCATGCCTCCCTTTGGAGGCGCGAGCGAAATGGGCGAGGGCCTGACCGAACAACAACGCTGGGACGTGGTGGCCTACGCCCAAAGCCTGCACGCCACCGCCGAAAGCCTCGCCCAGGGTCGTACCCTCTTCGAGACCAACTGCGCTGATTGTCCGCTCGCCTTTTTCCAGGATCGCGCCGCCATGGCCGCCCTCAGCGCGGACGATCTGGCGACCCTCCTCAAAACCGGCGGCGAGAACGTCACTGCCATTTCCAACCTGACCAACGAAGAACTCTACCTGGTCGCCGACTACCTGCGCACCCTCGCCTACTCGGTTCCCACTCCGACGCCCGAACCGGCCACCGTCACACCGACCATCGCGGCCCCCGAAGCGACTCCGACAGCCGCCCCAACCGAATCCACCACCCCCTCCACCGACACAACTCCCGCCGCGCAGGCCAGCCCCACCCCCAACCCGAATGAGACGCCCGTTTCGACAGAGACCAGCCTCACCCCCGTCGCGACCGAATCCGTCACGGCCACGCCCTCCGTTCCCACCGGCGCGATCAGCGGCGCGATCAACGGCGACAAAGTCGGCGGACTCACCGTCACCCTGCATGGCTTCGATCACTCCGAATCCGCCGGCCCCGAAGAAAAATTGACCCTCACCGCCGTCACCGCCGCCGACGGTTCATACGTGTTCGAAAACGTGGAATTGCCCGAGGGCCGCATCCTGCTGCTGGATGTCGTTTATCAAACCGTCACCTACCAGACCGAAATGACCATCGTGGAAAAAGACAAGACCGAAATCACGCTTCCCGCGCTCAAGGTATATCCCGCGCTGGACGACTTCACCGGCCTGACCTTCGAGGATGTGCGCTTCTTCCTCACCGTCACCGACCAGGCCGTGCAAGTGGTGGGCGTGTACACCGTCTACAACCGCGGCGCGGAGGCCATCACCGTCGAATCCAGCGTGGACGTTCCCTTCCTCGTTATCCCCAACAACTCGATGGACAGCGGCTTCGACCTGACCCAAGACAGCGCGCCGCTTCTCGCCACCGAAACCGGCTTTGCCATCCCACCGAGCGAGGCCCCGTACGGTTTCGTCGCCTACTACACCCTGCCGTATCCGAACAAAATCCAGATCGCCCAACCCTTCATCCTGGACGCGACCGTGATCGGGGTTCTCATTCCCGAAGGCGTCAAAGTGAAAAGCGACCAGATAACCGAAGTGGGCCTGCAGGCCTTCCAGGAAGCCAACTACACGGAATATTCCGTCTCCGGCCTGAAGGCCGGCGATACGCTCTCCTTCGAGTTGAGCGGCAAGCCGAAAACCTCGCTCATCAGTAACTCGCCCGATTCCAAGAAAAACCTGCTGATCGGCGTCGGCGCGCTGGGCCTGGCGCTGATCCTGGTCGGCGTGTGGCTATACTTGCGCGACCGCAATCGCGTCAGCGACGAGGACGAGACCGAAGAAACGGACGATGAATTCGAATCCCGCGAAGAATTGCTGGACGCCATCATCGCCCTCGACGACTTGCGCCGCGCCGGAAAGATCGAAGAGGATTCGTATCAGAAGCGTCGAGCGGAACTCAAAGAAAGACTGAAGAATCTGTAATGATCGAAGTCAAGAAACTCGTCAAACGCTTTGGGATGAAAACCGTCCTGCGCGGCGTGGACTTTCAAATCCAGCCGGGCGAGTTTGTCGCGCTGCTCGGCCCGAACGGCGCGGGCAAGACCACTTTCCTGCGAATCCTCGCTTCGCTCTCGCGTCCCTCGATGGGAGAGGTGAAGGTCGCAAATTACCGCCTGCCCGAACAATCGTCCCAGGTGCGCGCCCGCCTGGGCGTCGTTTCACACATGCCCCTGCTCTACAACGACCTGACCGCCGAAGAGAATCTCGAGTTCTTCGCGCGCATGTACGGGATTGCCAAATACCAATCACGAATTACCGAAGTCCTCACCATGGTCGGACTCGAATCCCGCCGCAAGGATCTCGTCGGCGCTTTCTCGCGCGGCATGCAACAACGTCTCGCCATCGGACGCGCCGTGCTGCACGACCCCGACGTGATGCTCTTCGATGAACCCTACACCGGCCTCGACCAGGACGCGTCCGCCATGTTGGACGAGGTGTTGAAGTCTGTGGCCGCGCAGGGCCGGACCGTGGTGATGACCTCCCACGACCTCGCCCGCGCGGAGGAGTTGGCGACGCGCTTCGATGTCCTCTCGCGCGGCGTGATCGCCGCGTCCGCGGCGCGCGAGTCGCTGGGCGCGAGCAACGTTCTGGAATTCTACAAACAGGCGTTGGTCGCGTAATTACGCGCACAGGCAAACCGATCGCTGAAAACTGACGACCGATCACTGATGACCGCCCGCCCCTCTTTCCTCAACGCTGTTTTCGCCATCGTCCGCAAGGATCTCTCGGCCGAGTTCCGCTCGCGCGAATTGCTCTCGGCCATGCTGGTCTTTTCGTTGCTGGTCATCCTCATCTTCAACTTCGCGCTCGAACTCGAACCGACCACGCGCCGCGAGGTGACCGCCGGCGTGCTGTGGACCACCTTCGCTTTCGCCGGGACGCTCGGCCTCAACCGTTCGATGGCCGTGGAAAAAGATCGCGGCTGTTTGGACGGTCTCCTGCTCGCGCCGGTGGATCGCGCCGCCATTTACTTCGGCAAAGTCATCAGCAATTTGGTTTTCATGTTCATTGTGGAGGCCTTCGTGCTTCCCATTTACTCCGCGTTGTACGCGGTCAACCTGTTCAATCCCGGCTTGTTGCTCATCATCCTGCTCGGCTCCATCGGCTACACCACAGTTGGAACCTTGCTCGCCAGCATGGCCGTCCAAACCCGCACGCGCGACGTGCTCCTGCCGATCCTGCTCTTTCCGGTCATCATCCCGGTCCTGCTCTCGGCGGTCAAAGCCAGCACGGGATTCTTGAACGGCGCGCCCATGGACGAAATCATGCCCTCGCTCAACCTACTCATCGTCTACGACGTGATCTTCACCGCCATCGCGTTCATGGTGTTTGATTATGTGGTCGAAGAATAAAGCAAAAACGCAAATCTGCAAATTACGCGCTACGTAACACGGAACACGCGCCAATTACCAATCACCAATCGTAAATCGAAGGAATTCCCATGTCCCCCAAACCCACCCTCCTCAAAATCCTCGACATTGCCTCCATCATCTCACTTGGTATCGCCACATACCTGGCTCTCTTCTTCGCGCCGACCGAATTAGTGATGGGCGAAGTGCAACGCGTCTTCTACTTCCACATCGGCACCGCCTGGGTCGGCCTGCTCGGTTTTATCCTGGCCGCCGCGCTGGGCATCGTCTACCTGCGCACGAAGAACCTGAAATGGGACGTGATGGGAGTGGCCGCCGTGGAGATCAGCGTGGTGTTCTTCTTCATCACCATCGTCCTGGGCTCCGTGTGGGCGCGTCCCGCCTGGAACACTTGGTGGACCTGGGACCCGCGCCTCACCACCGCCGCCATCACCGAACTCATCTATGTGGCCTATTTCATGCTTCGCGCCGGCATCGAAGATCCCGATCGGCGCGCCCGCTTCGGCGCGGTCTACACCCTGCTGGGCGGAATCAGCGCGCCGATCACCTTCCTGGCCATTCGCCTGTTTCGCTCCATCCATCCTGTCGTCATCGGCGCGGCGAACGAAAACCAGGAAAAAATGAGCATGGCCCCCGATATGAAAGTTGCCTTCTTCTTCGCGCTTTTCGCTTTCACCCTCATCTTCATTGATCTGCTTTGGAATCGCATCCGCCTCGGCCAATTGCAGGAAAAGGTCGAGCAACTCAAACTCAAGGTAATGTAAGGAGAACCCATGGAACCCACCCCCGATACCTCCGCCTACATGATCGGCGGATACGCCGTCTTCTTCATCGTCAGCGCCGTCTACCTCGTCAGCCTCATCGTCCGCAACCGCAACCTCCAGCGCGACCTCGAAACCCTCGAGGAAATGGACAAAAAGAAGTAGTTGGAGATTCTCCCGGAGTCCGCTATAATCAAGACGGATTTCGACTTTTATGGGACGCGCGCGCATCTCCCCCCGACTGACCATCCTCATCTGGCTGACCAGCCTCTTTGTCGCGGGCGTTGCGCTTCTTGCCTCGACCCTGGGCGGGCGCGCCGCATCCAACCCTCCCGGCCCCGATCGTTACACTTTCACCACCATCCAATACACCGCCTACGACTGGTTGCTGGTCACCTTCAAGGGCAACCACATCGTCTGCGAAATCACCGTGGATTACGAAGGCCGGCCCACCCTCACCGACGTTTACATTGATTGCGGCGACGAGATCACCAACAAGTGGATCGCCCAAAAACCCTGCCTCGATCCCAGCAAAGCCAACAAATGCGAGGGCGTCTACATTTATTACATCGGCAGTCACCCCGCCGAACGCGAAGAGTCCGTGGAACTGCCCGCCGCCTCCGCCTGGCTCGGCCTGCAAGATTGCGTTCCCATCTCCTCGCTGTCCACCAATGTTTGCGAATACGAACCCAAACTGGTGGTCACCGGACAGGAACCGTTGAGTGAATATGCTATCACCAGCGTGGAAGTGCGTCTCAACGGAAAAAGCATTACCTGCCAGGGAGGTACCTGCGTGGCGCCTCTCGAACCCACCGGCGACAAGGGAGCGCTTGTGGAGTTTTGGGCCTACTCTTCCTACGGCGACAGCAGTAAAAAATATACCGGCACCGTTCGAGTAGTCGAGACCACTTTCGGCAATCCCGACGGAGTCTCCTGGTTCGTGGATGTGCTCTCCAGCCAATGGACCGGCCAGCCGCTCGCCAGTTGCGCCCAGACGTGGGGAGTCCTGCCGCCGGTTGGCGGACCTCCCGCCTGGCTGGCCACTCCCAACCAAGCCAGCGACCTCGCCACCCACATTCCCTACAATTACCTCGCCGCCAACCTCATCCGCCAACGCCTGGTGGATGTGAGCGCCTGCTCCGATGGCGGCCTCAACGTGGATGGCCTCACCGCCAGCCAATGCGGACTCACCGCCGCCCGCGACGCCGTGGACGGTTGGCAGAATCGTTTCGACGGCCTCATCCTGGATGTCGCCCAACAGACGGGCGTCCCGGCGCAACTGCTCAAGAATCTGTTCGCGCGCGAAAGCCAGTTTTGGCCGGGCGTGATCCTTACCGGCGGCGACACCGGCCTCGGCCAGCTCACCGATCACGGCGCCGACACCACCCTGATGTGGAATCCCTCCTTCTATAATCAATTCTGCCCGCTGGCCCTTTCGAGCGAGGTCTGCGCCAAAGATTACATGGATCTCGAACCCAGGCAACAGGAGATTCTGCGCGGCGCGCTGGTGCGAAGCGTCAACGCCAATTGCGCCGATTGCCCCCTCGGCATTGACATTGACCGCGCCGATTTCAGCGTCACCGTTTTCGCGCACACCTTGGCCGCCAATTGCGAACAGGCCGCCCAGGTAGTATGGAATTACAACAACCGCAAGACCGCCGGCGAACTCGGCATCACCTACGAAGACATGTGGAAATTCACGCTGGTGAACTACAACGCCGGGGGCGGCTGTCTCGCAAGCGCCATGGAAAGCGCCCTCGCCAAGAAGGAACCGCTCACTTGGGAGCGCGTCTCGCTCTACCTCGAACCGGCCTGCCAGGGCGCGTTCAATTACGTAAACGACATCAGCAGATAGTTTGAAAGCGTTTTTTAACCGTGTTGTCCACTAATCAATGTGGAAAAGTGTCCACTAATTACTGTGAAG
>CAZVAX010000134.1:0-7827 GCA_964625215.1 uncultured Anaerolineaceae bacterium | reverse complement strand
GACTTGCTCAGTCCCTGGTGGCAGAGGTGATATCCTAAGTCTAATGGAGGAGGGTAATCTTCCCGACGACACTTGCACATGCACGCAAGCGCAGGTGAGCAATCTCCGCGCCGCACGAGGGGATTGCTTCGGGAAGATCGCCCTCGCAATGACGGATGGTAAATTGTTTTGCAGGAGAATCCTATGAACTTCCACTCCCTCCCCACCGACCTTGCCGCCGGTCACCGCCGCCGCATCGAAGAATATCTCGCTCAAAAACCATCCCCCCACTTTGGAGAGTGGTAACGCGCTTCATCTTTCATCCTTCATCTTTTATCCTTTCCTTCCATGCCCGCCAAACTTCCCACCACCCCCGAAGAACTCGCCGCCTTCACCTGGAAGGAGATCGAGCCGCGCTACCGCTTGCTCGTCAAGCGCGAAGTGACTGCCGCCAACGTGGACATGTGGCTGGCCGAATGGTCGCGGCTGAGCGAGGTGGTCTACGAACAGAACAACCAGCTGGCGGTGGCCGTCACCACCAACACCGCCGACAAAGAGGCCGACAAGCGCTACCAGGAAAATATAGACACGATCCTCACGCCCTCGCGTCCATACGAACAAAAGTTGAAAGAGAAGTTGCTCGCCAGCGGTTTGACGCCCAAAGGCATGGGCATTCCCCTGCGCGCCATGCGCGCCGAAGCCGAACTCTACCGCGAGGCCAACCTGCCCCTCTTGGCCGAGGAGCAAAAACTCAACAACGAATACGACGACATCACCGGCGCGCAAACCGTCCAATGGAACGGCGAAGAACTGACCTTCACTGAGATTCAAAAAAACCTGATCGAAGAGAACGACCGCGCCGCGCGCGAGGGCGCCTGGCGCGCCGTGCGCGAACGCATGTTGGCCGACGCGCCCGCCATCCATGATCTTTGGCGAAAACTCTTTCCCCTCCGCCAGCAGATCGCGGCCAACGCCGGCCTTCCCGAGTACCGCGCCTACGCGTGGATTCAAAAAGCGCGTTTCGATTACACCCCCAAAGACTGCAAGATCTTCCACACCTCCATCGAGAAGGTGGTCGTGCCGGCCGCGACGCGCGTGATCGAACGGCGACGCCAGAAGATGGGCCTCGAATCCGTCCGCCCGTGGGACGAGTTTGTGGATCCCCTCGCCCGGCCGGCCCTGCGTCCGTTCCGCCGCATTTCGCAGTTGACCTCCGGCGCGGCGAAAATTTTCGAGCGCGTCGACCCGTCGCTGGGGAAATATTTCCGCGCGATGGTGGATGAAGACCTGCTCGATCTCAAGAGCCGCAAGAACAAAGCCGAAGGCGCGTACTGCACCATCTTCGAGATGTCGCACAAGCCGTTCATTTTGATGAACGCGGTCGGCATCCACTACGATGTGCAAACCCTGCTCCACGAAAGCGGACATGCCTTTCATGGATTCGAGACCGCCAACCTGCCGTACCTCGCGCAGCGCAACGCGCCGATGGAATTCAACGAAATCGCTTCGCTCGCCATGGAACTGCTCGCCGCTCCCTACCTGACCGATAGCGGACTCTACGCCCCAGCCGAGGCGGCCCGCGCGCGTATCGAGTCGATCGAGGACATCATCCTGTCCTGGCCCTACATGGCCCTGGTCGACTCCTTCCAACATTGGATGTACGAGAATCCCATCAAGGGCGCGGACCCGAAAAAATGCGACGCCAAATGGAGCAAGTTGTTCGCGCGCTTCATCCCCGGCATCAACTACGAGGGCATCGAAAAGTACCTGCCCACGCATTGGCATCACCAAGGGCATATCATTCAAAGCCCGTTCTACTACATCGAGTATGGCATCGCCCAACTCGGCGCGGCGCAGATCTGGGCGAACGCTTTGAGGAATCAAACCGCCGCAGTGGAAGCCTACCGCAAAGCCCTCGCCCTCGGCTCCACCGCCTCTCTGCCGGACCTTTTCGCGGCGGCCGGCGCCAAACTGGCCTTTGACCGCAAGACCCTCCAGTCCGCGGTGGATTTGATCGAGTCGCAGATCGCGGAATTGGAGAAGGTGGTTGGGTGAGTTTCGTTTGGTACAATAGAGACGAAATCTTATCTTTGGAGTCCATTCATTGGCCGAGACCCTCAAGATCGTGATACCCATGGCCGGGTGGGGGACCCGCATGAGGCCGCACACATGGAGCAAGCCCAAACCCCTCGTCAGCGTGGCCGGCAAGACCTCGCTTGAACATATTTTGGACATGTTCAAAACCCTGCCCGACCCGGAAAACGCCGAATACGTTTTCATCACCGGGCCGTATCTCGGCGAATTGCAAGTTCCCCCCTTTATCAAAGAACGCTATCCCAACATGAGAGCCCATTTTGTGACGCAGCGCGAAATGAAGGGACAATCGCACGCGCTCTGGCTGGCGCGCGAGCATTTTCACGGCCCGATGATCGTCTGCTTCGCGGACACGCTCATGGAAACGGACTTTTCCTTCCTCTCGCGCGAGACCGCCGACGGCGTAGCCTGGGTCATGCCCGTCGAAGATCCGCGTCGCTTCGGCGTGGCGGAGGTGGGACCCGACGGCTGGGTGACGCGCTTCATCGAAAAACCGCAGTCGCTCGACAACAACCTCGTCGTGGTCGGTTGCTACTATTTTAAAGACTCTGCCACGGTCTTGTCCGCCATCGAGGAGCAAATGCAACGCGGTATCATGCTCAAAGGCGAGTATTTCCTGACCGACACCATCAGCGTGATGATCGAACACAGCGCGAAGGTGCGGACGGAGAAGATCAGCACGTGGCTGGATACTGGCACGATTGAGGCGACGCTCAATACGAATCGGTTGTTGTTGGAGAAGGCGGGTAGAGGTACACACGTACACACGTACACAGGCACACAGGTAAAGGTGATCGAGCCGTCATTTATTCATCCCACTGCCGAGATTAGCGCTTCGGCGATCGGACCTTACGCCTCCATCGGCGCGAACTGTAAAATTGACCAGGCCGTCGTCTCTGACAGCATCATCGAAGAAGGGACGACCCTCCTCCGCACGGCATTGACGCGTTCCCTCGTCGGTCGCAACTGCCGCGTGGAAGGACAACCCAACCCAGAAGAAGCCTCATCGCTGAACATTGGCGATAACAGTACGGTAATTCATCCATAACGGGCTCGTCATTGCGAGGGCGTACCCGCCCGAAGCAATCTCCTCGTGAGCGCGGGGATTGCTTCGGCCACTTCGTGAGACCGCCGCCTCGCAATGGCATACGAAAATTCAAGGAGACTCAATGGCTGAAATCGGTAACACCAAGCGCCTCTCCCACCGCGTCGCGGGACTCAAGCCCAGCGGCATCCGCAAATTCTTCGACATCGCCGCCACGATGAAAGACGTGATCTCGCTCGGCATCGGCGAGCCGGACTTCACCACGCCCAAGCCAATCCTCGAGGCGGGCATCCGCTCGTTACAACAGGGCGAGACGCACTACACCTCCAACTTGGGCAAACTCGACTTGCGCCGCGCCATCGCCGACAACATCGAACGATTGTACGGCGTGAAGTACGACCCCGTGACGGAGGTGATCGCCACCGTCGGCGTCTCGGAGGCGCTCTACCTGACCATGGTCGCCATCCTCGACCCCGGCGACGAGGTGATCATTCCCACGCCTTGCTTCGTCTCCTATCAAGCCGAGGTGATCCTGGCGGGCGGCGTACCCATCGAGATTCCCGCGCGCATGGAAGACGACTTTCAAGTGGACCCGGCGCGCATCGCGGCGGCCATCACCCCGCGCACCAAAGCCATCTTCGTCGGCTATCCGAGCAATCCCTCCGGCGCGGTCGCCACGCGCGAAGTGCTGACCGAGATCGCCAAAATGGCCGAGCAGAACGATCTCGTCATTATCTCCGACGAAATCTACGACCGCCTCGTGTACGACTTCCAACATGTCTGCGTCCCCTCGTTGAGCGAAAGCGCCAAACGCCGCACCATCCTGCTGGGCGGCCTCTCCAAAGACTACGCCATGACCGGCTGGCGCATCGGCTACGCCGCCGGGCCGGCGGAATTCATCAAAGGACTCACCCGCGTTCACCAATACACCATCATGTCCGCGCCCACCACCGCGCAAGACGCGGCCATCGAAGCGCTGACCAACGGCGAGCCCTTCGTCCAGGAGATGGTCGCCGAGTACAACCGCCGCCGCCGCCTGATTGTGGACGGCCTCAACCGCCTCGGACTCAAAACCTTCGAGCCGCGCGGCGCCTTCTACGCCTTCCCCAACATTTCCGCCACCGGCATGGACGACGAGACCTTCGCCCAAAAATTATTGGAAGAGGAGCATGTGGCCGTCGTCCCCGGCAGCGCCTTCGGGCCGGGAGGCGAGGGATTCGTCCGCGCTTGCTACGCCACCGCCTATGAAAAGATCGAAGAGGCGTTGCGGAGGATGGAAAAGTTTATGCGGAGGTATGGGTAACATGACCATGTAGTGGCAACTTCAGTCGTCCCGGCTTGACGATTGAAATCGTCACCACGTAGAATCAAAAAATCCCCGCGACTCACATCGCGGGGATTTTTTGTAAGCGTGGATGGAATTAGCCGAGGATAACCACGTTGGCGGCCTGCGGACCCTTGGGACCCTGCTCCACAGTGAACTCGACCTTTTGGCCTTCGTTCAAATTGCGGAAGCCGTCGCCCTGGATGGCGGAGAAGTGGACGAAGACATCCTTACCGCCTTCGCGCTCAATGAAACCGTAGCCTTTGCTACCATTGAACCACTTGACTGTGCCGGTGATACGTTCAGACATTGTATTTGCTCCTTATTGCAAATGAGAGAGATGGATCGGGTACGCAATTTGTCCGAACGGAGTGAAAACAAAACGGCTCACGGAGTGTCCCGTGAGCCGACCTTGCCTTCGTACTTCCAAAGCGAACTTACTGGTAACCGTTAGGCCGCTAATATATCATGCGGATGTGGATGAGTCAATGAAAACGCGAGACGAAAGTATCCCACGTCTTTCCAGACATCGAAGCGGGCGAGGCCCAAATGGACCGATCGGCCCATGAGGCCGCGCCCGCCTCCCCGTCGCGCCCGAAGCGAGTCTCAGACTTGCGCGACGCCGGGTATAATTCCGCCCATGATTCCCGGACTGGACGGCATCCGCGCCGTCGCCATGATAATCATCCTCAACTTCCACGTTGGCGGCTTCCAGTTCGGCTGGCTCACCGTGCAATCGTTCTTTGTGCTATCGGGATTTCTCATCACCGGCATCCTGCTTCGCATGAAAGAGACGCTCCCAGCCAGGCAATTTTTCGGCAGATTCTATGGGCGGCGATTCCTGCGCATCTTCCCGCTGTATTATTTTTACCTGTTCATTCTCACCGCGCTGGTTCTGTTCAGCGGCGCGATTTTGCTCAAGCCGTTGCGCGAGGAGATTCAGACCTTCGTGCAACCCCAACTTTGGCAGGCCTACGCGTATCTGTTCGACTTTCGCTATGGGAGCGCGCTCTTCCGCGACACGCCCTTCATGACGCACTTGTGGACTCTCTCGGTGGAGGAACAGTTTTACTTACTGTGGCCGGTGGCCATCCTGTTGACGCCGACGGAAAAACTGAAGACCCTCTTCATTACGCTGATCGTGGCCGCGCCGATCTTTCGCCTGGTCACCTACGTGACTGTGAGCAACGGACTCCTGCTCCCCTATGTGGAAGACCCATTCCGCGCGGTCTACGCCTCGCCGCTCTCACACCTCGACGGCTTCGCTTTCGGCGCGTACATCACCGCCTACAAATTTCCCAACCCGCGCAAGCAACTGTGGGTGATGGCGATCCTCCTGCCGCTGGCCGGTTACCTCACCCAATATTTCGCTTACGGATCCATCTCGCTGGATACCTTCGGCTACGAGTTCAACATGGTTTCGGGCTACAAGTTCGTGTGGGGCTACACCGTCACCAACTATTTCTTCGCGGTCTTTATTCAAGCCGTCGTTCAAAACGGACTCTTTGTGCGTTTCCTGCACCATCCCATCTTGCAATACCTGGGCAAGATCTCCTACGGACTGTACGTATACCATTTCCCAATCATCTTCTTCCTGATTCTCCTGCGTCCCAAATACAAAGCCGTTTTCTCGCCCAGCCTCGAATTCCTGTTCCTCTTCCTCTCCGCCCTCGCGCTGACCATCCTCGCGGCCAGCCTCAGTTATCGCTTCCTCGAAAAACCGATCAACGATCTCAAAGATAAGTGGTTCCCGCTCAAGGCCTCTTAAAAGAACAACGTCAACGGGGAACTCGGGTGAAAAAGTTTGCCCGTAGAAAAGACGCGGTTCGAGAAAAGCCGATTAGAATCAAATCACAGTTGAACGCCGCGCCGGAAAGGAGTCAGGCCATGAACCTAAAAGACAAAAACACACAGATCATCCTCGCCTGCGTCATCGCGAGTCTGATCGTTTATAGCGTAAACGTTTTCCGCCTTGCCTATCGCCTGGCTTCCTGGCAATCCTTCGGCGAGACGAGCGTCGCGCCGGCGCGCCTGCTTCACTTCGTCAGCGACACGCCCAACATCATCGGCTACATCGAAAAGGACGCCGGCGAACGCGTGGAATGCGCCGAAGCGGTGGCCTTCCTCGAAACCGACTCGGGCGAAACCTACCGCTGTTGCCAGGCCGAAACGCGCGTCTCCTGCGTGGCCGGCGACTTCGCCTCCGACATTCCCGCCCCCGAGCCGGCCTGCGCGCAAACCCTGGGTGAAACCTTCGGCGTCCCGGCCTCCCTCCCCGGCGCAAAAGATTACCAGCTCTACGGCGCCTGCTCCGACAGCAACCCCTCCGAATTGACCGTAGCCCAAATCAACGCCGAAGGCCAAATTCAATGGAAATCGGTCTCCCTCCTCGGGCCGACCATTGTCAGCGGCGCGCTGCGTTGCCTTCTCGCCCCGGGGCTGTTGGCTTTCGCCATTTGGATTTTCATCCAGTCGCGCCGCAAACCCGATCCCAACCGGCAACTACGGTGGCGTTAGGCCAAACCGCTTGAAAGGAGACCTATGATCGCGCTTGGCATTGACGTTGGCGGATCGGGCATCAAGGGCGCGCCCGTGAATCTGAAAACCGGCAAGTTGTTGGCGGAACGCGTTCGCATCAAAACGCCAAAGATGGCGGAGCCAAAACCGGTGGCGGCAGTGATCGCCGAGATCGCGCGGTCCTTCGGGTGGACCGGTCCGATCGGGGTCGGCTTCCCCGCTCCGGTCAAAGAAGGAACCGTGTTGATGGCGGCCAACATCTCGGAGAAATGGGTGGGAGTCAACGGCGATAAATTGCTGGGCAAAGTCACCGGTTGTCCATGCTCCCTGATCAACGACGCCGACGCGGCCGGCCTGGCGGAGATGCGATTCGGCGCGGGCAAAGGCAGGGCCGGAACGGTCATCATGGTCACGTTGGGGACCGGCATCGGCACGGCTGTTTTTCACAATGGCAATCTCCTGCCCAATACGGAGTTCGGTCACCTGGACATGGACGGCATGGACGCCGAACATCGCGCCTCCGACGCGGCGCGCCAACGCCAGGAACTATCCTGGAAGAAATACGCCAAACAATTGAACGCCTTCCTGGCCGAGATGGAAAGCCTGTTCTGGCCGGACCTGTTCATCATCGGCGGGGGCATTAGCAAGGAATCGGAAAAGTACCTCCCTTTGTTGAAGATCGAAACGCCCGTCGTTCCGGCGCAATTTTTGAACGAGGCGGGAATTGTCGGCGCGGCGCTGGCGACCAGAAGGTGATCGGGCGATACGTTTCCGCCTGCCTCCCCGTTTCCGTGTATACTTGATTCATGCTCCTCGCCATTGACCTCGGCAACACCAACCTGACCATCGGCCTCTACGAAGGCGAGAC
>CAZVAX010000133.1:0-8076 GCA_964625215.1 uncultured Anaerolineaceae bacterium | reverse complement strand
CCTTCATATCGGCATTAACATGAACGCGTTATATTCCTTTGGCGTCGGCTTGGAACGTCGCTTTGGGCACGGACGATTCCTCCTGCTTTACGTGTTGGGCGGGTTTGCGGGGAATGTCTTTTCCTTTCTCATCACTCCCAGCCCTTCGGTGGGTTCTTCCACCGCTATTTTTGGGTTGGTGGCCGCGGAGGGAATTTTTCTCTTCACCAACCGAAAATTATTTGGCGAGGAATACAAACAGGCCATCGGCAATGTAGTCAGCGTTGTGGTCATCAATTTGATGATCGGCTTTTCGAGCGGCGGCTACATTGACAACTGGGGCCACATCGGCGGGTTGCTGGGCGGGCTGGTCTTCACCTGGTTTGGCGGCCCGCTGTGGGCCGTGGAGGGACAATATCCCCTGCTCCGCCTCGTGGATCGCCGCCCCGACCGCGAGGTGGTATTGGGCGCGTCGGTCACCCTGTTCATCTTTGGCTTGCTCGCGATCGTGGGAGTGGCCTGGCCGCTGACGCCGTGACTTTCCTCGAATTAAAAACGGACGCGCGACGCGTCCGTTTTTGATTCGGAAGGATGCGATGGGCTAACTCACGTGCGCCAGCCGCGGGTCGAGGGCGTCGCGCAGGCCGTCGCCCAGCAGGTTGAAGGAGAGCACGGTCAGCATGATGGCAAAGCCGGGCAGGAAGACCAGATGCGGCGCGGTGAAGACTTGGTTTCGTTCCGCGCCGAGCATGGAGCCCCATTCGGGCGTGGGCGGTTGCGCGCCGAGGCCGAGGAACGAGAGCGCGGCCGCGTCGAGAATGGCGGTGGCGATGCCGAGCGTGCCTTGCACGATGAGGGGAGTCAACGCGTTGGGGAGGATGCGGCGGAACAGAATCTGGAGGTTGGATCCGCCCAGGGCGCGGGTGGCCGACACATAGTCCATTTCACGAACCGAGAGGACGGAGGCGCGCACCACGCGAGCGTAGGAGGGGATCGAAACGATGCCGATGGCCAGCAGGGCGTTGATCAATCCCGGGCCAAGCACGGTGACGATGGCGATGGCTAGCAGGAGCGAGGGAAAGGCCAGCAAAACATCCATCGTACGCATGATCGTGTTGTCCATCCAGCCGCCGAAGTAGCCGCTGAGAGCGCCCAATACGGTGCCGATGATGATGGCGAAGGTGACGGTGGAGAATCCCACCATCAGGCTGAGGCGCGCGCCATAGAGCAAGCGGCTGAATTCGTCGCGCACGTTGCCGTCCAACCCGGCCAGATGCTGTGGCTGTTCCTCGGCGCATCCCAGGGAATGGATGCAGGGCGCGATCCTTCTTTTGGTAAATTCTTTTGGATAGTTTTTTATGTCCAGCATTGATTTGGTCGGATCATACGGCGCGATCCATTGGGCAGTGAGGGCGATGAAGATCAGCAGGCCCAGAATGCCCAATCCCACCATCGCGGAGCGGCGGCGGAAGAGTCGCCTCCACGTTACCTGCCACAGGCTGACGGATTTGAGGGATAGGCCCTCGGCATCCAGAGTTACGACTTTTTTCTCTTGGGTCATGGGAGGTTCCTAATCCAATCGGATGCGGGGGTCGAGGTAGGCATAGGAAATGTCCACCAGCAGGTTGAGCGCAACGAAAAAGATGGCGATGACGACGGTGAACGCCTGCACGATGCCGTAGTCGCGGGCGGTGATGGCTTCGTAGAGAATGCGCCCGACGCCGGAGAGACCGAAGATGGTCTCGGTTAGCACCGCGCCGCCCAGCAGGCTTCCGAGCGAGAGGCCGATGACGGTCACCAACGGGAGCAGCGAGTTGCGGAAGGCATGTTTGAATATGACCGCCGATTTTTTCAACCCCTTGGCGCGCGCCGTGCGGATGTAATCCTGTCCTAGCACATCGAGCATGGCCGAGCGCGCCATGCGGGCGATGAGCGCCATGGGAATGGTCCCCAGCGCCATGGCCGGCAGGATGAGGTGTTTGATCGAGTCTTGCAACAATTCCCAGTTGCCGGAGAGCAGGGCGTTGAGAATATTGAGTCGGCTGATGAATTGAAGGGTGGAGAAAAGCGCTCCGCCTTCGGCTATTGCCATGCCCCAAGCCTCGTAGAAGGGGGTATCGTCAATGCCGGGGCTGACGCGGCCCGACGGGGGCAGCCAGAACGGGGTGTCTTTCAATAAGAGCGAGAAAATGTAAGCCAGCATCAGTCCCAACCAGAAAACGGGCATGGATACGCCGATATTGGCCCAGACCATGGTAACCACATCCACCCATGTATTATGTTTGACGGCAGAAATGACGCCCAGTGGAACGCCTACGATCATACTGATCATCAATGCGGCGAAGCTGAGTTCCACCGTGGTAGGAAGACGTTCTTCCAACATGCGGGTGACCGGCATGCCATAGCGTATGGATTGGCCAAAATCTCCCTTGGCGATATCGCTGAGATAAATGCCGAACTGGGTCATGATCGGTTTATCCAATCCCTTTTCACGAATGAAGCGGTCGCAGACTTCCTTGGTGGCTTTTTCTCCGAGGATGGCGCGGCAGGGATCGCCGGGAATCAGGCGTGCCAGCGCAAATGTGACAAGCAGGATCCCAAATAATACCGGGATGGAGGCGAACAGTCTTCTCAAAATATACTGAATCATCATGGGCGGGAAATCCCTGTTGAGAATACGGGATGGCGGGGCAACCGCCATCCCGTATTTTAATCCATCTGGACGTGTGTGGAAGTTACTTCCACATCAGACCCCAGAGGTAGTCGTAGTACTCCCACAGGTTGGTGTTGCCAACGTGGAAGGGCGACCCCGGGTTGAGGCCCATGTTGAAGGTGGCAACCACGTCAGTAGCATCGAAATCGCTGCCATCGTGGAACTTGACGCCCTGGCGCAGAACGCAGACCCAAACGGTCGAATCCTCGTTCGGGGTGCAAGACTCAGCCAGTGCGGGTTCGGCTTCGGTGCCGTTGACTTGGTAGGCGTACAGACCTTCCATGACCTGCTCGCAGGCACGCAGGGATTCGCCGTCGGTCTCATCGGCGCAGAACATGCTGATGGGTTCGGCATTCTGCATCCAGACAAAGACGTTGCGGTCGCCGGGCTTGGAGTAGGCAAAGACCTCGGAGGTCAGCGGGCTGGCCTGCGGATTCACGATATCCGCGCGGTAAGCCACGGCAGAACCGCCATGGGCGATCGGCACCATCGGAACAAGTTCGCGGATGGCGTTGTTGGCGGCAGTGTAGAATGCCTCAGCGTCAGCGGGGATACCAATCTGGCCACCGGCGATCAGGTTGTCAAAAATCTCGGGGAAGGTGGTACCGAACTGCTGAACATCCTTGCCAAAGTGGTAATCCAGGAAGTTGGTGACGTGCGGGTAGTCCGCGCCCCAACCCAGCAGATAGAAGCCGTCCAACTGACCGCTACCAGAAGCCTCGATGAAGGCGCCCGATTCCATGACGACGATCTCGGCGTCAATGTTCAGGTTTTCCTTCAACTGGGCCTGGAGATCCTGGGCCACGTTGCCAACCTGGGGCAGGTAACCGCGCACAACGTCGCGATAGTACAACTTGGTCTTGAAGCCATCCGGATAGCCAGCTTCGGCCAGAAGAGCCTTAGCCGCATCAACATCGAAATCGTACCAGGCATCGCCGACACAACCGTTCGGGATGGAGCACGGGGTGAAGTGGGAGGCCACTTCGGAGCCGGCCGGGTAGAAGTTATCCACGATGCGTTGGCGGTCGAGGCCCATGGCAATCGCTTGGCGGACCTTGAGGTTGTCGAACGGAGCGAAGGTGTTGGTCATGCCGACGTAGAAGACGTTCAACGCCGGGCGAATAGCCAACTGCAGGTTGGGATCGGCCTTGATGGTCTCAAAATCTTCGGGGCCGACATTGTCGAAGCCGTCGATCGTACCAGCCTGGAGTTCAAGCAGGCGGGCGGCAGATTCGGTGGACCAGCGGAAAACAAGGGTCTCGGCGGCATCAGGAGCTTCGCCCCAATAATCGGGGTTCTTCACGAAGGTAATGCTGTCGCCGCGTGTCCACTCACCGACCATGTAGGGGCCAGTGCCAATGGGTTTTTCGAGGCCCTCGCTGGTTCGGGTCGTTTCGCCGGCGGTCGCTTCGATCCACTCAGACGGGTAGATGGCGAAGGGGCTGAAAGCGATCTTCGAAAGGAAGGCCGCGTCGGTCTTGCACAGCGTGAAGGTCACGGTGTTGGCGTCGGTGGCAACGATGGACTTGAAGAAGCCGCCGTAATCGCAACTTTCAGCGACCAGGCTGGTTCCGTCAAACGTGGCAACCGAAACCTTGGGGATCGCGGTGGGTTCGGGCGCTTCAGTTGGCGCCGCGGTGGGCGCTTCGGTCATGGGCGCTTCGGTCATGGGCGCTTCGGTAGGTTCGGGGGTCTTGGCGCAGGCTGAAATGGCCAGGCTGGCGATCACCAATACCGAAAGCAGAGCAAACAGTTTTTTGTTCACAGAACTCTCCTCCAGTTAGATTTGTTTGAGTAAGGTGATGAGATATGGTGCAGACAAAGCATATGGATCTGGGTCGAGCGCCTCCTTTCAGTTTGGTAGTTGTCCTACAAACGACTGCAAAATTATACAGCAAAATCCCCCCGCCAACGCGGTCAATAGAGGGATTCTCCAGTAGGGTTTTTTCAAAGTTGGATATCGAAAAAACGTCTCGCTTTTTGGACATTGGCCGGGTCATTGCATCCAGCCCCAGATCTGGCGGAAAAATTCCCATACGCCGGAGCGACCGACGTGCGCGGGCGAAGCGGGATTCAATCCCATATTGAACGTGGCGACTACGTCCGCCGCGTCGAACCCGGACCCGTCGTGGAACGCGATGCCCTCGCGCAGCGCGCAGACCCAAACCGTCCGGTCCGCGTTCGGGGCGCAGGACTGGGCCAACGTCGGGATGGGCGTCGCGCCGCTCATGTCGAAGCGATAGAGCGTCTCGCTGATCAGCGCGCAGATTCGCAGCGACGCCACGTCCGCCTCGTCCGCGCAAAACAGGCTGGCGGGTTCGGCGCTTTGAAGCCAGGTGAATTCCGGGCGGTCGCCGGGCGCCATCATGTGGAACATCTCCGCGCCGAACGGACTGGCTTGGGCGTTGATCACATCGGCGCGATAGGCCGCGCCGGAGGGGGCGCCCGCGAACTGCGCCAACGCGGGGAGCGACTGGATCATTTCCATTTCGCGCGCGCCCAACTTCGGACGCTCCAATAATGCCAGGAACGAGTCGCTTCGCACGAGGATGTAATCGGCCGGCCCGACTGAGTCGACGCCATCCACGATCCCGGCTTGAAGTTCCGCGAGACGCGTCGCGGGGTCGTCGGACCAGCGCACGATCACCGTCGGCGAGACGGGCGCCCCGCCCCAATACGTTTCATTCGCGGCCAATGTCAAACTCTCGCCCCGCGTCCATTCGCTGACCATGTACGGGCCGGTCCCAACCGGATTTTCCAACGCCTCGAGGCTTCGCGCGCCGTCGCTCGCCGTCTCCTCGATCCACTCGGAGGGATAGATGGCGAACGCGGCCAGTGAAATCTTGAACAGGAAATCCGGCTCGGGCCGGCACAACGTAAACGTGACGGTCTGCGCGTCGGTCGCGACCACGGATTGGATGAGGCCCGCATACGCGCCGTTGCACGCCTCGGGCGGAACCGAGAGCGTATCGCCGTCGAAATGCACGCTGAATTGCGCGCCGGGAATTCCAGTCGGCTCGTAGGTGAGCGCGGGCGCGGTGAGCGAAGCCTCCGGCGCGGGCGTGGCGGTGGGGGCGAGGGGGGCCGTGCAGGCTGTGAGAATCAGGATGATCAATAAAGAAGATAGGATGGATTTGTGGTTCAACGTGTTTGTCCAAAGTGAGATGATTTGCCCCTAATTGTAAACGCTCAATACACCGGCAGGGGCATTCCAAACCCATTGAGATTCACTTCGCCCGGCTTCTCCGGCCATACGCCCGCGATCTTCGTCCCGCACTTGAAACACGTCCCCTGCGCGCTGATGCGATACTCGCGCACCACGTAGCCGCGTCGTTTGACCAACGTTGTGTTGCACGAGGGACACAGCGTATCCTCGTACTCGCCCACGCGCCCCGGCAAATTTCCCGCGTAGACGAAGTGAAGTCCCGCCTCGCGGCCGATGTCGGCGGCGCGCTGGAGCGTGCGCGCGTCGGTGTTGTCGTTGTCGGTCATTTTGTAATCTTTGTGAAAGGCGGTCACATGCCAGGGGATGTCCCGCGAGACTCCCGCCAGGAAGCGCGCCGCGTCCCATAGTTCCTCGTTGCCGTCGTTGAAGCCGGGGATGACGAGAGTTACCACTTCCACCCACAGGCCCATGTCGCGGGCGCGTTTGATTCCGTCCAGGGTGTTTTGCAACACGCCGCCCAGTTTGCGATAGTTCTTGTCGTTCATGGACTTCAAGTCCACTTTGTAGGCGTCGAGGTATGGACGCAGGTACTCCATCACTTCGGGCGTGTTGTTCCCGTTCGAAACATACGCGCACTTCAAGCCCGCGGCCTTGGCCTCCTTGAAGATCGCAACCGACCATTCGCTGGTGATGAGCGGCTCGTTATATGATGAGACGATCACCGAGGCCCCCGTCCGATGAGCCGCGTCTACCATTTGTTGCGGCGTGATCTTTCGAATCAGCCCCAACGAGGAATCCGATTCCGGGTCGCGCATGGCTTGGGATGTGTACCAATTCTGGCAGTAGCCGCAATGGAAATCACAACCGAGCATTCCAAACGTCAACGCGGTGGCGCCGGGCAACACATGCGAAAACGGTTTCTTCTCGATCGGGTCGGCCTGCAGCGCGGCGTGGTATCCAAACGGCACGCGCAACTCGCCCCCCTCATTAAACCTCACCTGGCAAACCCCGCGCAAACCGGGCCGGATCAGGCAACGGTGTCCGCAGGCGAAACAGCGCACCGAGCCGTCGTCCCGTTTTTCGTAGAGTTCCCCCGTCACAGTCAGGCGATCAAGCACATTGGCAATGCTCATCCCGTATAATATACCGCATGTTAACCATTGTGATACAGGCCGGAGGGCAATCCGCGCGCATGGGCGAGGACAAGGCCCTCAAGCCCTTTCTTGGGCGTCCGCTGATTCAGCGCGTGATCGAACGCGTTGCGCCGATTGCGGACGAAATTCTCGTGACGACGAATCGGCCCGAGGCGTACGCGTTCCTCGGTCTCCGCCTCGCGCCGGACCTCGTGCCGGGTCGCGGCGCGCTAGGCGGACTCTACACCGCGCTCGCCGCGGCCGCGGCCCCACTCGTCGCGGTGGTGGCCTGCGACATGCCGTTTGCCAGCGCGGCGCTCCTCGAAGCGGCAACCCGGATCATGGTCCAGGAAGAAGCGGATGTGGTCATCGCGCGGGAGTTGGCCGCAGGGGAACCGGTCACCAAGTCGGCGGGGTACGAACCGTTCCACGCGGTCTATCGTCGCGAGACGTGCGTCGCGGCCATCCGGTCTGCCATCGAAGCGGACAAGTGGAAGGTCATCGCCTGGTTCCCATCAGTCAAGGTGCGCGAACTGTTACCCGAGGAAGTCGCAAGGTTGGATCCGTCGGGAGTGTGCTTTTGGAATGTCAACACGCCCGAGGAGTTTGCCGAGGCGGAACGTCTCGCCTTATCGAACGATCAACACCGGGCAGGGCGCGTGTGAGATGACCTTCTGAGCGGCGCTGCCGAGCAACGCGCCGGCCAAACGTCCCAGCCCGCGCGAGCCCATGACGATCACGTCGCTTTGACGCGTGGTCGCCACCTTGACGATGGCTTCGGCGGGCGAGCCTTCGAGCAACTCAGTGTGTATTTCGCCGGGAATCTCGCCAACCGCGTCGAGCGCCTTTCGCAAGATCTCCTCCGAATCTTTCAGGCGGGCGTCAATGGCGTACTGCATGTAGGGGTCGCCGATGTAAGGGGGGATGGGGTCGTAGGCAACGACGGCGCGCAAGCGCGCAGAGCGCATGGCGCGCGCCAGGCCGCCGGCCATTTTTGCGGCCCGCAAACCGTGCTCTGATCCGTCAACGGCTAAGAAACTATCTCAAAACCCTTTGAGCGCATATAATGATTGCGCTGACAAAGG
>CAZVAX010000132.1:6866-8300 GCA_964625215.1 uncultured Anaerolineaceae bacterium | reverse complement strand
CCTGGCAAATGCTCTTCATGAACTTCACCACCAGCGGCATCGGCATCTTCATGGCCATCAAACTGGACGACATCTTCCGCCTATGGCCTGCCCGCGAGGAACGCATCGAACTGACGGGACACTGGCACGCGCTCTCCGCCATCATCGCCACCATCATCCTGATGTACTACGGCGATATGCTCGGACTGAAAGGCAAAGTCCGCCAACTCTATGGCTGGGGGCTGATCTTCCTCTCCGACATCGCCCTCGGCGCGGTGACCGTCTTTGAAATGAAACGTCTATTCATTGACGAAGCGACGCAACAACCGCTCGTCAACACCCTCATGTACATGATTGATTTCGGTCTCGGCATGTTGCTCGTTCTGCTGGCTGTCGTCATGGTCTGGCGTTTGATTGACCTCTTCAAACCGAAGGGACGCTGGGCGGAGGAAGCGACTCACGAACTCTCCGAGGAGGTGACGAAATGAAACGCTTCATCCTGACCTCCATCCTGTTTGCGGCGTTACTGGCCTCGTGCGCCCCCGTAGATTTGAACGCTCCGATCCCCGCCTACGATATAGGCATTGACCCGACCTCCTGGGCGCAAGTCCCCGCTGGAGAGTTTTACTTCGGCCAACACGAAGACACCGAATTCACCGACGCCTACGAGATCATGGTCACCGACGTGACCGCCCAACAATACGCGGACTACCTCAACGCCGCCGTCGCGGATGGCACGCTCAAAGTCGAAGGCGACTCCGTCCTCGGCTACTACCCAGGCGACGAGTTCCGCGGCGTGAAGCATGAACTCGAAATCAAAGCGGGAGACTGGCAATACATTCCCCTCGCCGACCCGTCGCAGAGAGTCAAATTCGACGGAACCCGCTTCACGGTCCAGGAAGGATACGAGAACCACCCGATGACGATGGTCACATGGTTCGGCGCGTGGGGCTACTGTCAATATAACGACGCGAGTCTCCCGACCGAAATCCAATGGCAGAAAGCCGCGCGCGGCACAGACGGACGTCCCTTCCCGTGGGGCTGGGAAATCGAACGAGCCAACGCCAACTTCTATTCATCGCGCGACCCGTTTGAAGACATGAGCAGTTTCGGCTCGCGCACGAGTCCTGTCGGCTTCTACAACGGAAAGGTGTACGACGGTTTTCAAACCGTCAACTCCGCCTCGCCTTATGGACTCTACGACATGGCGGGGAACGTCTGGCAATGGGTTGGCGACGTGATGGAAGGTTTCAGCGACCGCTTCATGCACGGCGGCTCGAAAGACACCTACGACATGGACTTGCGCGTCTGGGTTCGCAACAGCGCCCCGCCGATGTACTTCAGCCCTGGGGTGGGATTCCGTTGTGTGAGGTAAAATTGAGGGAATAAAGAACAGAGAGTAGAGAACAGTCCGCGTAATCGGCGTTCTCTAACGCCAAACAGACGTTAGAGAAC
>CAZVAX010000132.1:0-6856 GCA_964625215.1 uncultured Anaerolineaceae bacterium | reverse complement strand
TCAGCCCTGGGGTGGGATTCAGGTGCGCTCGGTAAACACGTAGACAGGTACACAGGTACACAGGTATACTTGCCGCCTGAATTATTTTCCTGTGTACGTGTTTACTTCCGAAGGAGTTCGCATGACCGCCCAATCAACCACGATCGTTCGCAAATCCAAATTCGCCCAGTTCTGGCCTCTCATCAAGCCCTCGCAATCTGGCCTGCTCCTCGCCACAGGCATCGCGGGCTACATGAGCGCGCACACCGCGCCGAGTTTCCCGCTCTTGCTGATGATGTCGGCGAGTCTTTTCCTCGCCATCGGCGGCTCGACCATCATGAACATGTGGTACGACCAGGACATCGACGCGAAGATGAAGCGCACGCAGAAACGTCCCGCCGCCTCGGGTGAACTGAGCCGCGAAGAAGTCTTCCGCGTCGGCATGGCGATCTCGATCCTCGGCATCGGTTGGGCGGTGGCGGTCAATCCTCTCTATGGCTTCGTGGTCTTCCTCGGCTGGTTCTTCGACGTGGTGGTCTACACCCTCTGGCTCAAACGCCGCACCTGCTGGAGCATTGTTTGGGGCGGCATCTCTGGCGCCATGCCGATCCTCGCGGGACGTGTTCTCGCAGTTGGCGAGATCGAGATCATCGGCCTGCTCCTCGCCGCCGCCATCCTTTTCTGGATTCCCACCCACACGCTCACCTTCTCGATCAAATTCTTCGACGACTACAACGCGGCGGGCATCCCCACCTTCCCCTCCACCTACGGCTTCGACACCACGCGCGCTGTCATCGCTCTTTCATCCATCATTGCCGCGGCCAGCATCGGCGTGGCAGGCGTGATGATCGGCGTCCAGGCGGGCATCCTGCGCCTGCTCATCGTGCTCTCCTCGGGCTTGCTCCTGCTCTCCTTCGCCACCGTCTTCCGCCCCTCCGAGCGCGTCAACTTCTCGCTCTTCAAATACGCCTCGCTCTACATGCTCATCTCGATGATCCTGCTTTCGATCTAACACGCGTACTCGGCGTTCTCCCCTGGCACCGCCCGCCAGGGCAGGTGTAACGCCGTTGCGCTAGAGAGCGCAAACTACGCAACATGACTTTCAACTTTTGACATTCGACACATCCCCATGAAAATGACCTCCACTGATCGCGTCCTGCTCCTCGTCACTGGCATCCTCGCCGCCTATCAGGTCGCGGTCGGCATCAACGGCCTCGGCGAAGTGCCCATCATCGTCTACACCATCGGCTTCGGCGTCCTGCTCGTGGCGGGACTGCTCCTCATCATCCTCGGCTTCGAAGTGCTGGACTCGCCCATCGTGGTCATCGTCTCGACCATCATCCCGTTGACCATCTCCCTCGGCCTTGTCTGGGAGCATCTCGCTTCGTGGCGGACCTCGTACCTGGTCTTTGCCATCGCGGGCTTTCTCGCCGTTCTGGCGACGCGCGTCATCCCGATCAAAAACAAACTTCCGACCATCGTCATCGCCCTCGTCCACGGCATCGCTGGCATGACCATCTTCCTGCTCCCCTCCATCCTCGCCGCAGACGGGACGAAGAGTCCCATCTTTGCGCTGGTCGGCTTGGGCGGCGCGATGATCGGTTTGGCTGGCCTGTTGCTATCGTTCCTCAAAGCAGGCAAGCCCATTGTCCCAAGAGAGACGATATTGAAAATTTTGCCGAGTCTGTTCCTGCTGATGACGTTGAGTTTTGTAGCAGGTTTCAAATTTGGATAAAGTCACAGATCCTAAAGGTTTCCAAAACCTTTAGGGTCTTTTTTTTCAAAAGGAGTACACAATGTCCACCAACAGTTTCTTCGTAAAGCTCCTCCGTTTCATCGGCATCGTGCTGATGGCGCTCACGGGCGGATTCACCCTGCTCGGCGGCATCGGCACCACCTGCGCCGCGCTCGCCCCCACCAACTTCGGCAGCATGGCCGCGCTGGCTCCGTTCCAATGGCTGTACATCCTCTTCGTGATCATCGGCATCGCCCTCGGCGTGCTGGGCATCCGCGCCACGATCATGCTCATCAAAGGCGCAGACAAATCCTACCGCGACGCGCTGGTTATTTTGATCGCAGGTGTTGTCATCGGCTTTATTCACATTTACGCCTCGCGCGCCCTGCGCGGCAAGTCCATGCCCGTGGACGCGGTGGTTTACACGACCGTCCTCACACTGATCATCTTCCTGCTCTTCAAAATTCCCGCCATCTGGCAGGGCGTGGACTTCGCGAAGGCCAAAGCGGGTCAGAACAAACCCGCGGGCGGCACGGCGGCCATCCTGCTTGGCGTCATGACACTGACGATCCAATACACGATGGGCGCCACCCACACCTGGGACGGCATCAACTATGCTGACGCGTTCAACACGTCCATGACAGTGATTGGACTCATCCTGTCCATTGCAGGATTCGCCCTGCTGGCATACCGCGAAGACGCGCGAACGGAATTGCACCTCCGGGAGTCGACGCGCAGTCCAAACCGGCCTTGATATCGAAGAAAGGAAAATGTCGCAAGGTCATTCCCTGCGCATGGGATAAAAGACGATCCCGCACGGGAACGATGGAAACCCCGCGCGCCGCCCCTGTTGGTTTTTAATTCGAGGCGCTAAAATCCGGTTATGGTCATGATCAGCGAAACCGTCAACGCCGAGTGGGTGCGCGACCGCGTTTTTCTCTTGCGCGACCGGCGCGACTTCCCTGTGGTGATGACCCAGCCCATGGGCGTCAGCGGCGCGGATTTGCTCCCCATGAGTCTGCTCGGCTGTGTGATGTGGGACGCGGTTTCAATCCTGGAAAAGAAACGTCAGAAACTCACGGAGTTGCGCGCCTCCGCCGAAAGCGTGCGCGACCCCGACCCGCCCTGGGTCTTTCGCGAGATTCACTTGCGCTTTTTCTTCGTCGGCGTTGGGTTGGACGCCAAACAGGTCAAGAAGGCGCTCGAACTCAGCCAGGAAAAATACTGCTCCATCTACGCCACCCTGCGCCAGTCGGTGAAGATCACGCATGATTTCGAGATTCTCGAAGCATAATGCGGTACACGGATTCTACGGATCGGACAGATTTCACGGAAAAGTTCAAAAATCCGTGTTCATCCGTGAAATCCGTGTCCAGAAATCAAAAACGACCGCTCGCGTGAACGGTCGTTTTTGATTCGCCAGAAAGCGGGAGAAACTTACGCCATTTCGATGACGGCGCCGGCTTCTTCCAACTTCTTCTTGGCGTCGGTCGCGGCATCCTTGCCGACGGCGGAGAGAATCTTGCCGCCCGCGGTTTCGGCCAGGGTCTTAGCCTCGCCCAGACCGAGTTGGGTCAATTGGCGGATGACCTTGATGACCTCGATCTTCTTCGGGCCGGCATCCTTGATGATCACGTCGAATTCAGTCTTTTCTTCGACGGGTTCAGCCGCGGCGGCCGCGCCGGCAGGACCAGCCATCGCCATCGCGACAGGTGCGGCGGCGGAGACGCCCCACTTCTCTTCGAGCATTTTCACCAGGTCGGCGGCCTCGAGAACGGTCAGTTCGCTCAGGGAGGCAACCAGGGATTCGAGATTAGCAGCCATTGTGTACAAACTCCTTGCTTGTGAGTGATTTTTAGGTGGGTGGAACTACAACGTTCCGACTTCACGAGCGCGTATCAGGCGTTCTCAAACGCCGGTTGCGCTGGAGAGCGCAAACTACGCGTCGTCTTCGCGACTCTAGGCCGCGGCGGGTTTATCGGCGTAGGCCTTGAAAACGGCCGCCAGCGAACGCGCCGGTTCCGCAATCGTGCGGACCAGTTTGCCGGCCGGGGCTTGCAGGATGCCCAGCAAGCGCGCGCGCGCTACGGGCAGGGTCGGCAGGTCGGCCAACGACTTGACCTGGCTTGCGCCAAGCGCTTTGCCGCTGATGAAGCCGCCTTTTACTTTTGCGAACTCCATGCCTTTCGTGGCTTCTGCCAGCGCCTTGGCGGTCGCCGCCACGTCCGAGAACGCGAACGACACAGCCGTGCTTTTCGTCAACAAGCCTTCCGGCACAGACAAGCCGTTGGCTTCGAGGGCGCGCTTTGCCAGCGTGTTCTTCAACACATGGAACTCACCGCCGGCTTCACGAACCTTGGCGCGGATCGCGTCGAGGTCTTTCATCTTCGCTCCGGTGTATTCCACCACGATCACGGCCTGGCTGCGTTTGATCCAATCCTGGTATTGCTCCAGAATCTCTTCCTTGCGCTGCTTTGAAATGGCCAAAGGACAATCACCTCCTTTCAACAAAAAATCTTTGCCACCATTTCGCGAGGCAAAGACTTTTTGCTCCGTTCCGACACAGGAACGCGCAGCCCGATACAGGCTGGTTTGGGCAGTCAGTCTCCACCTGGGCAGGGAATTAAGTTCCGCAGGAAGGTCGAGTAGGCGATGATTTTCCGCCGTACCCAGACCTATCCTGGAACGCCTGCTGTCATTGGCGAAGTGGCTAGTAAGTTAAGCGAATCGCGTCAGCGTTATTCGCCTTCCTCCAATGCTTGGGCCGCGTTCGGGTCAATCTTGATGCCCGGCCCCATCGTGGTCGCGACCGTGATGCGCTTCAGGTACACGCCCTTGGCTCCCGAGGGGCGAGCCTTCCGCAGGGCGTCCATCAACGCGGTGAAGTTGTCGTACAGTTTGTCGGCGTCGAACGAAGCCTTGCCAACCGAGACATGAATATTGGCGGTCTTATCGAGGCGGAACTCCACGCGTCCGGCCTTCGACTCCTGAATGGCTCGGCCCAAATCGGCCGGTTGCACCACCGTTCCCGCCTTCGGGTTCGGCATGAGTCCGCGCGGACCCAGCACGCGTCCGAGGCGGCCCACCTTGCCCATCATATCGGGCGTGGCGATGGCCACATCGAAATCCAACATGCCGCCTTCGATCCTCTTCAATGTTTCTTCGTCATCGGCCACCAGGTCGGCGCCGGCGGCGCGAGCCGCGGCGGCTCCATCGCCGGCCGCGAAGACTAGCACGCGAACGGTTTTGCCGAGCCCGTGCGGCAGGACGACCACGTCGCGCACTTGCTGATCCGCCTGGCGCGGGTCCAGTCCGGTGCGGATGTGCACTTCCACCGTCGAGTCGAACTTGGTGGTGGTGGTTTCGCGAATCAACGCCATGGCCTCTTTCGGCCCATAGAGTTGGTCAATGTTCACTTTGGCCGCGGCGGCCTTGTACTTTTTACCGTGTTTTGTCATTGGTTCCTCCGTGGTGCTAGCGGGCGTTTAGTCGGATAGCCTGATGGTCGGATAGTCAAATAGTCTTATGGTCTGACTATGAAACTAGCGACTAGGCGGCTATGAGACTGCGCAACCCTCCCACAAAATTAATCAACCACATTGATGCCCATACTGCGGGCTGTGCCTTCGACCTGTTTCATCGCGCCTTCAACGTCATTGGCGTTCAGGTCTTTCATCTTCAACTCGGCGATCTCGCGCACCTGCTTGCGAGTCACCTTGCCCACCTTGTCCTTGTTCGGCACGCCCGATCCCTTGGGGATGCCGGCGGCCTTGCGGAGCAACACCGCGGCGGGCGGAGTCTTCAACACGAAGGTGAACGAGTTGTCGCTGAACACCGTGATTTCCGCGGGAAGCACCTCGCCGGCGCGATTCGACGTGCGGGCGTTGTACTCCTTGCAGAACTGCATGATGTTAATGCCGTGTCCCGCCAGCGCGGGACCGATCGGAGGCGCAGGGTTGGCCTTACCGGCCTCGATCTGCAAACGAACGATTGCTTTGACTTTCTTTGCCATAGTTTCTCCTTGTGGTTTTAGCGGGTCATTTGGGAGACCCTCCCACTAAATTCAGTGATCAGTGTTCAGTCATCAGTTTTCAGTCACGGATTACTGGTCACTGGTATTACGCCTTCTCTACTTGCAGGAAGTCCAACTCGACAGGCGTTTCACGCCCGAAGAAGTTCACCATCACGCGGACCTTCGTCCGCTCCATATCAATCTCAGCCACATTGCCGCGGAAATCGTTGAATGGCCCGTCAATGATGCGGACGCGCTCGCCAACCCTAAACGTCACTTTGACGGTTGGCGCTTCGGCTTCCATGCGCTTGATGATCTGGTTCACTTCCTCCGGGCGAAGCGGGGTGGGTAGGTTTCCCATCCCGACGAAGCCGGTCACGCCGGGGGTGTTCCGCACCACGTACCAGGATTCTTCGGTCAGAATCAGATTAACCAGCACGTAGCCGGGAAAGATGTGACGCTCCACGGTGCGGCGCTTTCCGTCGCGCACCTCGATCTCTTCCTGGGTGGGAATAACCACATCGAAGATCTTGTCCTTCATTCCCATCGTCTCGATGCGTTGTTCGAGATTGTGGCGCACTTTGTTCTCGTAACCCGAGTAGCAGTGGATCACATACCAGGCGGGTTCGCCTTCGGTGGGAAGGTCCGCCGGCGCGTCGATCGAAGACGGCAGGGAGGGTTCAGCCGCAGGTTTGGCATCCGAAACAACCGCCTCGTCCAACGGAGAAGCGGAAGTTTCGGGCGTTTCCTGAGCCCATTGTTGTTCGTTATCCTGCGCGTCCATCACAACCTCAATTTCAAACCAGGGTGGCGATCCTATACAGCAAATGTAATCAGCCAGCTTCCCAAAGCATCGGCCAGAGACAAGTACAAGCCCATGACAATCATCACGGCGATCACGATGATGGTCAACTGCCGTACCTCCCGCCAGGTGGGCCAGGTGACTTTACCCAGCTCGCCGCGGGTTTCGGCGAAATAACGGACGATCGCGTTCGGTCTTGATTCGTCAGCCACGTTTGAACTCCTATTACTTATCTACGGCTAAAACGCCGCCCAAATAAGCGGCGTTCTTGCCAAGGCAGGCCAGGCAGGACTTGAACCCACAACCGCTCGTTTTGGAGACGAGTGCT
>CAZVAX010000131.1:0-8791 GCA_964625215.1 uncultured Anaerolineaceae bacterium | reverse complement strand
CTATGCTCTGGTTTCGCAGGTTGGCTCAGAGTACCTTTTGAGATAATTTCTAAGAGGATGTTCTCGAACATGCGGTCTCCTTTCTGTGCGGTACAATTTCAGTATACAACCAATTCACTCGAATGGAGTATCGGCATGAGCCTGGACCTTTCCGCCATCCGCGCGCAGTTCCCATCCCTGAATCGTCCCGCCATCTTTTTCGACAACCCCGGTGGGACGCAAATCGCCAAACAAAGCCTCGATCGCATCACGAAATATCTGCTCGAGTCCAACGCCAATCACGAGGGCGCATTCGAGACCAGCCAAGCCTCCGACGCGGTGTTGGACGAGGCCCATCGCGCCATGGCTGATTTTTACAACGCCTCCTCGCCGGAGGAGATTGTCTTCGGCAATAACATGACCACGCTCACGTTGCACATCAGCCGCTCGCTCGCGCGCGAGTGGAAGGAGGGCGAGGAGATCGTGGTGACGCGCCTCGACCATGACGCGAATGTCACGCCCTGGGTGTTGGCCGCGCAGGATCGCGGAGTGACCGTGAATTGGGTGGACTTTGACGTGGAAGACGGCACGTTGAAATTGGATCAACTGGAAAAGGCGCTGGCGCGCCAGCCGCGTCTGCTGGCGGTGGGCTATGCCTCGAACGCGCTCGGCACGATCAACCCGGTGCGGAAGATCATCCAGATGGCGCACGCGGCCGGCGCGCTGGTCTACGTGGACGCGGTGCAGTACGCGCCGCACGGCCCGATCAACGTGCAGGACTTGGATTGCGATTTTCTCGTCTCCTCGGCGTACAAATTTTTCGGCCCGCATGCGGGAATTTTGTTTGGCAAGCGAGAGTTGTTGGAAAATTTATTCGCCTACAAAGTCCGCCCGGCGACAAATAAAATCCCCGGCAAGTTCGAGACCGGCACGCAGAATCACGAGGGCATCGCGGGGGTGTTGGGCGCGGTCGAATATTTCGAATGGATTGGTCGCGAATTTGGCGCGGAGCATATGGAGGGATTGGCCGAGGACGGTTATTCTGGCCGCCGCCTTGAACTGAAGAAAGCCATGACCGCCATCCACGCCTACGAGTTCGAACTCAGCCGCGCGCTTCTTTCCACCCTCGAGTCGATTCCCGGCTTGCAACTCTACGGTCTCACCGACCCGCGTCGCCTGGATGAGCGTGTGGCGACCTTCTCCTTCCGTTTGAAGGACATACCCCCGCGCGTCGTCGCGGAGAAACTCGCCAACGAGAACGTCTACGTTTGGGATGGCAACTACTACGCCCTCAACGTCACCGAGCGATTGGGTGTAGAGGAAAGCGGCGGCATGGTGCGCGTCGGCGCGACGCATTACAACATACTCGATGAAGTGTCCCGCTTGGGCGAAGCGCTGAAAAGGATCGCCAAATAAGCGCAAAAAACAGGCTTCTCGAAGAAGCCTGGTTTTTTGATTCCATCAATTTAAGCGGCAAACGGCTGGGTGAGGGGGGCACCCAACCGTTTGCCAATTCGAATAATACACCAAATCTTTCCTGTTTGCAAGCCCCAAATCCTAAAAATTTCCTTAAAGTTTTTAGGCGCCCCGGGCGGGAATTGAACCCACATCTAAGCCTTAGGAGTGCCTTGTTCTATCCGTTGAACTACCGGGGCGCGGGGAAATTATACTCCGAATATCACCTCTCATAGGTGGGCGGTTTTGGCCCTTTCGGCTCATCGTGAGGCTGCTCGGATTTATAAACCTGCTTTTCCATGGTTCCGCCCATGTCGAGCACGCGTCTCACCTGCGAGGTTCCCTCCTGCGGGCCGACGATGCCCTTCTCCTCCAGCACATCCATCAGGCGCGAGGCGCGCGTGTAGCCGATGCGGAGTTTGCGCTGCAACATCGAGACTGAGCCTTTGCCCTCGTTGCGCACGATATCCATCGAGTCTTTGAGCAACGGGTCTTCGTCCGACTTTTCCATGTCTTCCCAAAGGGGGACCTGCTTGAGCGGGATTCCGCTCGGAGCGGGCGCGTCCACCGCGGAACCGCCGCCGGGCATGGAGTACGGCGAGCCTCCCACCTGCGCGCGCCAAAATTCCACAAGGCTTTGGATTTCGTGATCCGACACGAACACGCCCTGCAAACGGACCGGCGCGGGCGAATCGGGCGCCTGGTAGAGCATGTCGCCGCGGCCGAGCAGGCGCTCCGCGCCGGGTTGATCCAAGATGACGCGGCTGTCCACGCCCGAGGCGACGGCAAACGCGACGCGCGCCGGGAAGTTGGCTTTGATCAGGCCGGTCACCACGTCCACGGAGGGACGCTGGGTGGCGAGGATCAGGTGAATGCCTGTGGCGCGCGCCAGTTGGGCCAGGCGCGTGATGGTGCGCTCGGTTTCATCGGGGGCGATCATCATCAGGTCGGCCAGTTCGTCCACCACCACCACGAGGAAGGGAAGTTTCTTGAAACCCTGCGCGGCGGCGCGGGCGTTGTAGTCGGCGATGTTACGCGCGCCGATGCGGGCGAAATCGTGGTAACGCTTGTCCATCTCGCGCGTCATCCATTGCAGCGCGCCGATGACGCGCTCCATTTCCACCACCACCGGCGCGAGCAGGTGAGGCACGCCGTTGTAGCCAGTCAATTCCACGCGCTTGGGGTCCACCAGAATCAGGCGCAAGTCGTCGGGGGTGTTGTGGAGCAGGAAGGCGGTGAGGATGGAGTTGACGCAGACGGATTTACCAGAACCCGTTGTGCCTGCAATTAACAAGTGCGGCATGGAGGTTAAATCTGCAACTGTCGGATGTCCCGCCACGTCGCGGCCGAGGGCAAAGCGCAAGGGACGCTCGGCGCGCCCGCGCTGGAAGATCTCGCTTTCGAGAACATCGCGCATCGAAACCAGCGTCATCTCCTCGTTCGGCACCTCGATGCCCACGTAACTGTGACCGGGAACCGGCGCTTGAATGCGGATGCGCGGCGCGGCCAACGCGAGGGCGAGATCGTCGGCGAGGGAGGCAATCTTGCTGACGCGCACGCGCGTCTTGCCGCTTCGCCCCTCGACAAAGAGCGGCTCGACGCCGAACTGGGTGATGGTCGGCCCGCGCGAGATTTCGACCACCTGGGCCGGCGCGCCGAACGAGGCGAGAGTCTCTTCGATGAGGCGGGCGCGCTTTTGAATGAACTCCTCGTTGGCGGCGGGCGCGTCGCCCTCGTCAAGGATGGACTTGAGATCGGGCAGTTGCCAGTGGATGACGGGCTCGCTGGGTTTGACGGAGGTTGTCGGGACGCCGAGGGGTGGAGTCGGTTTGATGGCGGGAGTCGGTTGGGGCGCGGGGGTGAGCGGGGAAAAACCGTTGGCGGCGGAAACGTTTGTCGGGGGCGCGCCCGCTTCGGGCTTGGTCCGACGCGTGAGTCGGTCCCAGGCGCGCGTCAGAGGGGGCGCGATGAATCCGGTCATGTCTTGCACGGTCAGGTCGAAGGTCATCGTCACGCCGATGAGGAGCCAGGCGAGCAGGGTCACCCATCCGCCCGCCGCGCCGAGGAGGGTCCAGAGTGTGACGTGGAAGAAGGAGCCGATGAGACCGCCGCCGTCGCCGTGAAAGGCGGCTTCGCTGGCGCGTTCGGGGTCGGCGATGAGCGCGTGCATGACGGTGAGAAGCCAGAGGAAAAGGAGAACGCTGCCGACGGCGCGTTCGAGGGTGAGAGGCGGGAGCTTTTCGATGCGGCGGAAAACGAGCCACAGGCCGAAGGCGATGAGGCCGAGGGGCAGGAGGTAGAGGCCCCACCCAAAGATGCGCGAAAGGTGCAGGATGATCGCGCCGACGATGGCGCTACGGTTGGCGGTGAAGAGACTGAGCAGGATGAGCGCGCCAACGACCGCCATGACGATTCCGACCACGTCGAGTTTGCGCTCCGCGGAGAGACGGTCCCACCAACCGGGGCCGGCGGGAGGCGGAGGCGGTATGGCGTGTCTGCCCGCGCGCGTCGGTCCCCCTCCTTTTTGCGGAACGGGTCTCGAGGCCGTCTTGCCTTTGGCGGGCTGTACGGTCTTTGATTTGGGTTTGGCGGAGGGTTTTCTGCCGAAGATGAGGGGCATGGCGATCAGTGACAGTTTGCAGTTATCAGTGGGACGAGTGACGGGTGACGAGGCTCTTGTTGCGTGTTTTCTCTTTCCTTGCCCGAAAAATTATAGCACAAATGGTCGGTATTTCTTTGGGGTACAATTGGCGCACTTTCAAAATTTCAGCCACGAATTTCACGGATTTTCACTGATTTTTTGCGCAATCCGTGAAATTTGCGGCAAGAATAGGACTCATCGTTGTTCGAAATTCTTTTTCTCGGCACCTCGGCCTCCGCTCCCTCCGCCAAGCGCGGACTCTCCGCGCTGATCGTCAGCCACAACGAATACCGGTTTCTGGTGGACTGCGGCGAGGGGACTCAGCGCCAGATTCTGCAAGCGGGGATCGGTTTCAAGCGTTTGACGCGCATCCTGCTCACGCACGGTCACCTCGATCACATCCTCGGGCTAGGCGGGTTGCTCTCCACTTTCCTGCGCTGGGAGGCGATTGACGAGCTGGAAATCTTCGGCGGACGTTCCACCCTCGACCGCGTCCACGATTTACTTTACGGCGTCGTCTTGCGCGGCAACCAACCGCCCATGCCTCTGCGGATGACCGAGATCAAGCCGGGAAAAATTTTCGAGGCGGAGGATTTCACCATCACCGCGTTTCCCGTCACGCATCGCGGACCGGACTGCCTGGGTTACGCCTTCGAGAGCAAGGCGCGGCGTCCGTTTCTGGCGGAGAAAGCCGACGCGCTGGGAGTCCCATTTGGGCCGGAGCGGAGCAAGTTAGTCAATGGCGAGACGATCACGCTCGCGGATGGTCGCGCCGTGGGGCCGGAGGATGTGCTGGGTCCGCTCGAAGCGGGGACGAAACTGGTGGTGGTCGGCGATACCGGTCGCACGGATGACCTGCTCGAGGTGGCGCGCGACGCGGACGCGCTGGTGATCGAGTCCACGTATTTGGAAGAGGAAGCCGAGATGGCCAAGCAGTTCTCGCACCTCACCGCCCGTATGGGCGCGGAACTGGCCGTGAAGGCGGGCGTCAAGAAGTTGATCCTGACTCACCTGTCGCGCCGCTACCGCGAGAAGGATGTGCTGGCCGAGGCGCAGGCGGTCTTCCCGAATGTGTCGGTGGCGCGGGATTTTGATACGTTTAAGGTGAAGAGGTAGACAGGTCGGATCAGAACCTTGGAACAAGAGGGCGGTATAATCTGGACATGCCAACTATTTGGGAACAAGGTCCCTATCGTTTCTTTTTCTACTCTGGCGACCGCGACGAACCGCCGCATGTTCACGTGGAGCGCGAACGAAACAAGGCGAAATTTTGGCTCGATCCTGTGAGGCTTCAAGTCAGCGGCAGGTTTGGCCGAAGCGAATTGAATCGCATTCAAAGGCTGATTGAAGATAATCAGAAAATGTTGTTGGAGAAATGGTATGACTACTTTAACGATTGAACTCAATGTGGCGCTGGCGCAAAATGTCACGGTGACAGAAGATTCTCTCACGGTTGACCTCAGCGATGGCCGCACGGTGTCTGCTCCGCTGGCTTGGTATCCGCGTCTTTTGCACGGAACGCCGAAAGAGCGGAATCATTGGCGGTTGATTGGCGACGGCGAAGGAATCCACTGGCCTGATTTGGATGAAGACATCAGCGTGGAAAACCTGATCTTTGGCAAACCCTCTGGTGAAAGCCAAAAGTCGTTCAAAAAATGGCTTGAAGCGCGAGCAACGGGCAAATAGGCAAATCAGCAAAAAAGCAAGGAGACCTTCCAAACGGGAGGTCTCCTTTTTCCTGTCACGTGTTTACCTGTGTACCTGTCTACGCCTTCGACATGCTAAACAAATACGATGTCTCGAAGTTTTCGAACTTCGGGCGCAGGCGGTCGGTGTTGTAGAAGCGCTCCACATCCACAGTCTTCTTCGTGCTGGCGATGTAGTCAATCGGGATGTTGCCGTACTTGCCGTCCTTCAACACCACGAGGCGGCCAAACTCCTTGCGGAGGACCAGGTCGAGGGCCAGGTTTCCGTAGGTCATGGGGATGATCGAGTCGAGCGCGTCGGGGTCGCCGCAGCGGACGAGGTAGCCGAGTTTCTGGTTCACGATGTCCACCGTCTTGCCGTTGTTGAACTTGCCCGATAACGCCTTGAGCTGTTCCGAGACCACGTCGCCGATGCCGCCCAGTTTGGCGTGACCGAAGGCGTCTACCGCGTCGTTCGAGAAGACCATCTCGCCGCCGTCAATCGCCGCGCCCTCCGAAACGATGACGGTGGCGTAGCGGCTGGGATTGTCATTGCGGTCGCGCACCATCAACTCGGCCAGGTGTTCCATGCTGAACTTCGCTTCGGGGATCACGCAACGGTTGGCCGCGCCCGCCATGGTTGGCAGGATGGCCGTGAAGCCGGCGTAGCGTCCCATCACTTCGAGCACGATGAAACGTTCGTGCGAACCCGCCACGGTGCGGAGTCCGTTCGCGAGTTCGATCGTGCGCGTGATGCAGGTGCTGAACCCGATGCAGTAGTCCGTGCCTGGCACATCGTTGTCCATCGTCTTCGGGATCGCGACCACCTTGAATCCCTCGCGGAACATGCGCACGCCGTAGCTAAGCGTGTCGTCGCCGCCGATGGGGATGAGATGGTCAATGCCGAGGAAATCAAGATTGGCGAGGACTTCGGGCGTCAGGTCGTTGACGTCCGCCCCGTACTTTTCCCGCAAATGGACCGGCACGCTTCCTTTCTTGACCTTGGAGGGATTCGTCCGCGACGAATGGAGGAATGTTCCCCCCGTCCGCCCGATGCGGTTGACCAGTTCCTCGGTCAGCTCGACGTAACTGGCGCTGTTGTCAAACTTGGGGTCGCGCTGCAATTCGAGGATGCCGGCCCACCCCCGCCGCAGGCCGATGACGCGGTAACCCTCGCTGATGGCGCGGATGGTGACGGCGCGAATCGCCGGGTTGAGTCCCGGCACGTCGCCGCCGCCGGTCAAAATTCCGATAGTGCCTTTTGATGCCATGTGTACTCCTTATCATGTAAGGCGGAATTAATTCCGCCTTACGGGTTTTATATCCACGTCGGTTCTTCGTACTTGCCGAAAACTTCCTTCATCACGCCAACGATCTCGCCCAACGTCGCGTAGGCGCGGACGCAATCCATGATGTGGGGCATGGTGTTTTCCGTGCCTTGACACGCCACGCGAAGACGGTCCAACGCCTGCCCAACTCGTCCCGCGTCGCGCGTCTTGCGCGTCTCCTCCAGCCGCGACACCTGACGTTTGTAGCCGCTTGGGTCCATTTGCAGAATCGGGATGGTGAGCGGTTTGTTCTCGGCATAGGCATTGACGCCCACGATCTTGCGCTCGCCCGCGTCGATTTCGCGTTGGTAGCGATAGGCCGCGTCGGAGATCTCGCTTTGGAAGAAACCTTTTTCGATGGCCGGAATGACTCCGCCCAACTCCTCGATGCGCTGGAAATAATGCCGCGCCTGCGCTTCGATATGGTCGGTCTGGGCCTCGACGAAGAAGCTGCCGCCGAGCGGATCAATGGTGTTCGCCGCGCCGGACTCCTCCGCAATGATCTGCTGCGTCCGCAGGGCGATGGTCACGGCATGTTCGGAGGGAAGCGCGAGGGCCTCGTCGAGCGAGTTGGTGTGGAGCGACTGAGTCCCGCCGAGGACGGCCGCCAGCGCCTGGATGGCGACGCGCACCACGTTGTTCTCCGGCTGCTGAGCGGTGAGGCTGACTCCTGCCGTTTGGGTGTGGAAGCGCAAGAGCCACGAACGCGGATTCTTGGCTTTGAAGGTTTCCTTCATCTCGCGCGCCCAAATGCGACGGGCGGCGCGGTATTTCGCGATCTCCTCAAAGAAGTCGTTGTGGGCGTTGAAGAAGAACGAGAGGCGCGGCGCGAACTCGTCCACGTCCATGCCGCGCGCGATGCCCCAACGGACGTACTCGAGTCCGTCCGAGAGGGTGAAGGCCAACTCCTGCGCGGCGGTGGAACCGGCCTCGCGGATGTGGTAGCCGCTGATCGAGATGGTGTTCCACTGCGGCACAGACTTGGAGCCGAACTCCATCGTGTCCACCACCAGGCGCATGGATGGTTCGGGCGGGAAGATGAATTCCTTTTGCGCGATAAATTCCTTGAGGATGTCGTTTTGGATGGTGCCGCGTAACTGGTCGGCGCGCACGCCCTGTTTTTCCGCGGCCGCGATGTACATGGCCCAGATGATCGCGGCGGGCGAGTTGATGGTCATGCTGGTGGAGACTTTGTCGAGCGGAATTCCCTCCAGCAAAATTTCCATGTCTTTCAATGAAGAGACCGCTACGCCGCATTTGCCGAATTCGCCGGTGGCTTCGGGCTGGTCGGTGTCGTAGCCCATCAACGTGGCGAGATCGAAGGCGATGGAGAGACCGGTCTGACCCTGCTCGAGCAGGTACTTGAAGCGTTTGTTGGTCTCCTCGGCGGTGCCGAAACCGGCGAACATGCGCATCGTCCAGAGTTTGCCGCGATGAAGAGTGGGGTGGACTCCGCGCGTGTAAGGGTATTCGCCCGGTAGTCCAAGATCGGAAGCGTAGTCGGTGTCTGCCACATCGAGCGGGGTGTAGAGTCGGTTGATGGATTCGGAGGAGGTGGTGAAGAATCGATTCTGTCGTTCAGGCATCGAAGCGAGCGTTTTTTGCAGGCTGGTCTCTTCCCACTTTTCCAGCGCGGTCTTTAATTCGTCGAGTTTGTGAGAGTCATACATGATAAGGTCTCCTAGTGGTTAGCGTCATTGCGA
>CAZVAX010000130.1:0-8852 GCA_964625215.1 uncultured Anaerolineaceae bacterium | reverse complement strand
CGGAGGGCGTGGGAGTCTACCATGTGGAGGGACGCAAGTATCACGACTGCTTGAGCGCCTACTCGGCGGTTAACCAAGGACACGTTCACCCGGAGATTCTCAACGCCATGCTCGAACAGGCGAAGAAAGTGACGCTGACATCGCGCGCCTTCCGCAACGATCAACTGCCGCTCTTCTACAAAGAATTTTCCGAGATGACCGGCTACGAAATGTCCCTGCCGATGAACAGCGGCGCGGAGGCGGTGGAGACGGCGGTCAAACTGGCGCGCAAGTGGGCCTACCGGGTCAAGGGCGTGCCGCGACACCAGGCCGAGATCATCGTCTGCGCGGGTAATTTCCATGGACGCACCACCACCCTCATCTCTTTCTCCACCGAGCCGCTCTACCGTGACGACTTCGGGCCGTACACGCCCGGGTTTTTGGTGGCCCCCTACGGCGACGCGGACGCCATCAAACGTCTGATCACGCCTCATACCGCCGCGGTTTTGGTTGAGCCGATACAGGGCGAGGGCGGCGTCATCATCCCGCCGCACGGTTATCTCAAAACAGTGGCCGAGCTGTGCAAGAAGAACAACGTGTTGCTGATGGCGGACGAGATCCAAACCGGGTTGGGCCGCACCGGCAAGTTGTTTGCGAGCCAGCACGAGGGAGTCCGACCGGATGTGGTCATCGTGGGGAAGGCGCTTTCGGGAGGGTTTTATCCCGTGTCCGCGGTGTTGGCGGATAAAGAAATCCTGGGCCTGTTCACGCCGGGCGAGCATGGCTCCACGTTTGGCGGAAACCCGCTGGCGGCGGCCATTGCCCGCGCCTCGCTGCGCGTGATCCGCGAGGAGAAACTGGCCGAGCGCGCCCATGAGCTTGGGACGTATTTCGTGGAGCAGTTGGCCGAGATTCCCAGTCCGCATGTGAAGGAAGCGCGCGGGCGCGGACTGCTGATTGGCGTGGAATTACACCCGAAGGCGGGCGGGGCGCGTCGCTTCTGTGAGACGTTGCAAACGAGGGGCATTCTTGCCAAGGAAACGCACGATCACGTGATCCGCTTCGCGCCGCCGTTGGTGATTCGCAAGGAAGACATTGATTGGGCGTTGCCGTCCATTCGCGAAGTGTTGAATATGCCGTAGAGCGAGTTGATACCTCGCCTAACTTTTCGGGAGGCACAATGAATATCTGTATTCCAAAAGAACGTCGCCCGTTCGAGTATCGCGTGGGACTTTCGCCGGCGGGGGTGGAGATCCTTACGAATATGGGGCATCAGGTTTACGTTGAACATGAAGCGGGCGTGGGGGCCGGGTTCAGCGACCAGGAGTTCGAAAAGGCGGGGGCGCGGTTGGTTTATTCGGGGGAGGAGGTCTATGGCCGCGCGGACTTATTGCTGAAGATCGCCCGTCCATTGAAGGATGAATTGGAATGGATGCGCGAGGGTTGCACCATGGTGGGATTTTTGCATCTCGC
This sequence comes from uncultured Anaerolineaceae bacterium, assembly GCA_964625215.1. GTDB lineage: Bacteria > Chloroflexota > Anaerolineae > Anaerolineales > Villigracilaceae > Denitrolinea. Next base: position 7,400 of record CAZVAX010000130.1, on the reverse strand, counting down.
TTCGGCGCGGCGCGACAAGTTGGATGTGTTGCTCCACAAGAAGGTGACCTCCATCGCCTACGAGCAGGTGCAGATTGCGGACGGGTCGCGGCCCGTGTTGCGCGCCTTCAGTCAGATGTGCGGAGCGATGTCTGCGCAGATCGCGGCGCGCTATTTACAGAACAATTGGGGCGGCAAGGGAATCTTGCTGGGCGGCATGCCCGGAGTCCCTCCGGCGGAAGTGGCGATTCTGGGCGCGGGCGTGGTGGGGACGTATTCCACCCAGGTGTTTCGCGGGCTCGGCGCGCACGTCATCGTTCTCGACAGCAACCTGGCGGCCCTGCAACAACTTTCGGATCGTTTCCCCGGCGTTTCCACGTTGATCGCGACGCGGCGCAACCTGGAACGGGTTACATCGTTTGTGGATGTGTTGGTGGGCGCGGTGCTGGCGCCGGGCGAACGGACGCCCCTGCTTGTGACGCGCGCCATGGTGCAAGCCATGAAGCCGCGCTCGGTGATCATTGACATTGACATTGACGAGGGAGGCTGCGTAGAAACGGCGCGCCCAACCGTGCACGATCATCCCATGTACGTGGAGGAGGGCGTGTTGCATTATTGCGTTCCGAATATTCCCGGCGTGGTGGCGCGCACGGCCACTCATGCGTTTGTCAATTCGGCCATGCCATTTATCATGGAGATCGCAGAAAAAGGAACGGACGCCGCCATTGCAGATAATCCCGCCATCGAGTCGGCGGTCAATACGCATGCGGGCCGGATGTCGCATTTAGGCCGCTTGACGGTGAATAAGGAAATCGAAGATGGACTTGACTAGTATCTTTCAATCGCGCGTCACCAGCGCGCAGGAGGCGGCGAGGCGTATCCGGTCAGGTCAACGCGTCTTTCTGACGGGGAATGTGTCGGTGCCGCAGAAGGTGTTGGCCGCGCTGGTGGAATACGCCCCCAATCTCACGGACGTGGAAATCTGCCAGGTGCTGACGGTCGGTTCGGCGGATTACGTCAGCGCGGAGATGGATGGTCATTTGCGGGTGAACTCGATGTTCATCAGCGCCAACATCCGCAAGGCCGCGCAGGAAGGGCGCGCGGATTTCACGCCGATCTTCCTCTCCGAATTCCCCTTACTGTTCAAGCATAATCGCCTGCCGTTGGATGCGGCCCTCATTCACGTCTCGCCGCCGGACGAGCATGGCTTCTGCTCCCTGGGTGTGGAGGTTGGTCCGACGAAGACCGCCGCCGAGTGCGCCAAGGTGATCATCGCCGAGGTGAACGAGCAGATGCCGCGCACGCTGGGCGATTCATTCATCCACGTGAATCGCATCAACCATATCGTCCCGGTGGACTATCCCATCCCGCAATTGGCAATGGCCGAGGAGGGACAGTCTGACATTGTGGAAAAAATCGCCGGTCACATCGCGGGGTTGATTCCGGACGGCGCAACGATGCAATTGGGTATTGGGGCGATTCCTGACGCGGTTTTGAAATATCTCTACGATAAGAAAGACCTGGGCATTCACACCGAGCTATTCTCGGACGGCGTGATTGATCTCGTCAACGCCGGTGTGTTGACCAACGCCCGCAAGACCCTGCATCCCGGCAAAATTGTGGCTGGATTTTTGATGGGTAGCTCGCGCCTGTATGAATGGGTGGATGATAATCCGATGATCGAACTGCATCGCACGGAATACGTCAACGATCCGTTTGTCATCGCGCAGAACGAACGCATGGTGGCGATTAATTCCGCCATCGAAGTGGATCTGACCGGCCAGGTCTGCGCGGACAGCATCGGCCCGAAACTGTACTCCGGGGTGGGCGGGCAGCTGGACTTCATGTACGGCGCGTCGCGCTCCAAAGGCGGCGTTCCAATCATTGCCCTGCCCAGCGCCGCGATCATGAAAGACGGGACGACGATCAGCAAGATCGTTACCTTGCTCAAGCGCGGCGCGGGCGTGGTGACCACCCGCAACCACGTCCGCTATGTAGTGACGGAGTATGGCGTGGCGGAGTTGTACGGCAAGACCATCCGTCAGAGATCCCAGGCGCTCATCAATGTGGCGCACCCGGATTTTCGCGAGCAATTGGCGCGCGAGGCCCGGGAACTGCATTACTTGTAACGGTGGCGCAAGCAGGCTTTCATATTTGATGGGCCCGGGACACCCTTCCCGGCTATAATCATTCCAATGCAAGGCGCCTTTTCCTTTTTTCCGCGAGACCGTCGGCCCGTTTCTTCCGGGACATTGAGCGCGCTGATTCAACTTCAGCGGCAGGACCTGTTAACGGGGTTGGTGGAAATCGCTTATCCGGGAGGCGGACAAGCCCTGCTTTTCTTCAATCTCGGCGCCCCCTTCAGTATGTACGTTCAAAACGAGGGAAACTGGCGCAAAGCGCCCTCCTCGCAATGGAGCGATGTCTTCGCCCAGCCACACGGGGAGGCGTCAGTGATTCCGTTGGGAGGAGACGGACTCCGCATCTGTTTGATCGCGCTCGAATCGGGCCAGGGGGAAGCGGAGGAAATCCTCCTCCGCCCGGCAGGGTTCGAGGCGCACCTGGCGCAGGTGAAAGCGCGTGAAACGGCCAGCCTGCTGAGGGTCCGGGATGAAGCGTTTCATGGGTTGATCGTTGTCCCAGGCGGGGGGATGGAAGTCCAGGATGCGCTCGTTTTTTCCCCGTCCGGCGTCCATGCCGACGCGCGAACGCTTATCCGCCTGATCGGAGTCGAAGACCGCTTGATGCGAGTCTCGCAGGTGGAGTTGACGCAATTTTCTCTCATGCAAGAGTACGCCCTGCGGATGGCCTTCCTCGGGCTGGCGGAGCCCGCCATGAAACGATTTGAACAATTGGCGGGCGATACCTTGATGGAGTTGCTTGGGCAGGAAGTAAACACGTACGCCTATCACCAGGGCTGGAAGATTCAGTTCTTCGGTTCGCAAGTGGTGCATCGGCAGTTCTTTCTGGATGCAGGCGAGGCGATGGTGGTGTATCGCAGTTTGTTCCGCGTGGTTCGTCAGTATATTCACAGGGTGGTGGGCGCCGCGCTCGCCGCCAGCGTTGTAACCGAAGGCCTGGGCAAATTGCCGCCGGCTTATCGAAGCGTTTTCGATCAGCGCGATTTTCTCGCCGCGTGAACGAGGTAGACATGGTATCTACTGGATTTCAGTCTCGCAATAGGCGCAAGTGGCTGGCTGTTTTTATTGTGTTCGCCAGCCTGGCGGCGTATCTGTATCTTTATCAAGCCGACCCGTTTCCCGAAGGCATAACCGACCTGGTGACGAGCGGCATGATCTGCGCGGCGGCCTTCGCGGCGGCCATTGTCTCGACGCGGGTGTGGATGCGATACGGCAAGGAGACGCCCTCGCGCCGAATTTGGATGCATTACTTCCTGGGCCTGTTGGGATGGGCTGTCGCCGAAGCGATCTGGTTGTATGAATACGCGGTGGATGGCAACTATGTTCTCGGCCCGGCTGACCCATTCTGGGTGGTCTCTTATCTCTTTTTCGTCGCCGCGCTGTATGGACAGTATGTGTTGATCTATCGCCCCGCGCGTTCAAGCAGTCTGGCTTTCCTGGCGTTGTCCATCGTTGCCTCCTTCATGTTTACCTACCTGTACGCGCTCTGGTTGAGCGGAACGAACGACCGCGACATCTCGCTCGAAATTCTCGTCAACGCGTTCTACGCGATCGGCGACATGGGACTCGTGATCGGCGCGCTTTGGCTGGTCTTTGTTTTTCGCGACGGCGCGCTTGGTCGTCCCTGGATCGGGTTGGTGGTTTTTGCTTTTTCAGACCTGCTCTACTCCTGGCTTGAAACCAGCGGCTTGTACGCCTGGAGCATCGCCGAGAGCAACCCGCTTACCGTGATCACCGACACCACTTACTTGGCGGCGTATCTCGCCGTCGCGTTTGGGTGTTATTTGCAATGGTTGTTGCTAACTTATGGACCACGGATGAAAAAATGAATCTTAGTCGTAAAGCGAAAATAGTCGCCACCATCGGCCCGGCCAGTGAGAGCGAAGACATTCTGCGCAAACTCATCACCGCCGGGCTGAATGTTGCCCGCATGAACTTCTCGCACGGCACGCACGAGCAGCACGCGGCGCGCATCCAAACCATCCGCAAACTATCGCAGGAATTGGACCAGCCGGTCGCCATCCTGCAAGATTTGCAGGGACCGAAAATTCGCGTCGGTAATCTCGAAGGCCCGTTGACCCTGCGCGCCGGGGAACGAATTCATCTGTACGCCGAGGAAGACGCGCTTCCCGATGGGCCGGAACAAAACGTCCCCGTCGCGTTTGTGGAACTCTTCGAATCGGTCCGGACCGGCGACCGGCTCCTGCTTGACGATGGGCGGCTGGCCCTCACAGTCGAATCCCCGCGTCCGCGCCAACTGACGGCCCGCGTGGATGTGGGAGGTCCGCTCACCTCGCACAAGGGCATCAACCTGCCGGGCGTCAAGTTGCGCATCGCCGGCTTCACCGAAAAAGACGAGGAAGACCTGGCATTCGGTCTCGCGCAATGCGTGGACGCGGTCGCAATCTCCTTTGTGCGCTCTGTGGAGGATGTGCTTCTGGCGCGTTCCGCCATTGAACGGCTAAACCAGGGCGGGAAGACGCGTCCGTTGTTAATCGCCAAACTGGAAAAGCCCGAGGCCTTTGACGTGCTGGACGGCATCCTGGACGCGGCGGACGGCGTCATGGTGGCGCGCGGCGACTTGGGCGTGGAGATGCCCCCCGAAAAAGTGCCGTCGCTTCAAAAGAAGATCATCCAGGCGGCCAACGCGCGCGCCAAACTGGTCATTACCGCCACGCAGATGCTCGAGTCGATGATCGCGAACCCGCTTCCCACGCGCGCCGAAGCCTCGGATGTGGCTAACGCCATCTACGACGGCGCCGACGCGGTCATGCTTTCGGCGGAATCCGCTTCGGGTCGGTATCCGCTCGAGGCGGTGACGATGATGTCGCGCATCGTCACGGAGGCCGAGTCGCATTTTCTGGAATGGGGAAAGGCGCGCTCGCTCTCCTCGCTCGGAGAGAACGACGCCGCCTCCATGGCGCGCGCGGCCTTCGAGATCGCCCGCGACCGCGACGTGGCGGCCATCGCCGTCTTCACCATGCAGGGACGCACCGCGCAGTTGATCTCCAAGTCGCGCCCGGATGTGCCCATCCTGGCCTTCACGCCGGAGGAGTCCACTTGCCGGCGCTTGTCGTTTTTGTGGGGAGTTTTTCCGCGGCTGGTTCCGTTCGCCAGTACGATGGAGGAAATGATCCGTCATGTGGAGGCGGGAATGCTGCAAAACGGGTTGGTGCAACCCGGCCAACAGGTGGTGCTGGTCTGCGGATTCCCGGTCGGCGCGTTGCGCCCGCCGAATATGGCCCTCTTGCATACGGTGGGAAGTTGACGCGCGGGTTTAGTCCGCGGGCTGGATGGAGGCTGGATCCGTCGCGGCGACGATCAAACCGATCCCGATCAAAATCCCGCCTGCGATAAACCAAACGGATAACTCCTCGCCCAGCAACAACACGCCGAGGATGGTTCCGACCAGAGGTTGGGCGAAGAAGGTCAACGAAGCGACCGCGGCCGGCAATTTTGCAAAGGCGTAATTCCACATCAACATTGCCAGCGCGGTGGAGACGATTCCCAAAAACAGGATTCCGCCGATCACGCCGGGGGTGATCTCGCCCACGCCTTGCGCGCGGATTTCCCACGCGCCGAGCGCCAGACTGGAGGGCAGGCCTCCAAGCAACATGATCGCGCCCGATCTCAGCAAGCCTCCCGACAGCGAAATTTTTCGCGCCAGCGTCGAATACAAGGCCCACGTCAGCGCGGCCGCCAGCAGGGACAGGTTTCCCCAAAACAGGGAAGGGGAGAACTCCGCGCTGCGCGGGTTGATCACCGCCGCCACGCCCAGCGAAGAAAGAACCAGGGCCAAGAGCCGGCGCGCGGTTGTTTTTTCGCCCAGGAGGGCCGGCGCAAAAAGCAACACGAAGGCCGGCGTGGCCGATGTCACCAGCGCGCCGTTCGACGCGGTGGAAAGTTTCGTGCCAACGAACTGAAATCCCAGGGAAACGCCATAGCCTAAAAAACCGACCCAAAAACTCGCCCAAGCCCGCTCCTTCTTCAACGCGGGTTTGGGTTGAAACGCCAGAATGCCCGCCAACGTCGCCGCGCCGAGGACGAGCCGGAGCGCGAGCAACGCGAAGGGAGGGACCACCTCCAGCGCCACTTTGCTCACAACGTACATGCCTCCCCAAATGGAGGCCGCGGCAAGCCCGGCGCTCAAACCGGGCAGGACATGTTTTTGCATGGCGATTCCGGGCGCGTCCTTATTCCCCGCTGTTACCCTGCTTCCTTTTTCGTTTCAGGGAGATTTTTTTCGCGAAGCCCTCATCCAAAATGATCTCGGCAAATTCGGAGGCCGGGTCGAAGATGTCCGATTTCATGAAAGGATACAAGGCCATTCCGAGCTTGGTAAAACGCATGAAATAATGCAAGCGGGTGGACTCGGCATACTCCCCCCGCGAGTCGAGAATGAATTCCAGGTAGCGATAGGCGGGAAAGCATGTCATGTCTGTGCCGATGGCTTGACGGAGCAGGCCTTCGGCGGCGTCGTAGTCCCCTTCGATGATCAAGCGGCGGGCGGAATCGCAAAGAGTCTGGGCGTAGGTGGATGTGTTGGACATGGAATCTGCCTGATAAATTAGTCGTGCGCGGAACGGAATTGGGGTTGACGCGTCAATCCCAGTCTTTATTCTGGCGGGATTGCTTGACCGCGCCGCGTTTCTTCTTTCCGGCCAACCGCTTCTCCCGCGATTCGCGCGACGGGTTGGTGGGTTTGCGCGTTTTGGGCCTTTGCCTCGCCCGCGCGATCAACGCGCGGAAACGCGCCAGCGCCTCGGCGCGATTGCCCTCCTGCGTGCGCCGCGATTTCGCCTCGATCACCAGCACGCCATCGCCCGTTACGCGTTTTCCAGCCAAGCGAATCAAGCGCGCCCTCATCTCCTCGCGCAGGGAGGGGGAGGCCGCGATGTCGAACCGCAGTTGGACCGCCGTCGAAACCTTGTTCACGTTCTGTCCGCCCGGCCCGGAGGAGCGGATGTATTCAAAGGTCAGTTCGTTTTCGATGGAAGGCATAGCCCGATTATAAACGCGTAGGTCGAGAGGGTATCTCGACCTACGAAGGAGAAAGAGCCTTGGCCGAAAGGCTGGCGGCTAGAACATCAAAGCGTTGACCGTGGCCATGGTCTCAGGGCCCGGCCGGAGGTCCGCTTCGGTGAGGCGGTTGAGGGGCGTGTCCACCAGGTTGTAGGTGTCGGTGAAACTGGGTTTCTGCGGCTCGACGTAAATCAGGCCCGTCACGAGCAGGTTCTCCACGTAGCGCGTCTCGCCCGTCTCGAGATTCCCGAGGAGGAG
>CAZVAX010000129.1:3669-8955 GCA_964625215.1 uncultured Anaerolineaceae bacterium | reverse complement strand
AACCCGTCTTCCTTTTTAGCCTGCCAGAAGTAACAAGTCTTGTACGGTAGAGAAACCGGAGTAAAATCAAGATGAAAGGGATAAAAAGAAAATCGCTTTCATCCATTTTGTCTGCGGTCATTTTTTCTAGAGGTATTCATGACGTTACGTACCATCGTCACCCTGCCGGAGCCGGTGTTGCGCCGCAAAGCCCGAGCGGTGACTGCCTTCGATAAGAAATTGCAAACCCTGATAGACGATATGATCGAAACGATGCGCGACGCGCCGGGCGTGGGTTTGGCCGCGCCGCAGGTGGGCGTGTCGGAGCGCGTCATCGTGGTGGAATACTACGAGGACGAGGAAGCCGCCGAGGCCGAGGATGAGACGCGCAAGAAAGTCTGGGCGATGTTGAACCCGGAGATCGTCAAGACCTCCGCGGAAAAAGTGATGGGAGTCGAAGGTTGTTTGTCCATTCCAACCCTCGTGGGAGAAGTGGAACGCTTCGAGGCCGTCCAAGTGAAGGGACTGAACCGCCGCGGCCAGCCGATGCGCGTCAAGGCGCAGGGCTGGCTGGCGCGCATCTTCCAGCACGAGATTGACCACCTGAACGGCGTGGTCTTCACCGACCTCGCCACCAAAGTCTGGTTGCCACAAACAGATGAGGAGAAGGAAGACCGCGTCTAATGCCGCCCATCCATCGTCTCACCGCCGCCGACCTGCCGCGCCTGCGACTCTTTTGGGAGGAACATTGGGGGGATGATTCGGTCGTGGCGCACGGCGTATCCTTTCGCCCCGAGAATGTAAGCGGCTTCATCTCGGTGAACGGCGACAATCAATGGGCCGGCCTGGTCACATTCGTGTTCGAGGGGGATGAGTGTGAGATCGTTTCGATTGATAGTTTGCTCGAAAACGAAGGCATTGGCACAGCGCTGATCAACGCGGTGGTGGAGGAGGCGCGACAGTTGCAATGCCGCCGCGTCCGCCTCGTCACCACCAACGACAACCTGCGCGCTCTCGGCTTCTATCAAAAGCGCGGCTTTGTCCTTTCGGCCCTGCGCGCCGGAGCAATCGAAGAATCGCGTAAGCTCAAACCCGACATTCCTCTCGTCGGCGAAAATGGAATTCCGATTCGCGATGAGATCGAGTTGGAGATGGCGTTGACGTAGACAGGTACACAGGTAAACACGTTTCGCTCAAACTTGTGTACGTGTGTACGTTCCCCAATCGTAAATCAAAAATCGCAAATGTATTTGAAGCGTCTCTCCCTCCACAACTTCCGCAACTTCACCCGCCTGGACATTGACGTTCCACGGCGGTCTGTTTTGCTGGTGGGCGACAACGCCCAGGGCAAGACCAGCGTTCTCGAAGCGATCTATTTCCTCGCCGCGCTCACTTCGTTTCAAACCAACGCCGACCGGCAGATGGTCAATTTTGCGGAGGCGAAGAAATCCGATACGGCGGTGGCGCGCATCGTGGGCGAATACGCGCGCGGCAACCGGACTCACAAACTCGAAGTCCGCCTCATCCTGGACCCGGTGGGGGTCGGCAACGGCCAGCGCCTCCGCAAGGAGATTCTGCTCGACGGCGTGAAAAAGCAGGCCAGCGACGCGGTCGGCAAATTTAGCGCGGTGGTGTTCGTTCCGCAAATGTCGCAGATCATCGAAGGCGGGCCGGACGAACGTCGGCGCTACCTCAACCTCGCCCTCGCGCAAGCCGTCCCGGCCTACGCGGGCGTCCTCTCCGATTACGGCAAAGCCCTCGAACAACGCAACGCCATGCTCAAACTCCTGGCCGAACGCGGCGGGAGCGCCGATCAACTCGAAGTTTATGATGTGACGCTGGCAAAGTTCGGCGCACAGATCATCGCCTGGCGCATCGCGGCCGCGCTGGAATTGGAAAAGCAGGCCACGCGCATCCACAAGGAATTGACTCACGGCGCGGAGGTGCTGCGCCTCGCGTACGAACCCTCCTACGACCCGGCCCCCAAACTCGCCCTCAAACTCGACGCGCACGTGGACCGCTCGAAGGTGGATCTCAAGGACATCGAACGCGGCTTCCTCGAACGCCTCCGCCTCACGCGTGACGATGAAATTGCGCGCGGCATGACGACGGTCGGCCCGCATCGCGACGAACTGCGCTTCCTCGCCAACCAAACCGACCTGGGCGACTACGGTTCGCGCGGCCAGATTCGCACCGCGCTGCTCTCCCTCAAACTCGCGGAGGCCGCCTGGATCCACGAGCGGACGAGTCAATGGCCGGTCATTTTGCTGGACGAAGTGATGGCCGAACTCGACCTGCATCGCCGCGCCGACCTGTTGAAATACCTCGACCAAGCCGAGCAATCGCTCCTCACCGCCACCGACCTGAACATGTTCACGCCATCTTTCGTGGAAGAGGCGAAGGTCTGGCGCGTGGTTAATGGCGCGGTGCAGACGTAAGGCAGATTGGCAATCCGCTCCACTATCGAAAGGAACATCCATGCCCGTTAAACACGCCGAAGACGTCGAAAAGAAAAACGTGGCCGCGGGGAAGGACACGACGATTCAAGTGTTGATCTCCGCGCAGGAAGGGCCGAACTTTGCCCTGCGGAAATTTTCGATGAAGCCCGGCGGCGGAATGCCGCGTCACACCAACACGGTGGAGCATGAGCAGTACGTGTTGCGCGGACACGCGCGCATCGGCATCGGCGAGGAGACGTACGAGGTGAACGCCGGGGACGCGGTTTATATCCCCGCAGGCGCGATCCATTTTTACGACAACATCGGCGATGAACCGTTCGAGTTCCTGTGCGTCATTCCCAACAAGCCGGATGAGATCAAGATCGTAGGGGAGTCTTGCTGATGCGAAAACGTAGACAAGTACACAGGTAAACAGGTGTGTACGCGTCTACCTGTGTACCCCCGGCCCCAATGAAAAGACTCCCTCGTCTTGTGCCGCGTGACTGGATCGGCCTGACCATTGCCCTGGTCGGGTTCATCCTACGCGCGCGACAGTATCTCGCCAATCGGTCGCTGTGGCTGGATGAGGCGATGTTGACGAACAACATTTTGGGGCGCGGGTTCGGCGGTCTCTTTCAACAACTCGACAACAATCAGGGCGCGCCGATTGGATTTCTGCTCCTGCAAAAATTTCTCACGTTGATTCTGGGAACATCCGAATACGCGCTGCGACTCTTGCCTCTCCTCGCGGGACTCGTGTCGCTGACGCTGATGTTTCTGCTCATGCGGAAAGTTGCCAAACCCATCGCAGGGTTGATCGCGCTGGCGTTGTTCGCGGTGTCGCCGCCGCTGGTGTATTACGCCTCGGAGGTGAAGCAATACTCCTCCGATGTTGCCATCGCGTTGGGATTGACGCTGTTGTATCTATTCGCGAGTCAGGGATTGCTTCGTCGTCGTTCCGCCCCTCCTCGCAATGACGGAAACGAAGAGTTCACAAACAAAGACGCAATCCTCCTCGCGTTTGCAGGCGCGTTGGCCATGTGGTTTTCGCATCCGGCGGTGTTTGTGGTTGCCGCGCTAGGTCTCGCGCTTTTTATCCCGGCCCTGCGCGCCCGCGACAAAAAGCAAATTCTATTGCTCCTCTCCGTCGGCGGCGCGTGGATTCTCAGCCTCGTCATCCTCTACCTCGTCAACCTCCGTCAACTCTCCACGCACCAATTTTTCCTCGACTACTGGGCGGTCGGCTTCATGCCGCGCGACGCGTCCGCGTTCGCGTGGTTTGCTGCCTCCCTCGATGGCCCCTTCCGCGACTTACTCGGCTTGCAGACGAGTTACACAGCCACCGCGATTTTATTTTTGATCGGACTGCTTGCCCTGACGCGACGGAATCATCCCCTCGGCATTTTTTTCCTCCTCATCTTTTCCTTCTCCCTGCTCGCTTCCTTCCTGACGCTCTACCCGTTCGCGGGACGGATAATCCTTTTCCTCGCCCCGTTCCTGGTCCTGTCCCTCGCCGAAGGGACGGAGGCCATCGCGGGCCTGTTCTCGCGTTCCGCCGTCGCGGCGTGGATCATTCGCGGCATTCTCATCGTGTATCTTTTCTACGGCCCCCTCGACACGTCCGCCGAAAACTTCCTCGCGCCCAAATACCAGGAGCACATCCGCCCGACGCTGGAATACCTGCGCGACTATCGTAAACCCGGAGACGTGGTTTACGTCTACTACTGGGCCGAGCACGCCGTCCGCTACTACGCGCCGAAGTATGGGATGGACATGTCCGCGTTCACCATCGGGTCGGACCACCATGAATACCGCATCCGCTACTTCGACGAGTTGGAGGCGCTACGCGGGAACGCGCGCGTCTGGTTCCTGTTCTCGCACGTCTACGAGAGCGGGGACTTCAACGAGCGCAATTTCATTTTAGGGATTTTGGATTCGATCGGGGAAAAACTACGCGAGTTTCGCGAACCGGGAACGTCGGTGTATTTGTATTTGTATGATTTGCGTTGAAATTAGAAACCCGGTTTCTCCCAGAAACCGGGTTTCTGGAATTAAGGTTTCAAACACAACGGAATCGAGTCCACCGCGCCGGTGGGGAATTCGGTCGTGTTGTTCTGGTCGAAGATCTTGACGTAGGCGATCCACGGGAATTGCTTCATGTTGAGCATGAGCAGGTCGGCGATAGTGTAAGTGGCGCCGGCGCGATCGCAGACTCCGCTCAGGTGGATGAACGCGCCGCCGTCGCGAATCTCCAGCAGGCTGTAGCCGGTGAAGCCGTTGTAGAGAGCGCGCCATTTGTAGTCGTAGTATTCGGTGTAGCCGGGACCTTTGAAGTATTCATCCAACACGAATTGCGGGAAGTTCAAATTGGACGCGGCATAACGGACGCCGTTCACCTCGTAGGGAGGCGTACCCGCGTCGTAGCGCGCCTTGTCCACGAAGAAGACTTTGAGCAGGGTGTATTGCGGCGTGGCGGAAGGCAGGCGCGTAGCGGTGGGGGTGGGAGTCCGTGTGAGGGTGGGAGTGGGCGAAGGTGTGCGCGTGAATGTTGGGGTCGGTGTGATGGTGGGAGTCCGCGTGGGAGTGGGAGTGAAAGTAGGCGTGGGGGTGCGCGTGGGCGTACGCGTGAATGTCGGAGTGGGTGTTCGGCTGGGGGTGCGCGTGAACGTGGGGGTGAAGGTGAAGGTCGGTGTGCGGGTGAATGTCGGCGTGAAGGTGAAGGTCGGCGTGCGGGTAAATGTCGGCGTGAAGGTGAAGGTGGGAGTGCGCGTGGGCGTACGCGTGAAGGTCGGTGTGGGTGTCCGGCTGGGGGTACGCGTGAACGTGGGGGTGAAGGTGAAGGTCGGTGTGCGGGTGAATGTCGGCGTGA
>CAZVAX010000129.1:0-3569 GCA_964625215.1 uncultured Anaerolineaceae bacterium | reverse complement strand
AGGTGAAGGTGGGAGTGCGCGTGGGCGTACGCGTGAAGGTTGGTGTGGGTGTCCGGCTGGGAGTGCGCGTGAACGTGGGAGTGAAGGTGAAGGTCGGTGTGCGGGTGAATGTCGGTGTGAAGGTGAAAGTGGGGGTGCGCGTGGCGGTGGGGGTGTTGGTTTTGGTCGGCGTAAAGGTGGGCGTGCGCGTTTGCGAAGGCGTAGCCGTAGCAGTTGGCGTGCTGGTTTTGGTGGGCGTTCCTGTGTTGGTGGGCGTGGGCGTGAAGGTGGGAGTGGCGATCTCGTTCTGGTAAACGAAGCGCGCCGCGTCCGCGCCGACTTCGAGCGAACCGACTACGTTGCTTGGGTCGTGGGTGAAGTTGCCGAGGGTGATGAACTCTGTGCCGTCGCCGAGGAAGGAATATTTGCCGACGTAGATCCAGCCGTCCTGGGCGTAGAAACTGTTGGGGAAGACCACCTGGCTCAGAGTGACGCGGCTGGTGAGGCCCGCGTGGACGATGTCGTAGAGCGCGCCTTCGGTGGTGGCGTGAATGGCCGGGATGCGGACGTAAACCGCGTATTCGCCGGGCGAGGAGCCTTGGGGGAATCTCCACGTGGCTGTGCAGTTGGAGGGACTGGTACGCGCTTTAACGTAGCGGAAACTTCCGCCCTGCGCCGAGCCCGCCGTGGCGAGGGTGTGACATCCCGCGGGCGAGGCGAGGAAGTTCGCGCTGGAATCGTCCACGATGATTCCGGTGGCGGGGGTGGGCGGGTAGGGCAGGGCCGCGCCGGAGGGGAAGATGACCGCGCCGTAATAGACCAGGGCCGGCGGCTGCAACCAAAGCGATTGAGGTTGGTTCGTGCTGTACGGGTCGGCTCCGGAGCCGGTCCAGCCGTAGGGGTCTATCGCGACGTTGGAAACGTTCTTGGTGAGGAAGTGCAGGTGCGGACCGGTGGAGTTGCCGGTGTTGCCGCTGACGCCGATCATCTCGCCATGCGGAATATTGACGCAACCGGCGCCGGCGCAAGATTGCACAGCCACCGCGCTCATGTGTCCGTAGGCGGTGTAATAGCCGTTGGGATGATGCAGTTTGATGTAGATGCCGAGGTTGGATTTGTGATTCTGCGGGTCGTACCAGCCGGAATAGATCACCTGGTCGGCGTCCGCGGCGGCGTAGATGGGACGGTAACTGATGCCGTAGTCTATGCCGTCGTGGCCGTTGTAGGAAACCCAGTCGCCGAGGCTGTAACTCCAGTAAACTCCGTAGCCCGCGTCGCACACGCCGGCCTGCGCGGGAGGCGTGCCGGGCGGCGGCGGGTTGGGACAGGTCTTGTAGGCGGTGTGTCCGTTGAAGGCGACGATGCGCCCATCGGTGTCGGAGTAGTTGGGGGAGGTGTGGTCGAAGACGGAGACTTGCGCGGCCGCGCCAGGGTAAGGGGGATAGAGAAAGGCAGAAACGGCCTCCGCCGGACGGGGCGAGGTCTGAGCCGAGGCGCGCGAGGTCAGAAATCCGCCGAGGGCGAATCCGCAAATGAGGAGGGCAATGAGGAGGAGGCGAATCTGCGGGCGGGTCATAGACTAAGTAGTGACGAATTTATTCGGCTACGGGCGTGGCTTCGGATTGCGGGACGGACGTAAGCGTGCCAAGCACAGTTTCCGCGTCGGCGATGCAGTCCTCGATGCGATCCACGAAGTCGAGGCGGAAGCCGGTGAAGATCACCTTGTCGGTGGCCTGGTAGGCGACGAATTGTCGCACGCCGTTTTGCAACGCGGTGTTCACTTCAAAAAATAAATTTCCGATCTTGCGAATGTCGTGCTCCACTTGTAAGCCCGGCGTGAGGCCGCGCGCTTGCGCGGGCGAGAGGATGCAATACTCGATCTCACGATGGGTGAGCGACGGCTGCCCGTAGGAATCGGGCGCGAGCGCCCAAAGGCGCGGGTCGTATTTCACGCGAAAGTAAAAGCCGGGTTGCGAGTCGGCCAGGTAGGTCGGCAAGCCGTCCCAAACATCAAAGGCGGATTCGACAGCCGCGAGCGTGGGAAGTTCAAGGGGGGGCAGGAGGGTTTCGGTGGGTGTGGGGCCGAAGGTGGCGGTGGGCGGGGCGGGTGTCGATGTGACGGTTGACGAGGGGACGGGTGACGGGGTGTCGGGTGTCGAGGTATCGAGAGGCGTAGCGGGCGCGGTGGGAGAGGCCTGCACGATGAGCGGCGTTGACGCGGGCGCGGGACCGCAGGCGGCGAGGGCGGTAATCAGTAAACAGTTGACAGTAATCAATAGGAGGCGTTTCATCGGGACTCACTTGCGGATCCACGCGGGACAACAGGCCGGGCCGGCCGTTTCGAGCCTTGTGACCTGCCCCGCGATCAGATCCGCGATCCACACGGCGATTGTATCATTTAAGGCGACGACGGAGAACGCCAGAAAGGTCCCGTCCGCCGACCAGACCGGCGCTTCAACAATCTTCTTGTTGAAATGCGTCACCTGCAACATTTGTTCCGTCGTGATATTCCTGATGTAAATATTGCTGATCAAGGCGCCTGCCACTTGATCCGCCTTTGGGTCGTCGGGGTTGTCGCGCCGGACAAAGGCCAGCCGCGTCGAGTCGGGACTCCAGGCGGGCGCAAAACCGTGGCCCGCATCCGCGAGCGCGGCTAGCTGCGGCTGGTTTCCGTTCGCGTCTGTCAGCCACAATTCACCCACTGAAAATGGAGTGGATGTGTCGGGCATGTTGATGAAGGCAATCTTCGTCCCATCCGGCGACCAGCGCGCGAAGGTGACGACAACGTCGCGCTCGGCGCGCAGTTGCCAGGTTTTGCTTCCGCTGACGGTGGCGGCCCATAACTCGGAGCCGAGTCCGAGTCCGCGCGTGAACGAGTAGATTAGAGTCTGGCCGTTCGGCGCGAAGTCCATATCGTAGGTTTGCGCGGGCAGGTCGAATGGATCGGCGCGGCCCGTTGGGGTCACGCGGACGAGGCGGGTGTTGCCGAGCGCGTCCACGCGCAGGATCAGGTCGTCTTCAAAATCCCATGCCAGGAAGTGACTGTCGGCGTCGGTGAAAGGTGTCTTCACTTCGCCCGTAAGCGTGTCAACAATTTGAACGAGCGGGCCGTTGTTGCATTCAAGTTCGAGGGCGAGATAACGTCCGCGCGGGGCGGCGTGGGTCGCGGTCAACGGGCAGGGGAGGTTGAGGGGAAGTTCGCGGGCGAGGGAAAAGTCCGCGTCAAATTCGAGCAGGGCCGGAGGAGCGAAGCGAAAGACAAAGAGGGAGGAGGCGGAAGAGAGAGGAATGGAGGCGGCGGGCGTTGAATTGCAGGCAGAGAGAAGAAGGAGCGGGGCGAAAAAAGCCAGGAAGAGGGGCGACCGGATGGGGGAAGAATGACGCGGCATGGAGATATTGTACAGGATTTCGCTCGCGTTCCGCCAACCTCCGGTGGAACCCAGGCTTCCCTCGCGTCGTTTAGACAGGGAGTGCGAGCGGTTTGCCTGTTTCCACCCTGCTTGACCTGTCCCCTCCCTCACGGTAAAATGATGGCTGCGCGGGAGTCGCCAAGCGGTAAGGCATCAGCCTTCCAAGCTGATATTCGCGGG
>CAZVAX010000128.1:0-8963 GCA_964625215.1 uncultured Anaerolineaceae bacterium | reverse complement strand
GTTTCGTCAGGATGGCCTCGGTTTTCATGCGCTTGGCCGTGTGCGGACTCATCATAAAAGAGCCGCCAGGTTTCACTTGCGCGATTATATCCAAAGCCAATTCCTCCTCGCTGAAGTTGATGCCGCGCTTCATTCGTTTGAGCATGGTGAAGACTTCATCGTCAATCACGGCCTTCGCGAAATCGAACGTCTTGAGCGCGTCGATCAGGCCTCCCGTGTTGAACATGTCCGCGCCCGCCAGAAGTCCCGCGACGACCGACATGCCTGTCTCGTAGCCCGATTGGGCGTCGTTGACCTTCGAGTTGGTGAGTCCGATGTAGCCTCCGCTCGGCACGTTGTAGAAGCGCGCCATCTGTGCGAAGGCCATGTGGAGCATCCCACATTCGATCCCGCCCGAGGCGTACGCGCCCGTGCGCATGTCCGCGATGGTGGGAAGCGAGGCGTAGATGGTCGGCGTCCCTTCGCGGCACATCTGCATGAGAATCGCGGCGGCGAGAAATTCCGCGTTGCCCTGCGCCAGCGTCCCCGCCATGGACATGGGCGAGGTCAGTCCCGCGTTCGGCACGATGGACGGGTAAACGGGCAGTCCCTTCTCGCTGAAATACATGACCGCTTCGGTGGACAGGTGATCCATCGTCAGCGGCGACACGACGGGACAATAATGATGCGTGACGAACGGCCGCTCCATGTAGGCGGCTTCGCTCCCCGCGATGGCGTACAGCAAACGCAGGATGAGTTGCGCGTCCTCCATATCCTTCGTGGTGGAGCGGATCGGCTTCATGCAATATTTCAGCGCGGGATAGAGGCGGGCGAGCGTGAACTGTCCATCGGGCGCGTCGTCCGCCAGCGTGGAGACGGAGAAGACGTCGTACGCGGGCAACTCATTGACGAGGTGCGCGATGCGGGCGATATCGTCCGAACGGGCGCGTCGTTCGCGACCCGTAACGGGGTCAATGATATCGGGCGCGGAACTGCCCGTGACGAGGATCGGACGGTCGGTGGGGATGGTGCGATCAAATTTCGGGTCGCGCCCGCGGAAGGTGAACGTCGGCGGAATCATCTTGCGATATTTCTCGACCACCGCGCGCGGGAAGGTGACCATGTTCGTTTCAGAGTCCACTTTACAGCCGTGTTTCTCAAAGACGGCTCGCGCTTTTTCGTAGCGGACGAGCAAGCCGACGTTTTCGAGAACTTCCAACGAGGCCTCGTGGATGCGTTCCACTTGTTCTTGGGTGAGAAGGGCGGCAAAGGTCATTTGGGTTCCTTTAAATTCTCTGTACACAGATTACGCGGATTTCACGGATTTTTTTAAAGAAGAAAAATCCGTGTTTGTCCGTGCGCGAAGCGTCCGTGTAATCCGTGTACAAGGGTTTTCATGGTTTCTTCTTCTCCGGCGGTTTCCTCTTGGGAATCAACGGCGAGGATGTGATGCGGTGGGCGAGGTGGCGGGTCTTTCGTTCGAGGTTTTTTTGCTGAAACGCCAACATCTTTCCGATCTTGACGAACTGGTTGTCGCGGAAGGCGAGATATTCGACTCGCAACTTCGCGGCCAGCGACTCGATCTCTTCGAGCGGGAACATGTCCAGCCCTGCGCGCGTGACCTTGAGCGAGGCGGCCGCGGTGGCGAAGCGGGCGGAGCGTTCCATATCCCAGCCCTGGAGGAATCCATACGCGAAACCCGAGGAGAAGGTCGCGCCCGCGCCGCAGGCATCCACAGCTCGGACTTTCGGAGCGAAGATCCGCACCGCTTCTTTGCCTTGCGCCACGAGACAGCCTTCCTTCGCCATCGTCACGACCGCGATCTCGATGCCCGCGTTGAGCAATTTGCGGGCGGTTCCCATCAAGGCGCGGTTCTGACCGAGTTGCGCTGCGTCGGTCACGGCCTGACAGATGGCAGTATGCTTCGCGTATCGTTTGAGCAGGTGGATGTCCTTGTGACCATGTTCCAGGTTTAAGAACACTGGCACGCCGAAACGGTTCGCCTCTTTCATGGCGCGCGTGATGTGACTTTCGCCGTCGTACCAATCCACGTACATCAGACGCGCCCCCTGGATCATTGATAAATCCGCCGTGTCGAGGGTGGCGAGCATTTCGGGCGTCCGTTGCCAGAAGTAGGTGCGCGCCCCGCGTCGGTCGGACACATCCACTTCGATGGGAGTCTCGTAGGCGTTCGTGAAGCGAACGTCGCCCTGCACGCCGCGTTCCTTGAGTTGCAGAGCCAGCGAATGTCCGCGCGGGTCGTTGCCGAGCGCCGTGCCGATCATGCCTGTGCCTACGCCCCATTGCGCGAGACAACAAGCGATGATGGCCGCGTCGTCAAAGACGAATTCTTTGATTTCTTTCACCATTGCCCCCGTGTTGTGACGCGGAAAACGATCCACTGTCATAATGGTGACGGGGGTGAGCATTCCAAAGCCGACGTAGTCAAGAGTCATATAGTCTCGTGGTCTGATAGTCTGATAGTCGCGTGGTCGGTAATTGGTACGTGGTAAATGGTAATTACCAATTACGAATTACCATTTACGAGCGTAGCCGTTCGCCTCTCGGATCGAACAGTACCGCCGAGGTCACTTCTACCATCTTCCTTCCTTCGATGAGTTCCGCTTCAAAGCGGTTGCCTGCCTTCGCCAGTTCAATCGGCAGATATGCGTAGAGGATATTCTTCTTCACAGTATATCCCCATCCGCCGCTACGGACGCGGGTGAGGACTTTGCCTTCGTGGTAGATGGCCTCGCCGCCGTAGAGTTGCGTGAACTCGTTTCCGTCCACGGTCAGCGTGCAGAGTTTGCGCTTGAGACCTTCGGCTTTTTGCTTGGCAAGCGCAGCCTTGCCGATGAAGTCCTTCTTGTTCAAGTCCACACAGAAACCGAGGCCGCCTTCGTAGGGCGTTTCAAGTTGGGTCACGTCGGCAGTGTAATAGCGATAGCCTTTTTCGAGACGGAGCGCGTCCAACACTTTGTAACCGCCGACTTCGATTCCGAATTCCTTGCCTGCTTCGAGCAGCATGTCCCAGACCATCGTGGCGCGGTTGTACGGGACATAAAGTTCCCAGCCAAGTTCGCCCGCGTAACTCACACGTTGGGCATAGATCTTCGCGCCGTTGATCGTGATGGGCTTCGTCATCAAATACGGATGCGCTTTATTCGAGACATCGTCGCTGGTGACCTTCTTTAAAACTTCGCGCGCCTTCGGTCCCCAGATCGGGAGACAAGCCCATTCTTCGGTCACGTCGCGGATGGTCACTTCGCCGTCTTTTTCATCCACGTGCATCTCCAGCCACGAGCGGTCATTGCCGATGAAGGCCGCGCCCGTGATGACCCAGAAGCGGTCTTTGCCAAGCCGTGTCACTGTGATGTCCGCTTCGACGCCGCCGTTCGTGTTGCAGAATTGGGTGTAGGTCGCGCTGCCGATGGGTTTGTCCATCTCACTGTCCGCAACGCGATTCAACAATGCCAGCGCGCCAGGTCCGCTCACTTCGATCTTGCTGAACGGAGTCAGGTCATACAGGCAAACCCGTTCGCGCGTGGCGACATGTTCCTTTTCGAGACGATCAAAGTACGGAGGCTTGACCCATCCGCCCCAGTTGCGCTGATCCTCTCCCATGCGACGCGCGTCCCGTCCAGGGTCAAAGTAGTTGACGCGTTCCCAGCCGAATTTTTCGCCGAAGACCGCGCCCATCTCCAATTGGCGGTGATAGACGGGACTCATGCGATGCGGACGCGCCCACTCGAACTCATCGTTCGGGAAGCGCAGGCGGTAGTAATACTTCACGCTCTCACGCGTCCGCTCGGCCGCGTAAATCGGATCGGAATAGTAATTGCTAAAGCGCGTGGCTTTGTATTGATACACATCCATGGTCGGTTCGCCGCCGATGATCCACTCGGCCAATACCTTCCCGACTCCGCCCGCGCCGCCATAACCGTTGAGCGAGAAGCCCGCCGCCATCCACATCCCGCGCGCGCCAGCCATCGGTCCGAGCACGGGCTGACAATCGGGGGTGTACGCGCCAGGGTGATTGACAAGCGTGATGATACCTGCCTGGTCGAGGAACGGCAGGCGGCGGATCGCGCCCTCAAGCAGTTGCTCGAAGCGATCCATATCGGACGGGAGGGTGGTCCCGCCATGCTCCCACGGCGCGCCGTCAATCCAGCGCGCCAGCGGATTCGGCTCGTAGCCGCCGATGACCAGTCCGCCCTGCTCCTGTCGCATGTACACCAAATTTTCAGGGTCGCGCAGACATGGCGTCTTGGAATTAAATTCGTGACCTGGGACAGCCTTCAACGCGATGTGTTGATGATCCACGGGCGTGGTCGGGAAATGCAGACCTGCCATCGCGGCGATGCGCGGCGCCCACAAGCCCGCGGCGTTGACGACAAGCTCGGTTCGAATCGACCCCTTATCGGTCACCACCTCGCGGACCTCTCCCTTCGCCGACAGTTTGATCCCCGTCACGCGCGTGTTGGTATAGACCGTCACGCCAAGTTCCTTCGCGAACTTGACCATGCTGGTCGTGGCGGTGTATGGATCGAGTTGGCCGTCGCGCGGCAGATAGATCGCGCCGTAGAGTTCCTTGTCCGTGATCTGCGGCATGTGCTTCACCGCCTCGTCACGCCCGATGACTTCGCACTCGAGTCCCAGCGCCTTCGCGCGGCTGACGCTCCGCTCCAAATCCTTGAGCGACTCCTTCGTGGACGCGACCCGCAGACTCCCGCAGTGGTCGAACAATCCCAACTCGCTGTACAGCTCGATGCTGTACATACGGAATTTGAGCATGGTCTGTGACACGGCGAATTGCGTGACGAGTCCCGCCGCGTGTGACGACTCGCCGCTGGCAATCTCGCCCTTCTCCACGAGAACGACATCCTTCTTGCCATTTTTCGCGAGGTGGTACGCGACTTGCGCGCCGACGATTCCGCCGCCAATTACGACAATCTCTGCCTGGTCTTTCATGGTGTCTCCTTGGTATGCGTAAGGCGCATTCTCTAATGCGCCATCGGCGTTAGAGAACGCCTTCTACGCGATTATTGTTGCACGTCCCTGAGCCAACCCTCAAACTCATCTGAGTCCATCTTCTCGACAGCGCGTCCCCATCGCTCAATCGCCCAACCCCAGAAATCAAAATCTATTTTTGAAATTTTTGCTTGAATGGCCGCCCACAGCCCCCATCCGACGTCTGACATGATCATATTTAATTTCATCCGAGCAATCATCGCAAGCGAATCTGTTCCAAAATACGCGGCGCACACTTCATGAATCTGATTCTCGTTGAATTGCATTTCCTGACAGGTGTTGCCCAACTCGAAGGTCGGGTCGTTGTTGCCGCTGTATTCGTAGTCAATCAGCCAGAGATGCTTGCCGTCGTCAATGTAATTTTCCGCGAGCAGGTCATTGTTGCACGGGACAGTCGCCAGCGGCTTGACCGACATGGCCTGCTCGATGCGCGCGACGGTCGGCATGCGTTCTTGGTAACCGTCGGGGATGCGGATGTCGCGTTCGGCGCAGATCTTCAAATAATATTCGGTCAGGCGGAACATGTTGAAGTCGGTCAGGAAGCGAGGGCCTCCGTGCAGTTTTTTGATGACCTTCGCCATGCGCGTCGGCATTCCGTCTGCAGACAATGATTCCTTCGACATGGTTTTCCCCGCCAGAAATTCGAGAACCATCACGCTGTACTCGGGCAGATGATACAAAACCTTCGGCGCGACGTTTGCCTGCGCCGCGGCCTTCGAGTTGTGGTATTCGTTGGCGCGGTCAATGGCGAGCAGTTCCGTGCTTTGGCCAGGGACGCGGACGAAGAACGGCGTCCCATCCACATCCACTTTGTAGTTGGAGTTGGTCAGCCCGCCTGAAAGTGGTTGGATGGAAATGTCCTTCCCCTGCCAGTCTTCAATCTTCGCAACGACTTCGTCAATGATTGGCATAGCACGCTCCAGATTTTTCCAGTACCGCAAGATTTATCTTGCCTGCCAAGCGCAAAATGAATTTTGCGGTACTGACTCAAACGGTGGTCAGCGTTTTTCAACACTGACCACCCAAAACCCATTTACCACTTACCATTTACTCAGGCGGAATCTCCTTGAACGCATAGTCCACGTTGATGCCTTTGGACTTCTGCATGTTCTTGGCGATGAAGTACCAGACCGCCGACACCGCAAGGACTCCAAATAGCACACTATACGCGAGCCTGCTGGTCAAGCCAAGTTGCGGAGAGAACATAAACAGAACCAACATCACGCTTCCCAACAGGAAGCCGAGAACGCCGATGACGGTCACCAGCGGGATACCGCCGAGGGTGTATTTGGCGCCAGGGGAGGCCTCGTACACGTCTTTGGCGCGATAGGGCAGGAGCGCGCCTGCCAGACAGGTGATCACGAACACATAGCCGCACGCAAGGGTCACGCCGAGGGTGAGTTCATACCACGCTCCCCACAAGTTGTAAACCAGGATCACGGGGATACTGGCGATGAAATACACCCAGTGCGCGTTGGCGGGGGTGTGACGTTTCTCGTCCACTTTGCTGACCCATTCGGGAAGCAGGCGGTCGAGCGACATGGCGACCATGACGCGCGTCATGCCGATGTAGCAGTTGTGGACGATCTGGTGCGAGTTGAGGATGTAGCCGAGGCCGATGATGATGACCACCAGCGGACTGGCGGTCAACGCGACGGCGAGGATGTTCGGCCATAGCCAGAAGCCCGCGACGGTCGCTTCGCCAACGCCAGAATAGTAACCTGCTCCAGCCACATATAGGAATTCCGTGCCGACAGCGTTTTCGAGCGCCCAAGCCAGAATAGCCAGGAGGATGCCCGTGAAGATCAACGAGCCGACGATGATGAACATCTGGCTTTGGAACGAGCGCGCGTTCTTAATCTCGCCGTTCTGCTGGGCGGAGTAGGTCGCCCATTGCAGGGAGGTCCAGGCGATGGGCGCGACGAGCAGGGTTGCCATCATGCTGAAGGGCGGGTTCAGGTCAATGCCCGCGGCCACCGAAGCGTCAATGGCGGTTTGCACAAAGTTTTGCGCGCCGCTGATCGCCAGCGCAAACGAGTCAATGCGCGGCATGGATGTGGCAGGGTTGGCCGTGAATAGCACCACCAGCATGGTCAGGAAGGCGAGGAGGGTGCCGACAATCATCACGGTCTGGAATTTAACGTAGTTCTTGAATCCGCTGACGAGGATGAGGGCGGCCACGAAGGCGTTCAAAATGCTCGTGATGATGATGCCCGTTGATGTGGTGAACCAGATGCCCAGTCCCGACATGGCCGCGTTTCCCGTCGTCGCGCCCAGCCCGAGGAAGAGCGGAGCGAATCCGAGATAGGAAAGAAGCCAGCCAGAAAGCGCCACCCATTGCAGGATCCAGATCACGTAACCAGACATCACAACGGTGAAGGCCGTGCCGCCGCCGAACACGCGGCTTTGGAACACGTAGTCGCCGCCCGAGCGCGGCAGCGCAGTGGACAGCCACACGTACACGAGCGCGATGGGAATCTCGATCACCATCGCCAGCAAGATGCCCCACACCAGTTTGCCGCCCGGCAACGCGCCAGGCGCCCATAGGTACGTCCACGGGAAGATCAAGCCCATCGTCAAAATGTTGTAGACGAAGGCCGAGAACGGAGACATGACGCGCACGAGTCCCGATGCTTTGCGGGTGAAGACTTCAGGTTTTGCCGTAGCAGTAGCCATTGCTTTTCTCCTTTGGGGTTGAAAATTTCAACGAGCCGTTGCTTGTAAAACAAGTCTATAGACTTGTTTTACAAAGTGGTGAATGCTGACATCACGCCATGCCTGCCTCCTGAAATTGAGTCCTTGCGCAAGTCGCCGACGTTAGAGAACGTCTCTTAGCAATGTGCGCTCTCTTGCGCGCTCGCAAGAACTCCTGGATTTGGATAAATTATCCGCTCGTCATTTGATACCCCTGAATCTCGCCATCCACAAAATTCACCAGACAGCCGCGCAGGATTCCCTCTCCGTATTCACTGCCTGGATTGATACAGGTCGTCCGCCCGATTCTCGCCACCGACTGTGACTCGTGGATGTGTCCGTGCAGGCCGAGCATCGGCTTGAACTTTTCGATGGCCTCCCGCACCGCGACGCTTCCCGCGCCGTGCATAACGGGTTGCCCACCCTGAACGATTTGCGTCGGGGGATCTTTTGTCCAATCCAACATGGGACAGGTGTCCAGCGTCGAGTCTTTCGGCGGATCGTGGAAGTTGAAGATGGCTTTCTGCATATCGGGAACTTTCGCGGCCATCTCTTCGATCATCTTCGCCAGTTCCTCCTCGGTCGTCTCGCGCGGAGTCTTCCACGGCGTCGGCGTGCTGATACCGACCGAGATCATCGAGTGATCGTCGTCCACCATCACCATCTCGTTTTCGCAGGCGACGAGCGATTGCGCGCCCTCGCGCTTCAATGCCGATAACACATCCCACTCGTCATCGTTTCCGCCCGTGACGAAACACTTGATGCCTGTGCCATTGAGACGTTCCTCCGCCAGATCCACCCAGCGGCCGAGTTTCTTGCGCGCCTCTTCATGGAACAACGCGTCCACGGCTTTCTGATCCGCGGAGAGGGCGCGGAATTCGTCCTCGCCCATCACCTTGTAATAGAAGCCCAGCGTATCGAGTCGCCCCGTCAGCGCGGACAATTCTTCCTGCGAAGCCACGCGCTCCACCCGTCCCTGCAACGTGGCGCGATAATTCCCATTGCCTTCCTTGATGATCGGGATGAGCAACTTGCCCTGAATGTCTCCGCCCATTACGATTACATTCGCCTCATAGAACTTTCCCGCGTTGATGAATTTGCGGAACGTCCGCTCCGAGCCGTGCAGGTCGGTGGCGAAGAAGAGTCGGGTGGGTTTCTTGCTCGGCTTCTTTGAAAATAACTTCATCAAATTTCTCCGTTTGCTGTAAGAAACTATCTCAAAACCCTTTGAGCGCATATAATGATTGCGCTGACAAAGG
>CAZVAX010000127.1:0-8963 GCA_964625215.1 uncultured Anaerolineaceae bacterium | reverse complement strand
CTTAGTGTCCTGGTGTTTGTTTACATCGTCTTCAACAAGGCTTGGCGGCTGTTGCGCAGACGGTCGGCGATGATCTCGGTGATGCGCAACATCACTTTGAATCCCACCTCGGGGTGGGTCTCCAGGATTTTCAGGAATTTATCGGATGGCACAGCCACCAACATGCTGTCTTCCTCGCAGTAGGCCGAGGCGGTGTAATGGTTCGGAGCGACCACGCCCGACCAGCCGAGGGTCTGATGCGGGCGGGAGACAATGCTCACCGTGACCGAATCCGGCCGGGAGGTCAGTTTGACGCGCAGGGCGATGCTTCCCTTCACGAGCAGGTGGAGTTTGTCCGCCTTCTCGCCCTCGCGAAACACGTAGCCGTCCTTTGCCACGAACACCTCGTCGCTGATCGCGGCAACTTCCTCGAGCACGTTCAGGGGAATATCTTTGAAAAGTTCAAATCCAGACAGTGTTTCTTTGGTGATCATGGCGCCCTCCGAAAGGTGGTGTAAAATTATTCCTGCTATTTTAGCACGGAGTGGATATGACCATCGCCACGAATGTGACCCGACTTTTGGACGCGCGCAAGATTCCCTATGTCGCCTACGAAACTCCCGCCGAGAAACTCGGCGCGCTCGAAACGGCTCAATACCTGAACGTCGCGCCAGCTTCCGTTTTCAAAACGATCGTTGTCACCCGCGAGAAGGGCAAGCCCCTGCTTGCGGTCGTCCCCGGCGACGCCGAAGTGGACTTGAAACTTCTGGCCGCCGCGCTCGGCGAGAAAAAAGTCCGCCTCCCCACCGAGCGCGAGGCCGAGCAGTTGACCGGCCTGCAAGCAGGCGGTATCTCGCCGCTCGCGCTGATCAACAAAGGCTTTCAAGTGGTGATCGACTCCTCCGCGCAGGCATTGGGCGAGATTCACATCTCCGGCGGCCAGCGCGGACTGAACATCAAACTGCCAACCGAGGCGTTGGCGAAATTGGTCAACGCGAGATTCGCGGAGGTCGGCAAGCGCGGCGCGTAACGCGGGAACAATCCTCATCCGCCTCACGTCATCAAAGAAACCGAACCGGGCAATCGGGGGACGACCCGCCTCGAAAGGAGGCTCATGATGACGTGACGTGAATTTCGCAGAACAGCCGGACGCCGCCTGTTGTTCTGATGCGTTCGATTTCGATCCATCCAACAAAGGAGAAGAAAATGTTCACTTTACGCAAGGTATTCAACCTGAGCGTTCTGTTCGTATTGCTTTTCACCGCCGCCTGCGGCCCGAAAGCTCCCAAACCCACCTCCACCCAGGCGCCCCCACTTGACGGAGGCTACTATGAAGAACCGGCCGCCACAGAAGCGCCCCTGGCGGGATACGCGCCCGCGCCGGCTCAGGGTTACGCGGCCCCCACTTACGCCGCGCTCGTCCAAAAGTCCGAGAATGAGCCGTACGACATGTTCTTCGAGGATTACGGGGTCAATCCCTCCATAGACACCGACGACGACAACCTCTCCACTTTCGCGCTCGACGTGGATACCGGCTCGTACACCATCGCCCGTAACTACCTGTTCGATGGCAATCTGCCGCCCGAAGACTCTGTGCGTGTGGAGGAATACGTCAACTACTTCGAGCAGGGTTACCCCATCCCGCCCGCGCATCAAGCCTTCACCATTTCTGTGGATGGCGCGCCCTCGCCGTTCACCGTCAACGAACGCTACGACATGTTGCGCGTGGGAATCCAGGGTTTTGAAGTTCCCAACTCCGAGCGCAAAGACGCCTCGCTCGTTTTTGTCATTGACGTGTCCGGCTCGATGGACATGGATAACCGCCTCGGCCTGGTCAAACGCTCGCTGGAATTGCTCGTGGAGCAACTCCGCCCGACGGACCAGGTCGCCATCGTGGTGTACGGAACGAACGCCCGCCTCGTTCTGGAACCCACGCGGGGCTCGGCCAAAGGACGGATTCTCTCCGCCATCTATGAACTCACACCCGAAGGCGTGACCAACGCCGAAGCCGGCATTCGCCTCGGATATCGAACCGCCTTGAAAAATTACCTCCCCGGCGGAATCAATCGCATCATCCTCTGCTCGGACGGGGTCGCCAACATGGGCCAGACCGAAGCCGACGCCATCCTTGATGAGGCGCGCGGCTACGTGGAAGAGGGCGTCACGCTCGCCACGGTCGGCTTTGGCATGGACAATTACAACGACACCCTGATGGAGCAACTAGCCGACAATGGCAACGGCTTCTACGCCTACGTGGACAACATGGATGAAGCCCGCCGCCTCTTTGTGGATAAGATCACCGGCACCCTGCAAACCATCGCCCTGGACGCCAAGGTGCAGGTGGACTTCAATCCCGATGTTGTAATGCGCTACCGCCTGGTCGGTTTCGAGAATCGCGCTGTGGCCGACGAAGATTTTCGCGACAACTCGGTGGACGCCGGCGAGATCGGCGCGGGGCACTCGGTCACCGCGCTGTACGAGATCAAACTGCGCCCCGAAGCCTATGGCCGCATCGCCACCGTCTTCCTCCGCTGGGAAGACCCCGACACGCATGAGGTGGTGGAGATGTCGAGAGACTTCGAGACCGGCGACATGGAGCGCGAATTCCGCGACGCCAATCCCTACTTCCAACGCGCGGTCATCGTGGCTGAGTTTGCCGAGATCCTCAAACACAGTTACTGGTCGGAGGGGAGTTCCCTCGCCGATGTCTACCGTGAAGCCGAGCGGCTGATGGAGTATCTGCCCGGCGATGAAACCTGGAGCGAGTTTGTGGAAATGGTTCGTATCGCGCGGAGACTCATGGAGTAAACGGTATCAGGCACACACGTACAAATGCAAGCCCATGCGTAAAAAACAGGAAGTCTTCTGAAGTTTCAGAAGACTTCCTTGTCTACTTGTGTACTTCCCCCCTACGCGTCAAACTCCGCGACTTGCTCTCCATTGATCCAGATCGTGTAATGTCCCGCCGGGAAACTTCCGAGGTTGACATTCTGTTCGAACGGCTGGAGTACTTGCACGCAAATGGCGTCCGGCTCGACCACCGAATACACTTTCAATTCCACTTTCGGCTCGGTGTGATGCTCAAGAAAGACCATGCGCAATTCGTGGCAGGGCGTGGGCAGGTTGCCCCGGATGACGAGCAGGAATTGGACCGGGTAGCTTTCCATGGTCAGCAACTCGGTAGCGATATCGTAGACCTCGGCCTGTTGCAGTTGCTTGTCGCCGGGACGCGGGAAGTAGCTGGGCGGGAGTCCGTTGGGAGGCGTGTCGCTGTCCACGGGGGTGTCGGGAGAGTCGGTGGGTGTCGCGGCCGCTCCGCAGGCAGTCAGAAGCGTGAGGGCGAGGAGAAGGAACAGAGTGCGTTTCATGGGAACCTCCAAGAGTTGTCTTTCTGACGCATGCGAAGGCAAATTGTTCCCTCTCCCATCCCAGGAATCCGAAAGTGTCTCTCTGGTATTGCAGTGATGTGCCGTCATTTGTAGGGGCGAACCTGCGTGTTCGCCTGTTGCGTGTTCGCCTGTTGCGTGTTCGCCTGTTGCGTGTTTGCCCGGGCAGACACCCAGGTCTGCCCCTATAGCTATTCGTGAGGCGGCCTGTCTTTTTCCAACACCACATTCTCGAACAACTTCGGCGCGACGACGTAGATGCCGCGCCCGCTCACCGCGACCTTTCCATCCGGCAGGAGAATCTCGCCGGTGGAGAAGATTTTGCGCTCGTCGTTTTCGGTGATGCGCGCCTCGAGGTGGAGAGGCTGGTCGAGCGGGACGGGTTTGTGGTAGTTGATTTCGATGTTGACCGCGGCTACCTTGTATCCCGCCGCCCAGACCACTAGTCCCATCGCCTCATCCAAAATCGCGGCGGAGGCGCCTCCGTGCGCGTACCCCGGCGGACCTTGTTTGGCGAGGTCGAGCGCGAAGTCCGAGGTGAGCAGGCCATTGTCGTCCACCCACCAGGTCATGCCGATACTGTGCGGGTTGTCGTGTCCGCACACGAAACACCAGCCGTGATAGGGAAGTTGTCGTTTCATGCTGGCATTGTAATCTCGTTGCGCCCTACCGATGGAAGGAAGACTAAACTATTCTCACCACAGAGAACACGGAGCGCACGGAGAAAATAAAAACCCTGTGTTCTCTGTGCGCTCTGTGGTTAGACGGGAAAATCGTGATGAATGTCAGGTTTGCCCTCCGGCCTTCGTAGCGGTAAAATTCCTGAATGATGATACGCGTCAAAATGATCGCCACGTATCGCGATCACCTTCCGCCCGAAGCGAAGAACGGCGTCATCGAGTTGGATGTCCCCGACGGCACAACCGTCCGCGAGGCCGTTGCCCGCTTTGGGATTCCGCTGGACGATTCGAGCGTGATCGTTCTCAACGGCCTCACCGTCTCGCTCGACACGCCTCTCGCCGCGGGCGACACGGTCACTGCATTTTCCGCCATCGCAGGCGGCTAAATTTGTAAGGCGGAATTAATTCCGCTTTACGTCAAGGAGACAACATGTACGGCTGGCACCACAGACTATTGCGCGTCAACCTGACGACCCAACAAATCACCACCGAGGAAGTAGACCCACGCGTCGCGCGTGACTATCTGGGTGGGCGCGGTTGGGCGATCCATTATCTCTACCGCGAGGTTGACCCGCTGGTTGACCCCCTCGCGCCGGAGAACAAACTCATCTTCGCCACCGGCCCCCTCACCGCCACCCCCGCGCCGACGGGCAATCGCTACATGGTCGTCACCAAGTCGCCGCTGACGGGCGCGTTGGCTCACTCCAATTCGGGCGGCGACTTTCCCACCTGGATGAAGCGCACGGGCTTCGACATGTTCATCATCGAGGGGAAATCGCCTGAGCCAGTGTATCTTTTTGTAAATGAAGATCAAATCGAGATTCGTCCCGCCGCGCATTTATGGGGCAAGGACACGCACGAGACGACCGACCTGCTCAAAGCGGAGACGTCGGACGAAGCGCGCGTCGCGTGTATTGGCCCGGCGGGAGAACATCTCGCGTTGATGGCGGCGATCATGAACGACAAACATCGCGCCGCGGCGCGGTCGGGAGTCGGCGCGGTGATGGGGTCGAAAAATTTGAAGGCCGTGGTCGCGATGGGGAACAGGAACCCGCCCATGGTCGAGGAAGAAGCGATGAAGGCCTTGAGCGTCACCGTCTCGAAGGAGGTCGGCGCGGACGTCAAGAAAGGTTCGAACCTGCGCGTCTACGGCACGGCCTACGTCCCGGCGGTGACCAACACCCTCGGCATTTT
Organism: uncultured Anaerolineaceae bacterium; assembly: GCA_964625215.1. Taxonomy (GTDB): domain Bacteria; phylum Chloroflexota; class Anaerolineae; order Anaerolineales; family Villigracilaceae; genus Denitrolinea. Next base: position 3,724 of record CAZVAX010000127.1, on the reverse strand, counting down.
GCCGACGCACAACTTTTTGCAAGGCACGTTCGAGCATGTGGATAAAGTGGATGGCGTCGCGCTCAAAAATAGTTATCTCATCCGGCACACGCCTTGCTATCGCTGTCCCATCTCGTGCGGACGTTTGACCGAGGTGCCGGACGGCCCGTACAAGGGCAAGGGCGAAGGGCCGGAGTACGAGACGATCTCGTCGCTTGGCACGGGCTGTGGCGTGAGCAATCTCGCCGCGCTGACGAAGGCGAATTATCTGTGCAACGAGTTTGGCATGGACACCATCACCACCGGCATGACGATTGCCGCCGCGATGGAAATGTACGAGAAGGGCTACATCCCCGAGTCGGTCATCGGCCAGCCATTGCGATTCGGCGACCACGACGCGATGATCGCGATGATAAAAAAGATGGCGTATCGCGAAGGCTTCGGGAATGACCTGGCCGAGGGCAGTTATCGCCTGGCTGAAAAATACGGCCATCCCGAGATCGCGGTCACGACGCGCAAACAGGAGTTCCCCGGCTACGACCCGCGCGGCTCGCAGGGCATGGGCCTGCTGTACGCCACGTCGAACAAGGGCGCCTCGCACATGGAAGGCGATGTGGCCTACGAGGAGGTCTTTGGCGTGCCGGTGAAGGAGAATCCGCTCACCACCGAGGGCAAGCCCGAGTTGGTGAAGCGCTTCGAAGATTCGTTCGCGCTGATAGACAGTTCCGGCCTGTGCGTGTTTCTCGCCATCCGCTACGTGTTCAGCAAGGAGCGCATGGTCTGGCCCGAGCGACTCGCCATGTTGATGAATCTCACCACCGGCGCGGGCTACACTCCCGAAGAAGTATTGCTGGCCGCCGAGCGCGTCTACAACCTGGAGCGCATGTTCATTCTCAAGGCTGGTTCCACCGAAGACACGCTCCCGCACCGCATGTTGCACGAGCCGCTGCCGGATGGTCCCGCCAAGGGCAAGGTGGTGGAACTCGATAAGATGCTGCCCGAGTTCTATGAGTTGCGCGGCTGGGACGAGAAGGGCTGGCCGACGAAGGAGAAGCTGGAGGAGTTGGGGTTGACGAGTTGATAATACGTGACGGGTCAATGTAACCTCAACTGCGCCTACCCCGAACTGCGCCGACATTTGATCCGCCAACACTTGCAACGCAACGCGGCGGTTCACACGTTACCATCGTTGGGGCCGAAAGAGCGCCATCTCGGAATCTGCACGCGCGGGCCGGGACTCTTTTGCGCCGGCGATTGGGTGCGCGACGCGACGCCCTCGTTCTTTTTGGAACGCGCCTGTGCCACCGGAATCAAAGCGGCCAACGAAGTGTTGACCGCGCGCGGACTCGAGCCGTGGAAACTGGTGAACTATCTGCCGCCCGAACCGTTTGTGGGTTGGATTGAAAAATTGATGGTGAGGGGGAGGAAGAGAAGAAGAAAGATGAAGAAATGCCTGGAGGGTTATTTACTTTTCAAGACCGCCGCCGCGCCGTAGCCGACCACCTGGGCGTAGTCGCCGGTCACATCGCCGGAGGTGGCGTGATGCAGGATCGTCACTTTGTCCGCGCCGAGTTCGCGGGCGGCGTGCAACACAGACGCGACCGCCGCGTGTCCGCAGGCGAAACCCTTGCCCGAATGTTCAGCCTGGAATATTGAATCGGGGTCGAAGGACTCGAAGCGTTTGAGCATTTCCGCGTCGAGCAGGTTCGCGGTGACTTGGTCGTAAAAATGCGAGAGGTCGGTGCTGGCGACAAGAAGGGCGTTTTTAGTTTTGAGGACTTGCGCCAACGCGAGACCGAGTCCGCGCGCCACGTCGGGTTCCTGGGCGCGGATCATCACGGGCAGGAGGATGAATGGGCCGGTTAGCGCGCGTTGCAAAAATGGCAGTTCGATTTCGAGCGAGTGTTCGCGGTCGCGCGCGAGAGGCGAGAGGCCGAAGCCCAACTCTGATTTCAACACCACATCGAGTTCGGTGACGGCGGCGCGATCAACAGGAATGTCGCCGAGCGGCGTGGCGTACGCGCTGTGGACGGTGGTGAGCAGGGGCTGGTAGGCCATGCTGTGAAACGGCGAGATGACGGCAACCAGGTCGAAGGTCCGGCCGCGAACCGAGGCGAAGGAGTAGCCCGCCACGGGGCCGCTGTAGCGATGTCCGGCGTGGGGAGCGATCAGGGCGGTCACCTCCCCCTCCAGGGCGGGGAGCGACGCGGCGTCGAGGTAGCCGTCCACTTCGCGGGCGAGGCGCTCGCGGTTGCCGTCGTACCAGGTTCCGGCGATGGGCGAGGGACGAACATCCACGTGGTTCATTAAAAATATTGTAGCACAAGAAGCGGCCCCAGGATTCTCGAACCCTGGGGCCGCGTCGCTTATGGAATTGAGTAACTCTCGATGATGCTGTTGAGGATCTCGAGGTATTGATCCTCCGCCGAGTTCACCCACTCGATGGTGATCATCAGGAAGGTGGTGCGGTCGGCGCCGCGCACTTCGAAATACGAGAAGCCCGAGTAACCGCCCGATTTGGAGAGCCACTCGAGGCGCTCCGAACCGTCGGGCTGAATCTGGTCGCCGGTGACGCGGATGTCGCCGACTTCGCCCGTGTTGCTGTAAAAGCGGTTGAGCAATTCCAGGGCGAACTTGCCATGTTGCGAACCCAGGAAAGGCGCGCCTTCGTCGTACACGATGTTTTCCACCAACGCTTTTTCATCGGGCGATTTGAACTGGTCAATATAATAATGGTCGCCCGTGATCTGTTGATAAACCCAATCCTCCGGCGCTTGAATCTGGTAGAGATTGTTCTGGTCGGTGAAAATGATCCAGCCATTGGAGGAGCCGCTGTTGTTATTGGAGTTTGTGTTGGAAGAGGAGTTGTTGTTGACCTGCGGAGGCGGTTTGGTAGGCGGCGCGCTTTGCTCGGTGGGCCGCGTCGCCGTCGGCGTGGGTTCCTCTTTGCCGCCCGTCAGCGCGGCGCACGCCAGGCTCAGCGCCAAAAGACCGATCATGAAAACTGGAAAAATAAACCGATTACGAGGCTTCATGGAATTCTCCTTTCGAGGTTGGTTTAAGGCATTGTAGCGGAGATTTTGCCGCACGGCAACTACATCGAAAGGACGCGTTGGGTGGCGCGGAACGCCAGGGGCGGGAGATTGGAACGCTCGAACCACTCCACCGCGTCGGCGTCGTCGGCCGCGGCGAGATGGCCGGATTCGACTTCGGCCGCGTAGACGATGACAAAATCCGCGCCGCGTGGATGCTCGCGGCCCGCGACGACATCCACCACCCGCGTCACGCGGACGGTGAGGCCGGTTTCCTCGAAACACTCGCGTTCGGCGGCCCGCGCGGGATTCTCCTCCGCGTCCACGAAACCGGCGGGGAGAGTCCACAGTCCGCGGAAGGGTTCGTTGACGCGGCGCACCAACAGCACGCGGCCATCCTGTTCGATGAGGACGGCCGCGGCCACTTTCGGATCTGCGAAGTACAGCCATCCGCAGGAGGGACAGACGGGACGAACTTTTCCGAATTTATTTTCGAGTTTGACGGGGGATCCGCAACGCGGGCAGAAGTTGACTTGGGTGAGGGCCATGAGCAAAGAGGAGGGCGCGTCGCGCTCGCATGCGAATTTCAGTAAATCACGGTTTTGCAAATCACCTCTTGCCCCGTCATTGCGAGGGCGGTCTTCCCGAAGCAATCCCCTCGTGCAACCAGGAGACTGCTTCGTCGGGAAGCGCGCCCTCCTCCATTAGACTTA
>CAZVAX010000126.1:0-8996 GCA_964625215.1 uncultured Anaerolineaceae bacterium | reverse complement strand
ATTACACCATTCAACCAAATCCGAATTGATTAACTTATTTTTGGACAAGTCCTAAGTATTTTGTTTCCACACGAATTTCATGTATTTTGATACCGAAAGAGGAAAGAACCCACTTCTTTCCTCTTTCTTTTTCCTCACTTCTTCAATCCCTCCAACCCATCCACCAACCGCTTGAACGCGCCTTCCGTCCTTTCAACAGGCGTGGCATACGAGAAGCGGATCCAGTCGCCGCCGAAGGGAGAGAAGAACGCGCCAGGGACGATGGCGACTCCGTGATTTTCGGCGAGATATTGACCGAGCGGCTCACTGTCCGCCCAGCCCTTCGTTTTCAGGTATTCACCGACATTCATGAAGGCATAATAACCTTTGCCGATGATGTGTTCCATTCGGCTATCTGATAAAAGTTTCTTCAAGGCGACGCGGCTGGCATTGGTCGGCTCGATAATGGACTTGGCGGCCTCGGCAAATCCCATTTCGTAGGCGGCCATCGCCACGGCCAGCGAATAGAATGACGGCATGACGGTATGCGAGGCGCGCGCCACGATGAATTTGATCACGCTCTCGTCCGCGATCAGGTGACAGTTGCGGATGTTCGACGCGCCCAGCGACTTGGTGATGCCGTCCAGGAATAGGATGCGTTTGCGCTCCTCGGGCGTGAAGAATTTCAGGAAGGAGTTCAAGTCCATCGGCGACTCGTCGGTCACGTAGTGGTACATCCAATCGAATAGCACGAAGGCCACGCCCGCTTCGAACGCGGCTTTGGCCAGCGAAACCTGCTTCTCAACCGCGATGGTCAAACCTGTGGGGTTGTCGGGATTGGTGATGACGAGGCCCGCGATTTTTCTTCCTTTGGATTCAGCGAACTTCACGCTTTCGCGAATCGCCTCTTCGGAATACGCCCAACCCTGCGCGGGGTCGCCCGGCGTCCACAGCACGTTCGCGCCGACGCCGTACGGTCCCCAGTTGTAGGAGATCCACGGCACGCGCGAGACCATCACCACGTCACCTTGCCGTCCGTGACCGAGCGCCAGCATGGCCTGATACGCCTTGACCAGCGCGTCGCGTCCGCCCGCGGTGGCAAGCACGTTGGCGGGACCCCAACCTGAGGCGGAGTCCAATTTCCAGTATTGCTCAATGACAGACTTGCGGTACGAGTCCGTGCCGAAGGGCATATCGTAGGCGGTTCCATGTTCGATTTGAATCTGCGCGGCGCGCTCCAAGATAAATCTTGGGGTACCAGGCAGCGACGCGCCGCCGTCCCCTTGCGAGGCGTCGAAAACCTTCGCTCCAGGATTCTTCTCCACGTACACTTTCAGCGACTTGTTGATCAGGAACATGCGCGACGGAGGAATATCCATCATGTCGCGGAGGTGTCCGCTGACCGGGACGAGATTCTTTTCGTCAACGGCAAAGATGGGGGTGGTGTTGGAAAGCATGGGCGGCTCCTTAAACCCCCACCCGGCCTCCGGCCGCCCTCCCCCAAATACTCCTGAAGTTCGGAGTATTTGGGGGAGGGCCGGGGAGGGGGTGGGAGGGTTATAAAAACGCCCCGACAATTCGGGGCGTTGGGTTTACCTGACTGCAACTTTCTGCTTGCCTGCGAAATGCCAACGTCCCTTCCACGGGGAGGGATTGACGTTGGGATTCAAGTCGAGGGTCGGTTGGCGGAACATTGGCGGCAAGGATACCACCGCAAAGTGGGAGCGTCAAGAAAACGCTCACCCTCCCGCCATCGCGCCGACGATGCGAAACGGGACCGCGCCGGACGCGACCGAGTCGGGGAGTTGGATATCGGTCGGGTCGAGCGACCAATCGCGCCCGTCGGCGAAGAAGCGGATGAAGGGCCGGCGTTCGCGCGTGACGTGGTGTCGGATCGTGCCGCCCAACATCGGGTAGCGGTCCTCCAACGCGTCCAACACGGACGCCGGCGTGACCGGCCCTTCGATTGTTAATTCCACCTCGCGTCCGACTCTTGCCAACGTCTGCAAGTGATAGGGGAGTTGGACGCGAATCATTTGAGAGTTTGAACTTCCACAGAGAGGACGGCCGGCAGGTTGCTGGCGATGGCTTGCCAGGTGTCGCCCGAATCGGCGGAGGCGTAGACTTGCCCGCCGGTTGTGCCGAAGTAGATGCCGCACTGATCGAGGCTGTCCACGGCGAGCGCGCTGCGCAGGATGTTGACGTAGCAATCGCTTTGCGGCAAGCCTTTGGTGAGCGCTTCCCACTCGTTCCCGCCGGAGCGACTGCGATAGACGCGCAATTTGCCGTCGGGCGGGAAATGCTCGGAGTCGCTTTTGATGGGAACGACGTAGATCGTCTCCGGCTCGTGCGCGTGGACCGCGATGGGGAAGCCAAAGTCGGTCGGTAAATTGCCGCTGACTTCGCGCCACAAGTCGCCGGCGTTGTCGCTTCTCATCACGTCCCAATGTTTTTGCATGAAGAGGATGTTTGGTTTCGATGGATGCATGGCAAGGTTGTGGACGCAGTGACCAACTTCGGCTTGCGCGTCGGGGAGTTCGAAATTGGATTTGAGACCGTTGTTGATCGGTTTCCAGGTTTGGCCGCCGTCGTCGGTGCGAAACGCGCCGGCCGCGGAGATGGCGACGTAGATTCGATTCGGGTCGCTTGGGTCGAGCAGGATGGTGTGCAGGCACATGCCGCCCGCGCCGGGTTGCCAGAGATTACTTTTCACCTCGCGCAGGCCGGGGAGTTCCTGCCAGGTGAGGCCGCCGTCGGTGGATTTGAAAAGGGCCGCGTCCTCGACTCCCGCGTAGACCGTGTCGGGGTCGGTGAGGGAAGGTTCGAAGCGCCAGACGCGCTTGAACTCCCAGGGATGCTGTGTGCCGTCGTACCATTGATGCGTGCCGGGAGTCCCTTCGTAGACGAACTTGTTGCCGGCCGGCTCCCAGGTCAGGCCGCCGTCGTTCGAGCGGTTGACGACCTGCCCGAACCAGTCGGAGGTTTGGGAGGCGTAGAGCCGGTTGGGGTCGGCGGGCGAACCGTTGATGTGGTAGATGTCCAGGCCCGCGAAGTGCGGCCCGGCGATGTCCCATTTTTTCCGTTTGGCGTCCGAGGTCAAAATGAACGCGCCCTTGTGCGTGCCTACCAATACGCGTACTCCGGTCATGTGATTCTCCTTATCAATAAGAAATTCTACGGATTGTCATACACGTAAAAGATGTAATCTTGCGACTCGGTCTCGACGCCCAGATCGTGCAACGCCCTGAGAAGTTGCGCGCGATGATCCGTGCCGTGATTGACCACATGGAGAAGAACCTGCCACAGGAGGAGTTCCTTGTCTTCCCCTTCGGCGAACGGTTTTTCAGATAGCATGTCGTCCCGCAAGTTGGCAAGATACTCGCGCATGTTTTGCTCAACGAGATCCCAGCGCTCGCGAATGAGATTCCGGTCGTCGGAGTCGGCGGACTCAAACGGTTCCGGAAATTCGACGCCGCGCAGTCCGCTGAACCAGACTTCGTCCGTACTCATAAGATGAACGATTTGATCGCGGACAGACCCGTGCGAGTAATCCACCGGTCGCGTGAATTGCTCGTGCGACAGCGGCGCGATATCACGATCCCAGATCTTGCGGTTCTCGGCGAAGTGGTATGCGTAGAAATGACGAAAGGCGTTTGCGTTCATTGCTCACTAGCGCACGGGTGACGTTTGAGAACGTCTCTTACGCGCCCATCGAGGTGTGGTGTAGCAGTTCCACTAACTGCGGCTTGGAATTTGGCGCGCGCCGCAATTCGCCGCGCGCCTCCAGGTCGAGTTTGACGGTGGTGTAATACCACATCACCGAACCGTCGAAGGTGGGCAGGAGGGCATCTTCCACCAGGCGACCCAACTCGGTGAAGGTGAGGGCGCCGCGCGCGCGTAAGAAGGTCAGGATGGCGGACCGCACCAGATCGTACTTCGCGCGGCTGATGCGCACGCCCTGCTTGGACGGATCCGGATGCAGGGTTTGGACGGTATCATCGGTCATTGTGAAATCGAGTGGGGTCATCATGGCATGAAATAAAAATAGGGCGCGGCGAGGCGCGCCCTGGCAGATTAAATTACTTGTTGAAGTCGGGACTCTGGCTGGTGTAGAGCGCGAGGCGGTTGCCATCGAGATCCTCGAAGATTCCAAACCAGCCCGTGCCGGGGATTTCCATTTTCGGGTGGACGGTCTTGCCGCCGAGCGCCTCGGCCTTCTTCAGGTCGGCTTCGATATCGTCGCTGTCAATATAAACCAACACCTTCCCCACTGGGTTTTCCTCGGAGGCGACGTTGAACCCGCCGCCGAAGCCGCTTCCGTCTTCCCACATGGTGTAATTGAATTCGGGGACGCGCTGCATTTTCCAGCCGAACAGGCCTTCGTAGAACTTGCTGGCCGCCTCCACATTGGCGGCGGCAATCTCAACGTGAACGACATTTCGTTTGGACATGGGGACTCTCCTCTATTTGAATTGGACGACAACGGCACGATTATAGAACGCCCGTTCTAATTCGTCAAGCGCCAGATGTGGGAGTTTGTTTCGAGGCGCTCCAAGATACGGGTTGCCTCTTTTTATCAGGAATGCGCGATGGCGAGCGTTTCATTATCGTTGTTAACCCCCGCGAGTCGATTCTTACTCGTACTTCAACGCCTGCACGGGAATCATCGTGGCGGCGCGCAACGCGGGATACAGGCCCGATATCATGCCGATCAGGGTGGAGAAAATCAGGGCAAACAGGATCAACCACAGGGGCGTGTAGATCGCCAAAGAGGGCGGAATGCCTCCCTGTTCCGCGGCCTGACTCGCCAGGCGGCCCAGCGCCATCACGTTGATCGCCTGGGCCAGCAGCCAACCGATGAGCGCGCCGCCCAGTCCGCCGAGAAAACCAATTCCCGCCGCCTCGCCCAAAAAGATCGAAAGCACGTCGCGGTTTGTGGCTCCCACGGCCTTCATCAAGCCGATCTCGCGCGTCCGCTCGAGGATGGACATGGTCATCGTGTTGGCGATTCCGATGGCGGCCACCAAAAGGGCAATTTCCCCAAACGCGCGGCGCGGACGGAAGAGGATCGCAATTAATCGAGCCAAGTTGAAGCGGGGGGAGGGAGGGGTGGAGGATTCGGTCATGGGTTATTGACGAGGGAGCAAAGTTTCAAGTTTCAGGTGTCAAGTGTCAGGTGGGAATATTGCACAGTTTTTGCGCGGGCGGGATTGGGAGAGGATGAGAATTTTGGGGAGGGAGGTTGTTTGCGGTTGTTGCAATACTTGCAACATGGCCGCTTTAAAGTGGAGGAAATTTATACCGGAGGCGCCACATGGCACGACCTGCCAAGTCAGATCGTTTGGAAGAAATCTATCGTACAATAGAAGAAGAACCGGGAAAGAAACCGGGGTTCATCGCCCGCCTGTTGGGGTTGAACCGTTCCGAAGTGACCAGGGCTCTCCCTACGCTTGAGGAAAAAGGTTTACTAGTGAGTGAAGACGAAAAGGGAGGTTTGTGGCCGTTTCGTAAACGAGAATGAAAAATGTTGCAGAATTCGTGTGGGTGTTGTACTATTCTATCTGTAACCTTGACTTGTTGCGGAGTTTGCCATGTCACGCGCTGAAAACAAGACCGACCGCCTGATGAAAATGGAAGCCCTTTTGCTGGCGCATCCCGAGGGGATGACCCAATCCGAATTGGCGCGCCATCTGGGAGTGGACCGTTCCGTCATCCATCGCAACCTGTACGATTTCCAGAAACTCTACCCCACGGAAGTTCACGAGGATGGACGCATCAGCATTGACCGTTCGATGTACTTGCTGAATGTCTCCTTCACCCTGCACGAAGCGACGGCGGTTCATTTGGCCGCGCGGTTGCTCGCCACGCGCATGGACAGGCAGAATCCGCACGCCGCCTCGGCCCTGCGAAAACTGGGCATTGCTTTGGAAAGGCTCGCGCCCCGCATCAGCCGTCACGTGAAGCAAGCCGCGGACGTGATTGACGACGCGAACCAGTGGCAGGATCCGCGTTACCTGGACGTTCTCGAAAAGTTGACCCTGGCCTGGGCAGAGTTACGCAAGGTGAAGGTCAAACATCGCAGCGACAAGGCGGAAAAAGTCTTCGAGTATTTCCTCTGTCCGTATTTCATCGAACCCTACGCGGTCGGACAAACCACGCACCTGATCGCCCGCGACGAAGCGACTGGCAAAATGCGGACGTTGAAGATCGAGCGCATCGAACAGGTGGAGTTGACGCGCGAGCATTACGAAATCCCCGCGGACTTCGATCCGCGCGAGTTGCTGGCCGACGCCTGGGGCATCTGGTACACCACGGACGAACCCGTGGAGGTGACGTTGAAATTCAGCCGCAATGTGGCAGGACGCTTGAAGGAAACCCGCTGGCACCGCTCCGAAGAGGAGACCGAGTTGCCCGACGGCTCGATCCTGTGGAAGGCGAAAGTCGCCGAGCCGCAGGAGATGATCCCTTGGATTCGAGGCTGGGGCGCGGACTGCGAGGTGGTGGAGCCGAAGGGGTTGAGGGAGGCGCTGGAGCGGGAGGCGAGGAGGATGGCGGAGGTGTATGAGGTGATGGAGGCGCGGGCGCAAGGAATGGTTTATTACGCCCATTCCCGCAAGGGGGAAGATAAATCGAATTGGCAATTGTTGGAAAAGCACTTGAAAGCAACAGCAAACTTGGCAGAGGCATTCGGGACAGACTCGGGAGTCTCTGAGTTGGCGCGCATGGCAGCCTTGCTTCACGACATTGGAAAATACTCAAAAGAATTTCAAGCGCGGCTGGACGGTTCGCCGCGCAAAGTGGATCACGCCACGGCGGGAGCGAAAGAAGTCCGCACTCTGTTCAACAAAGACCAGAATCAAAAGTATCTTGCGGACATGCTGGCATATTGCATCGCAGGCCACCATACGGGGCTTCCCGATTACGGCGACCCGACTGACGTAGACAACGATGGAACGCTCCTGGCGCGCGTCGAGAAAAAGCCATTGAAAGATTACAGCGCGTATCAATCCGAAATCACCCCCACCGATTTAAACCTGCCTACCCGTTTAAAAATCAAGCCAGATAAAAAACGCCCTGGATTTTCATTTGCCTTCCTGACCCGCATGGTTTTCTCCGCGCTCGTGGACGCGGATTTTCAGGAAACCGAAACCTACATGAACAAAGGCGAAAAGCCGCGCGGCGGATACGCCAGCATCGAAGAACTTTGCGGGACGTTCAATGCCGCCATGCGAAAATTCGACAATCCGCAAGGCGACATCAACAAGAAGCGAACGGAAACTCTCCAAGCCTGCATGAAAAAAGCGGATTCGGAACAGGGCTTTTTCACGCTGACCATCCCCACAGGCGGCGGAAAAACTCTGGCTTCAATGGCGTTCGCATTGAATCATGCCATCAAACACGGATTGAAGCGCGCGATTTACGTCATCCCCTTCACCAGCATTATCGAACAGAATGCCGCCGTTTTCAAAGAACATCTTGGAGAAAACAATGTGCTGGAACATCATTCCAATTTTGATTGGAAGAAGGACAACAAGCCAGATACAGAATCCGCCGATGACGAAACCAAAGACGCGCTGGATAAGTTGAAACTGGCTTCCGAGAATTGGGATATTCCGATTGTCGTCACAACCAACGTGCAATTCTTCGAGTCATTGTTTGCCAATAAATCATCGCGTTGCCGAAAATTACACAACCTGGCAAAGAGCGTCATCATCTTCGACGAAGCGCAGATGTTGCCGCGTGAATATTTGGATCCTTGTATGCTTGCCGTCAAAGAACTTGTACAAAATTACGGCGCGAGCGCGGTCTTCTGCACAGCGACTCAACCCGCGCTGGACAGGCGATTGCAGAGCGTCAATTTCACTGAACTTGCCCCCGACCCGCAAGCCTTGTTCGATTTTTACAAGCGGGTTCAAATAACGAATCTCGGCAGGACGCCCGACGCGGACTTGATCGAAAAGATAAACGCTCATCCGCAAGCGTTGTGCATTGTCAACACGCGCAAACATGCGAAAGGTCTGTTTGACCTGATAGATGGTGAAGGAAGTTTTCATCTCTCCACGTTGATGTGCCCTACTCACCGCAAAGAAGTTTTGGTTGAGGTTCGCAAGCGGCTAAAATCAGGCCATCCTTGCCGCGTGATTTCAACTCAGGTGATGGAAGCAGGCATTGACGTGGATTTTCCTGTCGGCTTCCGCGCTTTGGCTGGTTTGGATTCCATCATCCAGGCGGCGGGGCGCGTCAACCGCGAAATGAAGCAGGCCGTCGGCGATGTGTATGTTTTCGATCCTGAAACGCCGTTCATAAAAAAGACGCCTACATTTATCAAGCAAGGCGCGGCGGTTGCCGAAAGCATTCTGCGCGATTTCGCAGGGCGATCCGATTCAAAAGAGGCTATTGAAAATTATTTCAATTTCCTGTACAACATTCAAAGCCCAACGGCCTTCGACGCGAAAAATATCCTGGCTTTCTTCGATAAAGGCTCGGACGCGTTCGATTTCGACTTCAAAACGGCGGCGGAAAATTTCAGGATGATTGATAACAACACCGTTGGAGTCGTTATTCCCTACAACGACGAAGCGAAGGAACTGCTTCAACGAGCGAAATATCACCCCTTTCCTTACACGTTCGCTCGACAATTGCAAATGTACACGGTCAATATCTACGAGAACGAATTTGAAAAACTTCAAAGCAAAGGAGTCATTGAAACCATAAACGACACTTACGAAGCGCTGACGGAAAACAGCATGAAAGATTTTTACAACGAGAAAACGGGTCTCGTCCTGCCTGCGGACGCGGGCGGAGACGCGTTGTTTTTCGATTAACATGACAGCGCAAGGTTGTGAGTACGCGCAAACAATGACCAGCGGATGAGAAAACGGATAAGCGGATAACGTGTCCATCATCCGTTTATCCGCTTGAAATCCGCTGGTCAGCGGCTGTAATATTAATCAAATCGTCACGTCATTGCGAATACTATGACGCTGTCAAGGTTTTTTGAAAAACCAAAGGCTGAA
>CAZVAX010000125.1:0-9117 GCA_964625215.1 uncultured Anaerolineaceae bacterium | reverse complement strand
GCTACTGCTCACCGAATAGGGCATAATTTGGTTGCTTCACGACCAAAGGAGGCCGCCGATGAGCAGTAGTCGAAAATTGTACAACCAACTGAGCGGAAAATTGAGAGAATTGGCGCCAGTCAAGAATAGCAAACAAGTTACGAACTGGATATGGATTGTGGTCGGAATCTTGCAAAGCGAGTCGTGCCATCTGAGTCAGATCGCCAATAACCTGCCAATGAAAAGCAAGGCAACCTCGCGGGTCGCAGGCAACTACCGTTATCGTTCTTGATATGACAGACACTTTCTCGAAACAAAAGCGCTCTCAAATCATGCGGGCGGTGAAATCAAAGGGAAACAAGTCAACGGAAGAAAGACTCGTTCAAATATTTAAGAGGCGCAAAATTACGGGGTGGCGCAGGAATTACAAACTTCTCGGACATCCTGATTTTGTTTTTCCCAAACAGCGGATCGCCGTTTTTGCGGACGGTTGCTTTTGGCATGGTCATGGATGTCGAAACCTTTCCCCATCTGACAATGCGAACTATTGGCGAACGAAAATCCAAAGAAACGTCGCGCGCGACCAAAATATCGTTTGCGAGTTAAAAAAACAAGGGTGGAAAGTGATCAGGATTTGGGAATGTGAAATCAAACGAGGAGAGATAAGAAAGTTCAGGCAAAAAGGAATTTAATAGGCGGTTTGCGCCTTTAATCCTTGCACTCGTCCTCGCAAGAGCAGGTTTCCATGCCCGCGGCTTTCTCGAAGGCTTCTTTTCCCTCGTTGAACGAAAAATAGATCAAGCCGAGCGCGCCGAGGCTATCCACGAATCCGAAGCCGATCAGTTGATAGACCAAACTGGCAACCAGCAAAACGATCGACATGTAAATGCACACCATCGTGCAATTCGCGTCGGCCAGGATGGGGGAGGAATGAAGCGCGTTTCCCACTTTGCGTTTGCCCCACACCAACGCCCACATCACCGCGATGGACACGAGCGAAATGACGAGTCCGGCGAAGGTGGTCTCCGGCTTGTGGTCGGTGAGGAGGTTGATTGCGGCGCTGAGGGCCAGTCCCACCGCGAGCAGGTAAAAGGACGCGCCGGTGACGCGCAGGGCGGTCCGCTCGAATTGTGAGCGCGGCGTTTCGGGGTTTGCCCGGATGCGAAACACCATCGCCAAAATGCCAATCCCCGAGGCGACTTCGATGAACGAGTCCACGCCGAAGCCGAAGAGGGTCAGCGCCTCGTCTTGCACGCCGAAATAGATGGAGATCAATCCCTCGGCCAGGTTATAGAAGACCGTGAAAAAGGCCAGGCCCAGGGCGTACTGCCAATATTTGCTTTCGAACGGTTGGGCAAGAATGTTCATGGATATTCCTATAATCATCCGCGAGAGTCAATGCGGCGATTATAGGTTGGATGCCGCCTCATTGCAATGTAAAAAACACCCCCGAACGTCTCCCCATGTTCATCCTTCTTTTACGGTTGCGCGGGCGGACCGCCTTTATCGGCGGGAGCAAATTTTGCAGCGTTGATGATCATCGCATTCTCCTGAGTATGCGAGCGTTCCGATGCCGGTTTGAAAACCAACCTTCAGAAGGCGGTATCCTGGCTTTGCTTCGCGTCCCGAGGAATGCCGGCCAACTTCATCACAACAAGATCAGGCCGGCCCCCCTCTTGAGTATTGTGATTTTTTCTCAAACACAAGCAGAAAAACGCGCGTCTTTGTCCAGATTTTTTTTGACCCGACTTGAAAATGTTCTCAATCGCATCCCCAAAAACAAACTCACCCTGAAAGGGCGGCTTCCAGGGTGAGTCTTCATGAAGGTTTCGTTCTTCCCTTACCTCGGGGTTGGACTGGGCGTGGGACTCGGCGAGGGGCTGGGTCCCGGCGAGGGGGTGCGCGTGGGAGAGGGAGTCTTGGTGGGTGTGCCGGTGCGCGTGGGAGTGAGCGTGATGGTAGGAGTGGTCAAGGCGGCCACGCGTTGTTGCGCCTCACGTCTCCACGCGGCAGGGACGGCGCTCTCCGGCAGGGCCAGCAGGGCCCCCCAATCGCGCTTGGCCGCGTCGTTGCGCGGCGGGGTTTGCTTTTCGTAGGATTTGGCGCGCCAGTAATACACCTGCGCCTTCTGCTCGTCGGTCTCGGCGAAGTTGAAGGCGGTATCCGCCTCGATGGAGGCGCTGCCAAATTTTTCGTCCAGAAAGAGCGCACGGACCATACCCATGTGGGCCGTGAACGATTCAGGATAGAAATCCAGCGCGTGGTCGAGTTCGCGGACGGCGTCCGCGCCGCGCTTCAATTCCACGTAAACCAATCCGCGATACAAGCGCGCTTCCGGTTCATTCTCCAACTGAATGGAGTGGTCGAGATCTTCCAGGGCCGATTCGTAATCCCCGGCCAGGTAGTGCAGTTTGCCCAACGTCAAATACGCGGCGGGATCATCGGGCGAGTAAGTCAGGTAGGTTTGCAGGGCCTGGGCGGCCTCTTTCGGCTGGTCGTTGGCGCCGTAGGCTTCGCCGAGAATCAGGTAAATAGGCAGCATGGTGATGTCAAGTTGCTTGGCATATTCCGCGGCCGAGACGGCCTTTTCCGGCTCATTGAGGGCCAGGTAGACGCGGGCATATTCATAGAAGACCAGGGCCGAGTCGGGAACCAGTTGCCCGGCGACTCGCAAATCATCCAGCGCGGCCTCCGGCTGGCCGTGATCGGTGTAGTACGCGGCGCGCAAAACATAGGCCTCCACAAACAAGGGTGAACGTTCGATGGCCGTGGTCAGTTCGCTCAGCACGTCGGCGGTTTCATCCTGCGCCAACGCGACGCGCGCTCGTCCAACGTATGCCGGGCCGAAGTTATCGTTTATTTCGAGGGCGTGGTTGTAGGCGTCAAGCGCTTCGCTGTATTTTTCCTCGAAGCGATAACTCTCCCCCATCAAATACCACAAGTCGGGCATGTCGGGACGATAGGTAAGACCCTGAGTGAGGAAGCCGCGCATCTCCTCCCAATTGCCCTTGGCATAGGCGATACGCACCGCGCGCATAATCTCTGCGAGTTGCGGATCGTTATCGGCGGGAAGATAAAACGGCGTGGGCGTATACGTTTGTGGGAGGAAAGCCCAGAGTGGGGTGGGACCGACGAAGGTGGGCGAGGCGCCAGCCGTGGCGTTGACGAAGGTAGGCGTAAGCGTAAAGGTGGGCGTCGGCCCGGTGGGGGTCCCGACGATGCGGCGGGTGAACTGTTCCTGGTTGGGGAGGATGAATCCAAAGAAGACGAGACTCAACACCGCCGCCGCGGCTACAACCAGTCCCGCCAGGCGCACAAGGGGACGTTTCAGGAAGGGTTTCTTTTCCTTGGGTTTTTCATGGGCGAGTTTGAGATGTTCCTCCCAGGCGCGCGGACGATTGACCGGGAAGGGCTGGATGGTTTCATCCGGCGGGGCCGCGCCGAGGAGAACCAGGCCGCGTTTGGCCGCGGCATTTTCGGGGTCCACGTGCAGAGCCGTTTGCAGGCAGTAGACGCGTTCCTTGGCGGTTTCCACCGCGGCGCTCATCCACAGCCAGTAGTTGACGTTGTTCTGGTCGGTCTTGATCAGGCGGGTGAGCAGGTCTTTGGCGCGCGGGCGGTCGCCGTTTCGCAGGGCTTCCAGCGCGTCTTGAAACAGGATATCAACTTCCTCGGACATGGTTCGATTATAAAACAGAAACCGGGTTTCTCGGAGAAACCTGGTTTCTGTATCCGCCGATCATTCCTGAAATTCCTCCACCTGGTAGATCAACACGTCGAGATGCTTGCGCCTCCACGTATCGGCGGCCGCGCCCATTTTGTAGCACAGGTTGTCGAGGAAATCCGCCGGGTCGGGGATTTTTTCCCACACCTGCGGAAGGAAGGTGGCGCGGCGCGGCCCATCGCGCAGGACGACCCCGTCCACGTGGGGACGTAACTTTTGGAGCAGATGCTCGGGCGCGCTGTAATCGAGCGGAACCGGCACGGTCAAGCGCGAGACTTCGAGGCGGATGCGGCCCAACTCGGCCGGTTGCACGGGCCGGAAGCGATAGTCTTCGAGCGCGGCGGAGACGGCGTGCTCGCGCACATCCTCGGCCAGCGGCTGGTACGGTTCGAGCGCGCCGATACACCCGCGCAAGTTGCCCTGCTCGGTGAGCGTGACAAAAGACGCGCCCTCCTCGCGCAAGCGCGGCGGCAGGGACTCCCAATCCAACGGCGGAAGTTTTTCGCCGCGCACGCCCGCTTCAAGGGCCTGTCGGGCGAGGCGGAGCAGGATTTGTTTTTCTTCGGTTGTCAGTTGGTCGGACATGAGTCCCTCCACGAGATTCTCTTCTCTCCACATGTGTTGGGAGAGGGTCAAGGCGAGGGGGCGAGTTGGCGATATTCTCGATTGTGATGCGCCAGCGGCGGCTCGGCGGATGCGACGCGCGTCTCCAACACCTCGGCGACGATCAGGGTGTTCGCGCCCGCCGCGTAGGTATGAACGACGCGGCAATCGAGGCTGGCAAGTCCGCCCGCGAGGGAGGGGACGCCGGAGGCAAAGGGCCGGGTTTGGATTCCGGCCATGCGCTCCGGGCCGTGCAGTTTGCCGGCGAAGTTTTCGGCCAGGCCCTGTTGGTCGGCGGAGAGGATAGTCACGCTGAAAGCGCGGGATTGGGATATGAGTCCGTGAATGTGCGTGGAATTTTGCAACACCACCGTGACGAGCGGCGGGTCGAGCGAGAGAGATGTGAACGAGTTGATGGTCATGCCGTAGGTTTCGCCCTGATGCGACGCCAGAATAACGGCTACGCCGGTCGTCCAGGCGCGCATGGTTTGGCGGAAGAGGTTGGGATCGAAGGTCATCAACGAAAGTCTCCAGTGCGAATCATCATACTTGCGAGGCAGGGGGGAGTCAAGTGGAAAATGCCGAAACCGCTGGAAACGAACGTTCCCCGGGCGGGTCAATTCTCCCTTGCCTTTTCGGAGTCATGTGGTTATATTATACGAAATGGACAAGCCGACAACCTCGCCCACCCCCTCGCGCAAGAAGCCAAAGGAACGCGCCCACCTCGTCGGGCCGACCTTGCTGGTGGCGGTTTTGCTGGCTACGCTGTTTACCACCGTGCAACCGGGTAATCTCTCGCTGGGCGACCTCTCCCAGCAGATTCAGAGGATGCTCACGCCGCGGCCGGCGGGAGGCAACGCGGTCGTCTTCACGCCGGAACCGCCCAAGCGGATCGGCATTGTGGCCGGGCATCTCGGTCACGACTCGGGGGCGGTGTGCGAGGATGAGGATGGCAACCCCACGCTGACCGAACAGGATATGAATTACGAGATCGCCCTGCTCGTGGAGGAGAGCCTGACTGGCAAAGGCTTTGAAGTGGAACTCCTGAAGGAATACGATACGCGTTTGAGCGGATACAACGGCGTGGCGCTCGTTTCGATTCACAACGATTCGTGCGAATACGTCAACGACCAGGCCACCGGCTTCAAAGTGGCCGCGGCCATGGACACGCGCGACGTCAGCCGCGCCAACCGTCTCACCGCGTGTTTGGTGGACCGCTACCAGCGCGTCACCGGCATGACCTACCACGCGGGGAGCATCACCGGCGACATGACGCAATATCACACCTTCTCAGAGATCTCTCCCAACACCGTCGCGGCCATCATCGAGACCGGCTTCCTCTATCTCGACCGCGATTTTCTAACCGCGCACACCGACCAGGTAGCCGAAGGCATCGTGCAGGGCATATTGTGCTTTGTCAATAACGAGAGCGTGGAATCGACTCCCGTCCCGTCCATCCCATGAACCGCAAACCCGCTTCCCACATGAACGACTCGATCCTGCGCGCGTTGCCCAAAGCGGCGCGAACGCCCGAAACGGCCGCGCCCGCCAGGGTCAAAGAAGAGGCGAAAGGAAAGGGGACCCGCTTGCCGCTGTCGCTGATCCTGCTGGCGGGACTGGCTTGCGTCGCGTTAACCTTCGTCGCCGTGTCGGTGACCGCCACCCCGGCGGTCGCGTCGTACTGGCAGGCGGCGACGCCCTCTCAAGCGGTCAACTCGGCCCTGTCGAATCTGCTCAAACCCAGTTTCACGCCCCCGCCCACACCGACGGCCACTCCAACCATCACGCCCCCGCCCATGCCCACCTCCACGCCGGGGATCGCGGAGGCCGCCATCGTGCAAGATACGCCCACCCCCGAACGCGCGGTCGCCGCGGCGGGAGCGGAGGTCGCTTATTCGGGCAGTAAATATATTCTGGTGGATATTTCCGAACAACACATGTACGTGTATGAAGGCAATGTGATGATCTGGAGTTTCGTCGCTTCGACCGGAATGAACAACGCCACTCGCACGGGAGTCTTTGCGGTGCAAAGCAAGATCCCCAACGCCTATGGCGCGACCTGGAATATCTGGATGCCGAACTGGCTCGGCGTTTACTGGGCCGGCGGATTGGAGAACGGCATTCACGCCCTGCCGATTCTGCCGAGCGGCGCGCGGCTGTGGGCCGGCTTTTTGGGCAGGCCGATCTCCTATGGGTGCGTGGTGCTGGGCGAGTACGATTCGGCGGCGTTGTATAACTGGGCCGAGACCGGCACGCCGGTGGAGATACAGTGGTAATTGGCAACTGAACACTGTTGGCTGAACACGGATCGCTGGAACTAGTGGTACACTTTCTTAAAGGATAAACGAGCATGAGCGCCGACCCCAACCAGGTTCGACAGGCCATCCAAATCGCACGCGACGCGCTGCGCCAGGGGGACAAGGCCGCCGCGCGTCGCCACGCCGAATTAGCCGCCCACCTCGCCCCCGAAACCGAAGAACCCTGGCTCTTGCTGACGGCGGTTTCCGAGCCGCGTCTCGCGCTCGAACACGCCCAACGCGCGCTGGCGATCAACCCGGAAAGTCCGCGGGCGCGCAAAGCCGTGGAGTGGGCGCGCAGCCGCCTCGGTCCGACCGAATCGCCCGCCGCGCCCGCCGATGACCCGATTGCCGCGCTCCGGCGCAACATTTCCAAACCGGCGGAGGGCATCGCGCTTCCCGCCTCCAAACCAGCCCAATTCCAACAACAACCTATCCCCCCCGCCGCCCCGCCAAAGAAAAATCGCCGCGGACTCGCCTATGCCCTGCTGTTGGCGGGTTTCCTTTGCATCGCCATCGCCGTGGCGGGATATTTCAATGCGCCCGTCGTGGCCTCGATGATGAACGTCAACTCCGAGCCGACTCACACCGCCACCGCGGAGGGTCCGCATTTCGTGCAAGCCGAACTCGAAAAACCGACCTTTACCCCGGTTTGGTCGCCTACTCCATCCCTCACGCCGACCAAGACCCCCACCCGAACTCCCACCCTTACATTCACGCCCACCATCACCCTCACGCCCGAATTCACCGCCACGCCCTCCATCACCGACACTCCCCTGCCCACCGAGACTCCCGGCGTGGCCGAAGCGGTCGTTCTGGCCGACACGCCCACCTCCATCGCGCCGCCCACCCGTGTCGCCGCGCCGACCAAAGCCGCAAACGCCGCGCCCGCCGTCAGTTACGGCGCGCGCTGGATTGACGTGAACCTCAGCCAGCAAATGGTCTACGCCTACGAAGGCGATGTAATCGTCAACTCCTTCCTCACCTCCACCGGCACATGGCAATATCCCACCGTAACCGGCAGTTACAAAATTTACGTCAAGTACGCATCCACCACCATGGCCGGCCCCGGCTATTATTTGCCAAATGTCCCCTGGACGATGTACTTCTACAAAGGCTACGGCATCCACGGCACCTACTGGCACAACAACTTCGGCGTTCCCATGAGTCACGGCTGCGTCAACCTCTCCATCCCCGACGCGCAATGGCTCTACAACTGGGCTTCGGTGGGGACGGTGGTCAACGTGCATTATTGATGTGCCGCAAAATTTATTTTGCGTCCCCAAGCGCGACATGAACAACTTTTCAAGCGGAAGAAACACGCGCCGCGACTTTCTCAAACTGAGCGGACTGGGCCTGCTGGGACTCCTGAACCCGGGCCGTCCGCTCTCGTTCTTTCTGGACCAGGAATCGGATTCAGCGCATCGAGCCGCCTTCACCTTCCAGGGACGCATCTGCGCCGGCTCGCTTTGGTCGCGCGACATCCCCTCGAACAAAGGCAAGCGCGTCAAACTCTACTGGCGCGACCTCGTCGTCGCCCTCGTCGGCTCGGCCCTCGACGACGATACCGAAGCCTATAACCGCGTCTGGTACGAAATGGAGGATGGCAGTTTCCTCTATTCGGGTTGGGTGCAACCCGTCCGCACGTTGCTCAACGAACCTTATTCCGGGACAACCTATCCCGAAGAGGGATTGCTCGGTGAGATCAGCGTCCCCTTCACCGACGCCTACGAATGGCCCGACCCCACATCCAAAGTCAAACATCGCCTGTATTACGAAACCACCCACTGGGTGATGGCGTCCGCCCAAGGTCCGGATGGAAGCGTCTGGTATCGCCTGCTGGACGACAAGTGGAACGAGTTCTACTACATCCCCGCCAAGCACTTGCGTCTGCTTTCGGCATCCGAGATCGCGCCCATTTCTCCCAACACTCCCGGCGTGGACAAGCGCATCGAAGTGCGCCTCGACCAGCAACTCGTGTTGGCCTTCGAGAAAGAGCGTCCCGTCTTTGCGGCGCGCGCCGCCACGGGAGCCGTCCTGCGCGTCGGCACGTACACCACCCCCACCGGCGTCTTCGACACCTTCCACAAACGGCCCTCGCGTCACATGGCCGCCGGAGACCTGACCGCCAGCGGCTTCGATCTACCCGGCGTCCCCTGGGTTCTCTACATCACCGACAGCGGCATCTCCATCCACGGCACCTTCTGGCACAACGACTTCGGCCATCCGCGCTCACATGGCTGCATCAACCTCTCGCCCAGCGCGGCCAAATGGCTCTTCCGCTGGAGCCTGCCGGGCTACGAAACCAAAAAACAATTCGCCTTCGACCGCAGGTTGGCAACCACGGTCAATATCGTGAAATAGATTTGCCGGTGCATCGCCACACGTAGGGGCGAACCTATGTGTTCGCCCTGGACAGACACGCAGGTCTGTCCCTACGTTACCGAAAATAATTAAACATCTGATTACCTTACAGAATGAAAAAAGCTACTGCTCACCAAAGTAAGGCATAAT